>NZ_JBITBT010000018.1:0-169303 GCF_044452505.1 Amycolatopsis sp. NPDC051903 | reverse complement strand
TGCCAACGGCGACGCCATGCAAGCCATACCCGGAGCCCCAGGGCCCACCGATCCTACGAATGACCAGTTCAGACCCAACAAAGAAGGTAGGACACGCCATGCCTGCCACCCTCCCCTCGCTCGACCTCGACCCCTACTCCGACGACGTCCTGCGTGATCCGGCCGGATTCCACCGCGCGCTGCGCGCCGCCGGACCGGTCGTCCGGGTCCGGCAGAGCGAAGGCCTCGACCTGGTCGCGCTCGGCCGCGACAGCGACGTCCGCGCCGTGTTCGACGACCCCGAGCTGTTCGTCAACAGCCGCGGCGGCGGCGTGCTCGATCTCGCCCGCGACGAACCGTTCCGCGAACCCGGGCTGTTGCAGGAGAACGACCCGCCCGGCCACACCGCGATCCGCACCGTGATGTCCGAGGTCATCTCGCCCCGCCACGTGCGCAAGCTGCGGCAGCAGTTCCAGCGGGCCGCCGACGAGCTCGTCGACCGGCTGCTCGACCTGCGGAGCTTCGACGCGCAGACGGAGTTCGCCGAGGCGTTCCCGGTGAAGGTGGTGCCCGACGCCGTCATGGGAGCACCGCACGAAGGTCGCGGCAACCTGTTGCGCTACAGCGTGTTCCTGTTCGAATCGATGGGCCCGCGCACTCCACGTGCCCGCCGGGTCCTCGGCGACCTCGGCGACGTCGACGCGGCGATCGGCTGGGTGCGGGACAGCTGCCTGCGAGAGAACGTCTCGCCCGACAGCTTCGGCGCGCTGATCTGGGCCGCCGTCGACCGCGGCGAGCTGACCGAGGCCCAGGCCCCGAACCTCGTGCGATCACTGGTGGGTGCGGGCGTCGACACCACGATCCACAGCCTGGCCAACACCCTCGCCCTGCTCGTGCACCACCCGGACCAGTGGGCGCTGCTGCGGGCCCGGCCCAGTCGCGGAAAGTTCGCGTTCGACGAAGCCCTGCGCGTGGACACCACGGTCCGCCAGATCTTCCGCACCCCGGCCCGCGACACGGAGATCGGCGGCATTCGCGTCCACGAAGGACAGAAGATGATGCTCGTCCTCGGCGCCGCCAACCGCGACCCCGAACGCTGGGGTGACACCGCCGGCGACTTCGACCTCACCCGCAACGCCGGCGGTCACGTCGGGTTCGGCCGTGGCATCCACCAGTGCGTCGGCGCGCCCATCGCGCGTCTCGAAGCGGACGTCCTGCTCACCACCTTCGCCACCCGGGTCGCCGCCGTGGAGCTCGACGGCGAACCCGAACGCCTGCTCAACAACACCTTGCGCGGCTGGGCGTCCCTGCCCGTCCGCATCACGCCGGCCTGACCGGCCTCATCCGAGGAGAACACCCGTGCAGAACCGCCCTGACGTCCTGCTGGCCGGCGCCGGCATCGGCGGGCTGACCCTGGCCCTGCAACTGCACCGGGCCGGCATCCCGTGCCGCGTTCTCGAAGCGGCACCGCAGCTCGCCCCGCTGGGCGTCGGCATCAACATCCTGCCGCACGCGGCGCGGGAGCTGCACCGGCTCGGCCTCGGTCCCGCTCTGGACGCCGCGGGCGTGCGGACCCGCGAATCCGTGTTCTACAACCGGTTCGGCCAGCTCATCTACGCCGAGCCCGCCGGCACGTCAGCGGGCTACGGCTGGCCCCAGTACTCCATCCACCGCGGTGATCTGCAGCTGCTGCTGGCCGACGCCGTCCGCGATCGGCTCGGGCCCGACGCGATCGCCCTCGGCCACCGCCTGACCGGCTTCGAGCAGGACGGCCACGGGGTCACCGCCGCCGTAGAGACTCCCGCCGGGACCACCCGCACCCGCGCCGACGTGCTGATCGGCTGCGACGGCGTGCACTCGGTCGTCCGCAAGCAGCTGCACCCCGGCGAGGAGGGCCTGCGGTACTCCGGCTACACGATGTGGCGCGGAACCACTCTGTCGGAGCCCTTCCTCAGCGGTGCCAGCATGGTCCGCGCCGGCTGGCTCGCCACCGGCAAGATGGTCGTCTACCCGATCCGCGACAACGTCGACGGCAGCGGCCGGCAGCTCGTCAACTGGGTGGCCGAACTCGAGACCCCGCAGCGCAGCGACCGCGACTGGAACCGCGAAGGGGCGCTGGACGACGTGCTCGCGCCGTTCGCCGGCTGGCGCTTCGATTGGCTCGACGTGCCCGAGCTGATCCGCGGCGCCGACCGCGTCCTCGAATACCCCATGGTCGACCAGGAACCGCTCGAGCGCTGGAGCTTCGGTCGCGTCACCCTGCTCGGCGACGCGGCCCACCCCATGGTTCCCCGGGGATCCAACGGCGCCGGCCAGGCCATCCTCGACACCCGCGCGCTCACCGACCGGCTCGTCGAGATCGACGACCCGGTGCGGGCCCTGGCCGCCTACGACACCGAACGACGCGAAGCGACCGGCGAAGTCGTCCGCCTCAACCGCACCAACCCGCCGGACGCGATCCTGCGCGAGGTCTACGAACGGACCGGGGACCAACCGTTCGACCGCATCGAAGACGTGATCAGCACCGACGATCTCGCCGCGGTGCTCAACCGCTACCGCGACGTCGCCGGCTACTCGCACGAAGCGTTGCGAGCGCGCTGACGAACACCGGTCGGGCCGGCGAGTGCCGGTCCCACCGGGTCCGGTTCACCCGGCAACGGCGCCGGGAACCGGCTCGCTCCGAGCGGCACCCCATTCGCGCCGAACCCGCTCGGCTGCCAGCGACAGCGCTTCGACGAACGACGGAAGCCGGTGCGCCGTCCACCCGCTCGACGCACACGCGACGGCGATCCCCGCCACCGCTTGACCCGCGTCGTCGCGAACGCACGTCCCCACGGCCACGATCCCGGGGCCGCTCTCCTCGAAGTTGAGGGCGTAACCCTGCTGGCGCACGACGGCCAGCGCGCGCTGGAGGTCTGCCCTGCGCGCGATCTCGGAGCCGCGCGGCGCGGGGAGCCCTCGCGGATAGAGCGCCTGGAACGCGGCCGGTGACAGCTCGGCGAGCAGCGCCCGGCCGATCGAATTGCTGTGCGCCGGCATCAACATGCCCACGCGGGAGCCGACCCGGTGCGACCCGGGGGCCTTGGCGCAGTCGACGAACCGCGTTCCGTTGCCCTCGAGCACCCCGAGGTGGCACGTCTCTCCGACGCGTTCACTGAGCTCGACCAGGCTGGGCCGGACGAGCTCCGTCAGCCCGGGCCGGACCACGCCGGGCCGGCCGAGCCGGGTGAAAGCGGGGCCGGGCCGGTAGATCTTGCGCGCGTCCTGCACGACGAACCCCCGCTGCAGCATGGCCGTCAGCAGCCGGTGCGCGGTCGACCGTGCGACGCCCAGATAGGCCGCCACGTCCATGACCCGCAGGTTCTGCTTCTCCCCGAGCAGTGTCAGCGTCCGCAGCGCGTTGTCGACAGACGCGATCGGCAACGCTTCGCCGGTGAGGGAGATGTTCTTGGTCGTCATCAGGACTCCTTTGTCGCGCGAACGAGTCCGACCAGCAGACTTCCGTGGAAGTAAGCTTCCAAGGAAGGTAACCTAGGATGGGAACGCGGTCAAACAACGGAAAGGTGCCGGCTTGTCCACGACGCCCCCCACCACGCCTGCCACCAGCTCGCTGCCCCAGGCCGAGCCGGGGCCATCCGTCGACGACCTGGCGCGCCGGTGGGCCCGGGAACTGCCCGACCTCGACCTGGGCCCGTTCCTGGTCGCCGGGACACTGCAACGGCTCGCGCTGCACGTCGACCGGGGCTTCAGCGCGATCAGCCGGAGCTACGGGATGGGCACGGGCGATTTACGGATTCTGCTGGCGCTGCGCCGTTCCGGTCCGGCGTACGCCCTGAGTCCGACGACGTTGTTCCGGCAGCTGCTGGTCACCTCCGGCGCGGTGAGCAAACAGGTGGACCGGCTCGCGGATCTCGGCATGGTCGAGCGCGTGGCCGATCCCGCACAGCTGCGCGGCGTGCTCATCCGGCTGCTGCCCCGCGGCCGGGAGGTCGCCGACGACGCCATGCGCCGGATCTCGACGTCGTTCTGCTCGCTGGAGTCGCTGAGCGAGGAGGACATCGCGTCGGCGCTGGCCGCGCTGAGCACCCTCCGGCGGGCGATGGAGGGTGACAGCGCGAACGAGCCGGAGTAGCCGCCGGTCAAAACCAGCGGGGAAGGGCGGGCAAGGCGCTGTCCGCACTCACCCCGGCGCTCCCCCGGCCCGTCAGCCAGCGGACGAGTTCGGGGACGGCACCCGACACCACGGGTCCGCCGTCGCCGATGGTGAGGGGCTGGCGGCCGGGTGCGGCGAGGACCAGGTGCACCGGTTCCTGCCGCCGCTGCCAGGCCCCCAGCACGTCGGCCAGCACCGCGTCGAGCAGTTCGGGCGGGAAGTCGCGGGGGCTGCCGCCGTGGTCGAGGTCGAGGGCGTGCAGCCAGACCTCGCGGGTGCGCATCCACGCGGTCTCGCGCGCGGGCACCAGTCTTCCTTGTGCCGTGCGGATTTCGGCGTCCCAGGCGGTGTCGGGCAGGTCGCGCCACTCGACGTCGAGGTGGGTCGCGGCGTGGGCGAAGAGGCTGCGCAACGCCCGGGCCGGCAGGGTGGCACCGGCTTCGATCTCGGCTGCCCGTTGCCGCGGCGAGGAGTACATCGGGGTCTCGACGCCGCTGCGCGCCCACGCCAGCAGCCGGGTCAGGGCGCGGGCGTTGTAGCCGACGTGGGCGATCACGTGCCGCCGGGACCAGCCCGGCAGCAGGCTCGGCCGGTCGAGCTCGGCGTCGGAGAGCTCGCCGAGCTTGCGGGCGAAGTAGGCGGTCCCCCGGCGGGCCCAGCGCAGCTCCCGGCCGGGCGCGTGGGGTGAGTCGTACCGCGCGCCCGGGCCCTGCCGTTCCCGCAGGGCCGCCCGCGCCGCTTCCTCCGGGGTGACGCTCATGCCGCGCCGGCCACCTTCTCCTCTGCCACCGCGTTGACCAGCTCGCCGATCCCGTCGACGCGGGTGGTCAGCGTCTGCCCCGGCGCGAGGTACCGCGGTGGTTTCCGCGCGTGGCCCACCCCGCCGGGGGTGCCCGTCGCGATGACGTCGCCGGGCTGCAGCGTGACGATCGTCGAGATGTAGCGCACCAGCTCCACGGCGCCGAACACGAGGTCGTCCACGGGGGTGCGCTGCAGTTCCTCGCCGTCGAGGGAAGTCACCAGCTGCGCGTCGGCGGGCAGCTCGTCCGGGGTGACCAGCACCGGACCCAGCGGCGTGCTGTTCTCCCACGTCTTGCCCTGGAACCACTGCGCCGTGCGGTACTGGTAGTCGCGCATGGTGACGTCGTTGAGCACCGAATACCCGGCGATCGCCGCCCGCGCCTCCTCGGCCGACGCGCGGCGCACGCGCGAGCCGATGACGACGGCGAGTTCGCCCTCCCAGTCCACCGCATCCGACTCGGGCGGCAACCGGATCTCGTCGCGCGGCCCGATCAACGCCTCGGGGTACTTGGCGAACAACGTCGGGAACTCGGGCAACTCGCGGCCCATCTCCAGGATGTGGTTGCGGTAGTTCAGCCCCACGCACACGATCTTGCCCGGGCCCGGCACCACCGGCGCCAGGTCGGCGCCGGCGAGCTCGTGCCGGGCACCGTCGGCGGCCGCGGCGGCCTCGAGCCCACCCTCGCGCAGGAGCGCGCCGACGTCGGCGAAGCCGGTCTCGATCGCCGTACCGCCCTCGACCCGCACGGCCGTGGTCGTCCCGCCGAGGCGGATGGTCGCCAGCTTCACTGGGGTGCTCCTTCGAGGTGGGTCCGGTTGAAGTGCAGACGCTCCATGATCGGAGCGTCCGAGAAGCGGAACAGGTCGAACGGCGTCTCCGCCCGCAGCGACCACGAAACCCAGGACGGCACGACGAACAGGTCGCCCTTGTCCAGGCTGTGCTCGGTGCCCTCGAGCACCACGTGGCCACGGCCCTCGAAGACCTGGAACACGCAGGAGCCGACCTCGCGCCGCGCCGGAGTCGCCGTACCGGCGCGCAGCCGGTGGAACTCCGCGCGGATGGTCGGCATCACGTCGCCACCGGTCGTCGGGTTGACGTAGCGCACGGCGGCGTGGCCCTGCTCGACGGTGGCCGGCCGGCCCTCGTCCTCGAGCAGCAGCTGCTCGGTCAGGGCGGCGTCGGTGTGTTCCCACCGGTAGGCGCCGATCGGTGAGGAGACGGTGTTCTGCAGGCCCGACAGCGGCCGCAGACCGGGATGACCCCAGAGCCGCTCGCTGCGCGAAAAGTTCGGCGTGGCGTCGTCGGTCACCCGGTCCGAGCCGAACTCGAAGAACCCGACGTCGGCGTAGTGGGAGAACGGGATGTCCAGCCCGTCGATCCACGCCATCGGCTGGTCGGTTTCGTTGTGGTGCCCGTGGAAGTGCCAGCCGGGGGTGAGCAGGAAGTCGCCGCGCGACATCCGGACCGGGTCCCCGTCGACGACCGTCCAGACCCCCTCACCCTCCACCACGAACCGGAACGCGTTCTGCGAATGCCGGTGCTCGGGCGCGGTCTCCTTCGGACCGAGGTACTGGATGGCCGTCCACAAGGTCGGCGTGGTGTAGGCACGGCCGGGCAACCCGGGGTTCGCCAGCGCGATCGCCCGCCGCTCGCCACCCCGCCCGACCGGCACCAGATCCCCCGCCCGCTGCGCCAGCGGGTACAGCGCCGACCAACGCCACACGTGCGGGACCGCCTTCGGCCGGGGGTGCATCGGCATCAGGTCGTCGATCTGCGTCCACAACGGAATGAGATGAGCGGACTCGAAATCCTCGTACAGCCCGGCCAGCTCAGGGCTGTCGTCCTGGCCCATCTCGTTCACGACGGTGCCGTGCTCGACCGCCTGGTCCGTCTCCGGCGTCATGGTTCCTCCCGGGGTCAGCTGCGCTCCCGGGCGAGCCTAAAGAGAAACTTCCGCTGAAGGCAAAGTCGACGTACGGTTTTTCTGTGGAGCGGAATAACGACGCCTACCGCATCGAGACGGTGGACCGGGCGCTGACGTTGCTGACCCTGCTCGCGGAGCGGCGCCAGGTGACGGTGACCGACGCGGCCCGGGAACTGGACGTGGCGGCCTCGACCGCGCACCGGCTGCTGTCGACGTTGTGCCACCGGGGTTTCGCCGTCCGCAGCGACAAGCGCAAGTACAGCCCCGGCCCGGAGCTGACCCGGTTGGCCGCCGGTGCCGCGCCACCGCTGACCGATCGCGTCCGCCCGTACCTGGAGCGGCTCTACGAGCAGGTCGGCGAGACCGTGCACCTCATGGTCCGCAGCGGGCCCGACGTCCGGTTCGTCGACGGGATCGAAAGCCGCCGGCCGTTGCGGGTGGGCCTGCGCACCGGGGCGCGGATGCCGGCGTACTGCACCTCCGGCGGCAAGGCGATGCTCGCCGAACTCGAACCGGCGGAGCTCGCGGCGCTGCACGCCGACGGGCTGACGCCGTGGCCGGGCGAGAAGATCCACAACGTCGCCGCCTTGCGCAAGTCGCTCGGCGCCGTGCGCCGCAAGCACTTCGGCGTCAACCACGACGAGAGCGAGCCGGGCGTCACCGCGATCGGCGCCTCCATCGGGCACGTCGACACCCAGCACGCCGCACTCGTCGTCGCCGTGCCCACGGCCCGCTTCGCCGTCACCGACATCGACCGCATCGCCGCCCTCCTGCAGCAGGTGTGCGGCGACGTGCGGGAGACGCTGGGGACGTCGTGAGCTGTCCGGAAGCCTCGTCGGTGCAACGAATCCTGCTCGCGCCGGGGCTTTCACATGTCCAGGACGAGGTCGGCGCGCGGGGTGGAGCAGCACAGCAGCGCCTGGCCCGCGGCCGGTGGCTCCAGCGGTGCCGGCGCGTAGTCGACGGCGCCCGAGAGCACAGGGGTGAGGCAGGTCTGGCAGACGCCGGTGCGGCAGCTCCAGCGGGCGGGCACGTCGCAGGCTTCGGCGAAGTCCAGCAGGCTGCCGCCGGGGAACGGGGCGGCGACGCCGCTGCGGGCGAAGGTCACGACCGGTCCGGTGCCGGGCGGTCCGGCCGGCGGGTGCGGCGGGCGGGTGGCCTGTCCGACCAGCCCGGGGTTGATGGCGTCAAGGGCGGTGAACAGTTCGGTGTGGATGCGGGCGGCGTCGAGCCCGGCCGCGGTCAGCGCGGCGGTCATGTCGCTCATGAACGGGGCCGGCCCACAGACGTAGGCGGTCGCGTCGGCCGGGATGGCGAGCTCGGCCAGCGCGTCCTTCGTGAGCCGTCCCTCGCGGGCACCGACCAGCCCGCGTTCGGCCTCCGTCGCGCGGCTGTAGAACACGTGTGAGCAGCCCTGTCGCAGGGAGGCCACCAGTTCGGACGCTTCGTCGGCCAGCGGGTGCTCCCCCGGCCCGCGCGCGCCGTGGATCCACCACACCTCGCGTGAACTGCCGCGCGCGGCGAGGTCGTACAGCATCGCCAGCACCGGCGTGACACCGATGCCCGCCGACACCAACAACACCGGGCCGGTGCCGTCGCGGAGCACGAAGTCGCCGCGAGGAGCCGCGACGTCCAGCTCCGCTCCGGCCGGCACCCGGGTCGTGAGGAAGGTGCTCGCCACGCCCTCGCGTTTGACGCTGATCCGGTAACCGTCCGACCCCGGCTCGGACGAGAGCGAGTAACTGCGCACCGGCGCCGGTTCAGCGGCCCCGGCGACGCGGACCGTGAGGTACTGGCCCGGGCGCGCCGCGGGCAGCACACTGCCGTCCTCGGCGTCGAGGTAGACCGACGACACCGTGGCGCTCTCCGGTTCCACCGAGGTGACCCGCAGCCGCCGGAACCCGTCCCACGCGGGCCCGGCCGGCTCGGAGCCGGCGGCCAGCAGGTCTTCGAACGACTGCCGCCACCCCGGGCTCAGCGCCGGAATCCCCGCCGCGACGCGCAGCTTTCCGGTGTCCTTGCCGGGCAAGTACAACAACGCGTCGGTGTCCGCAACGCTCAGCGCACCGGGTCCGGTGCGGGTCTTCACGATCTCATCACCGGCCGCGACGTGCCCTTCCCACAGCACCCGGAAGTAGAACCCGGGCCGGTGGTGAGCCACCAGCAACGCCGGCAACTGCGGCTCCCCCATCCGCAGACCGACGCGATAACACGTCACCCGCGGCTGCGTCACCTCGAACTCGGCCTCACCGATGCGATACCGATCCCCGATGCACACCTCGTCATCGGCCAGGCCCTCGACCGTGAAGTTCTCCCCGAACGACCCGAACTCCAGCCCCGCCCGGCCGAAATGCCGCTCCCAATGCCGATACGCCCCGAGCTGGTACACGAACACCGCCCGCTGCTCACCACCGTGCCCGGCCGTGTCCCCCTGCCCGTCCCCGTCGATGTTGAGCCGCCGCACCATCGCCGGCCCCTCGACCGGACGCTTCCACACTCCCGTGTGGACAGTCCTGCCCCGCCAGGACACGTCCTCCGGCATCCCGACGTTGACCGACAACACCCTCGCGGACATCACGGCGCCTCGTCGAGAGTCAGGTCGAGCGGCGGCTCGGCGAACGGTATCCGTTCGGGCAGCGGATCCAGGACGAGGAAGCGCCCGGCCGAGCCCGGCGCGAGCGGCCCTTGCTGCCAGGACAGGCCCATCGATTCGCTCCTTCCGACATCGGTGCACGGTCCACTCTGCTTCCCGGGCCACCCAGGCCGCATCCGCCAGTGGCCAGCCATCCGGCGAGGTACCGTGTCCCGGTGCGGATGCCGTCGGACACGTCCGGTGCGCGGCGCGGAGCGGGACTGATCGGCCGGCGCGCCGAATGCGCAGTGCTCGACGCACTGGTGAACGACGTTCGCGCGGGCCGGAGCCGCACCCTGGTGGTGCACGGCGAACCCGGTATCGGCAAGACCGCGTTGCTGGAGCACCTCGCCGGTGCGCCGGGTTGCCGAGTGGTGCCGGGCGGCGGTGTCCAGGCGGAAATGGAAGTCGCGTACGCCGGGCTGCACCAGGTGTGCGCACCGTTGCTCGGCCACCTCGGCGAGCTGGCGGAACCGCAACGCGCGGCACTGGGCGCGGTGTTCGGGATCAGCGCCGGGCCGGCGCCCGACCGGCTGCTGGTGAGCCTCGCCGTGCTGAGCCTGTTCTCCGCGGCCGCCGACCACCGGCCGTTGCTCTGCCTCATCGACGACCAGCAGTGGCTCGACCGGACCTCGGCGCAGATCCTCGCTTTCGTCGCGCGACGGCTGGGCGCCGAAGCCGTCGGCCTGGTGTTCGCGACCCGCGAGGCCGGCCGCGACCTCGCCGCGCTGCCCCGCCTGCGCGTCGACGGCCTGCGCCCCGCCGACGCCCGGGCGTTGCTCGACGACGTGCTCCCGGGCCCGATCGACGCCCGGGTGCGCGATCAGCTCGTGGCCGAGACCGACGGAAACCCGCTCGCGCTCCTCGAACTTCCCCTCAGCCTGACTCCGGCCGAGCTGGCCGGCGGGTTCGGGCTCCCGGGCGCGACACCGTTGCCGGGCAGCGTCGAGGAGGCGTTCGGCCGGCGGTACCGCGCACTCGCCGAGCCAGCCCGGCTCGTGCTGCTCACCGCGGCGAGCGACCCGTCCGGTGATCCTTCGCTCGTCTACCGCGCGGTCGCCGGGCTCGGGATCGAAACCGGCGCGGCGACAACGGCGCACGAAGCGGGGCTGGCCGACTTCGGTGCGCGGATCCGGTTCCGCCACCCCCTCGCGCGTTCCGCGGTCTACCACTGCGCGCCGCCGGCCGACCGGCTCCGCGTGCACCGCGCGCTCGCCGAAGTCACCGACCCACGGGCCGACCCCGACCGCCGCGCCTGGCACCGCGCGCGGGCCGTTCCCGGACCCGACGAAGAGGTGGCCGCCGAACTGGCGCAGTCGGCGGATCGCGCGAAGGCCCGCGCCGGCCTCGCCGCGGCGGCCGCGTTCCTGCAGCAGGCGGCCACCCTGACTCCCGGCCCTGAACGACGGGTGGATCGAGCGCTGTCCGCGGCTCAGGCCGAACTGGCGGCCGGCGCGCTCGACGCGACCGTCGACCTGCTCGTCCTCGCCGAGGCCGGGCCGGCGAACGACTTCCAGCAGGCGCAGGCCGACCTCGTCCGGGCGCGGCTGGCCTTCGTCACGAATCGCGGCAGCGACGCGCCCCTCTTGCTGGTGAACGCGGCTCGGCGGTTGGAATCCGTCGACCCAGGCCTGTCGCGGGCGACCTACCTCGACGCGCTGCTCGCCGCGATCTTCGCCGGGCGCCTCGCGGGACGCGGCGGGGACCTGCTGGAAGTCGCGCGGGCCGCGGGCGACGCGCCGCCGTCGCGAGACGACCGGCGCGGGCCCGACCTCCTGCTCGACGGCGTGGCGGCGACCGTCAACCACGGCTACGCGGCCGGGCTCCCCGTTCTCCGTGAAGCCGTGCGGGAGTTCGGAGCCGGCCTGACCGTCGAGGAAGAGCTGCACTGGCTGTACCTGGCGAGCATCGTCGCGCTGCGGATCTGGGACGACGGCGCGTGGGACACGCTGTCGGCCCGGCACCTCCGACTAGCCCGGGACACCGGCGCACTGAGCGAACTCCCCCTCGCGCTGACGTCGCGTTCGTACCTGCTGCTGTTCTCCGGCGACCTCGTCGGCGCGGCATCGCTGAGCGACGAGGTCCGCGCCATCGAGGAGCTGACGGGCAGCAACCTCGCCCCCTACGGCGCGCTGGCCCTGGCCGCGTTCCGCGGCGACGAACCGGTGGCGCGAACCGTGATCCGCGACGCCGTCGGCGACGTGACGAACCGCGGCGAGGGAGTCGGCATCACGTTCGCCGAGTGGGCCACGGCGGTGCTGTGCAACGGGCTGGGCCGCTACGGCGAAGCGCTCGAAGCCGGGCTGCGCGCCGTCGAATACGACCACGACCCCGGGCAGCTGATCTGGGTGTATCCCGAGCTGGTCGAGGCTGCCGTGCGCAGCGACCACCACGACCTCGCGCTCGACGCTCAGGCCCGTCTCGCCGCGATGACGACTGTCTGTGGCAGCGACTGGGCTCTGGGGATTCAGGTGCGCGGCGAAGCCTTGCTGGCCGAAGGAAAAGCAGCCGGGGACCGCTACCGCGAGTCGCTCGAACACCTCGGCCGCACGCGGATGCGCGTCCAGCTCGCCCGCACCCACCTGCTGTACGGCGAATGGCTCCGCCGGGAACGCCGGCACCTCGAAGCGCGCGAGCACCTGCGCACCGCCTACGCCCGGCTCGAGGCCACGGGCATCGGCGCCTTCGCGGACCGGGCTGCCCGCGAATTGCGCGCCGCGGGCAGCACCGTCCGCAAGCGCGTCGACGCCTGCCGCTTCGACGAGCTGACCGCCCAGGAAACCCAGATCGCCGCCATGGCCCGCAACGGCCTGTCGAACCCGGAGATCGCGACCCGCCTGTTCATCAGCGCCCACACCGTGCAGTACCACCTGCGCAAGGTGTTCGCCAAGCTCGGCGTCACCTCACGCGCCCAGCTCGCCCAGGCGCTGCCGCGCTGAACTCCCCCGCGGTGCGTTGAGGAACTGCCGAACTCCTCCGAGCGGTCGGCGTGATCGACCACGCGTCGGATTCCTGGGGGCCCGGTTCGAGGCCCGGCCCCCGGGCGGTCAGGCGGCGACCGGTGCCGCGGTGACCGGGGCGTTCCAGTCGATCGCGTAGCCGGTCAGCCAGGCCGACTTCTCCGGTTTGGCGAACAGCTTCATCGCCACCGGGAAGAGCAGGTCGCGCAGGACGCGGCCGAAGGCGCTCGCCGTTTTGCCGCTGTTGGTGCGTTCGGTGTCTTTCATGACGCGGTCGATGCGCGGCCGGCGCAGGGATTCGAACGCGGCGAAGGCTTCGGCCGCGGTCGGGAGGTCGCGCAGGCAGCGGGCCAGCTCCACGGCGTCCTCGAGGGACAGGGACGCGCCCTGGCCGGAGCTCGACGAGGGGGCGTGCGCCGCGTCGCCGATGAGCGTGATGCGGCCGCGGTGCCACGTCGGAACGTGCGGGAGGTATTCCGACGCCGCGGTGAGCACCAGTTCCTGCGGGGTGACGGCGTCGATGATCGACGTGACGGGTGAGTTGTCTTCGGCCGCGAGTTCGCGGAAGCGGCGCAGCCATTCGGCGTTCGGCGTCCGCTGCATCTGCGCGACGGTCAGGGGTTCGGCGCTGGGCAGGTTGATCCACCAGAGGGCGTCGCCGTCGTCGAAGACCTGGTAACCGAAGAAGGCGCGCTTGCCGAACACCATGTGCGTCTCGCCGTGGGTGGAGGGCAGGCCGGTGCCGCGGGCCCAGCCGCCGGCGCTGTTGAGGCCGGTGAAGCTCGGCTCCGGGGCGTTCGGGTCGAGCTGGGTGCGCACGGTCGAGCGGATGCCGTCAGCGCCGATGAGCACGTCCGCCCGGGCGCTGGTGCCGTCGGCGAAGTGCGCGGTCACGCCGTCGGCGTCCTGCTCCGCGCGGACCAGGCGTTTGCCGTGCTCGTACCGGATGCCGCGCGAGATGGCCTCGTCGTAAACGTTGCGGTACAGCTCGGCGCGCGCGACCGTGCGCGCCCCTTCGACGGGGAAGGTCGCCAATCTTTTGCCGGTACTGCTGCGTAACACCATGCTCGTCATCGGGACGCCGATGTCGTCGACCACGTGGCCGGCACCGAGCACCTCGAGCGCGCGCCGGCCGTTGGGCGCGATCGACAGGCCGGCGCCGACCCCGTCGGCCGTCCGCGCGTAAGCCTCGTAGACGGCCGCTTCGATCCCGGCCCGTTGCAGGGCCATCGCGGCCACCGGGCCCGCGATCCCGCCGCCGATGATCAGGGCCGTCGTCACCTTGCCGGTCATGTCACTTCTCCTCGTGGAACTCGCGCCACATCCGGCCGTAGCCGTCGGGCTGGTTGATTTCCTCGATGAACCGCCGGACGAAGTCCAGCTCCGTGGTCAGCATCGCGACCCGGAACTCCTCCTCGATCAGGAACAGCCGGCTGACCCCCTCGGCCAGCGAGCGGTCGATGACGCCCTGCGCCTCGGCGAGCTGCTCGCCCAGCGCGTCCGCCCGGATGCGCAGCCGCGGCACGACCTCGCTCGGCGGCAGACCGGCGACCAGCGACAACGCGGTGATGAAGCTCGGGTACTCGCGTTGCGGCTGCTCGATCAGCTCACACAGCCAGTCGCGCAGTTCGGCCCGGCCCGCGTCGGTGAGCGCGTAGACCGTGCGCTCCGGCCGGGAGCCGTCCCGCTCGGTTTCCCGCGGGGCGACGAACCCCGCCTTGGCCAGCTGCTGCACGACCATGTAGAGCGAGCCGTGGTTGTACTTGATGGACCGCTCATCGCCGTTCGACTTCAGGGTCCGCCCCAGCTCGTAGGGGTGCATCGGCTGCCGGCTCAGGTACGCCATCACCGCCAGGCCGAGCAGGTTGGACACCTTCCGCCGGGTCGCCATCTCGTCCTCCGCAGTCCGTTCCGGTCCGTACGGCAACTATCCAGTATCGACTAGTCAGAGTCAACTAGTTGGCGTCAACTATTTCGATCGGCGACACAAGGTGACAACTTCCGAGGAGCAGTTCAGGGGGTCAGGGAGTACGGATCCCGCCGACGTGTGTCCACATGGGACACGGGGTCGACGAAGCAGGGCTGGGAAGCCGGATCAGCCGGCCGTCAGCAGCGCGATGCGTTCCTGCACCGCGGCGGCAGCCAGTGCCGGATGGTCGTGGGGTCGACCACCACGAGCGCGATCCCGTCGGCGCCCTGCGCGATCGCCTGCTGGACCGCCGCTTGGGCCGAGTTGGTCGTGCCGTCGCCGTAGACGACCTTGACCTCCATCCCGGCCGCCTTCGCCGCCGCGGCGGCTCCGTCGGAGATCCCCTGGAGGAACGGCACCCGCGCGGCGTTGATGATCCACAACGACTTGCCGGCGGCCGACGACATGCCGAACGGACCGAGCATCTTCAGCTTCGGTTCCTTCAGCATCGAGTCGCGCAGGCGCCCGGCATTCGAAACACACGAAGTACGAGCCTGGTCGGACATCGTGACCGCGCTGTCGCGTTCGCCCGCACCGCAGCCGGCGAGTCCCAGCGCGACGGTGATCGCCACGAATCCCGGTGCGGTTCTGCGCCGAAGCGAACCGCTGCTTCTCTTCACCATTTCCGGCACCTTTCCCGTCGTCGATCGACCGCTATTTCCACGCCGCCGTGTACGCCTGCTGAGCCCGGGTGAAGCTCGGCCAGATGTCGCCGTTGGTGGCGCCGATGTCGCTCGCATCGACCATGCGCGTGGGAATGGTGAGGGTGACGGCGTCCTTCTCCCCGAGCATGAGCCGGCCCTGCTGGTCGATCACCTGCCAGCCGATGGCTTCGTTCGGCGCGAAAGCGAAGTCGGCGACCACGTGCGTGTTTCCCTTGCGCAGCCCGTCGAGGTTGTCGTCGAGGCCGTCGTGCGTGAGCACCCGGACGTGGTCGTTTCCGCGCAGCCCAGCGTCGACCTCGGGGACCGACGAGCCGATGATCGCGAAGATGTAGTCGAGATCCGGGTTGCGCCGCAGATCCGTCTGCACCTCGGCGGTCAGCGTGCTCGCGAAGTTTCCGTAATCGAGATCTTTCAGCTCGAAAGCGCAGTCCGGGCAGAGTTCCCGGTACTCGGCCTGGAAGGCCTTGGCTCCGGCGGAGGTGATGGACAGCGCCGAGGGCGAGTACATCAGGGTGTTCGCGGAGCACTTCGAGTCGACCATGATCCAGCCGGCCATCGCCGCCATCTCGGCGGGCACGTCGTAGCCCAGCTGACCGGCGACACCGGGACGCAGGGAATCCTGGACGCTGCGGTTGCCGACGTCGGTCACGACGATGCCGGCCTTCGAAGCCTGGTCGACCGAAGCCTGGATCGTGCCGGGATCGACCGCCACGAGCGCGATGCCGTCGGCGCCCTGCGCGATGGCCTGCTGCATCGCCGCCTGTGCCGAGTTGGTGGAACCGTCTCCGTAGACGATTTTCACGGACATCCCGGCCGCGCTCGCGGCGGCCTGCGCACCGTCCGACACCCGTTGCAGCAACGGCACGCGCGCGGCGTTGATGATCCAGATCGACTTGCCTTTGTTCTTCGACATTTCGAACGGCGCGAGCACCTTCAGCGGCGGCTCGGCGAGCTTGGACTTCTTCAACTCGGCCGCCTTCGCGACGCACGCCTCGAGTGCGTTTCCCGACAATCCCGCGGAGGCTTTCGGCTCACCGGCCCCGCAGGCGGCGAGGGTGCCACCGATGAGCACCACCGCGAGAGCCATTGAGCCACGTCGACAGAACATTCCGGACTCCTGGAGGGATCTTGCCGAGGCTCCGTGAATCACACCCCGGCTTACGCTGAAGCTGGGACTGCGCCCCCGCCCTCAGGGGTGCTCTCGGCTGCTTTTCCTGCATTTCTCAGGCAGGAATGGTCGGCGCCGGCAGGGCCGGTGTCGACGGCCTTCGGCATGGGCGGACGCCCGGGCACCCCGCACCCGGCGCGTTCGAGACTGTCGCACGCGATCTCCACCGGCTACGGGGTGCGAGCGCGCCGCCACCCCGTGGCAGTGCCGGTGGAAGTCACCAGGCTCGTTCGGTGGTCGAGGCGGCGCCGGTTACGCGGGACTGCCGTTCAGGGCCTGGTCGACCGTGGCGAACACGGGGATGCTCTCGCCGACGCTCACGGCGTTCAGGACCCGGCGGGTGACGCTGTCGTCGGGGCACACGAGGTGGATGCGCACGCCCCGCTCGCGGAAGTCGCGCGCGAAGCGCAGCAGCGCGCGCAGTCCCGCCGCGCTGAGCATGGACAGCGCGGTGAGGTCGAGGACCACCAGCTCCGGCGCGGGCAGCACGTCCGCGCCGGCGAACAACAGCCGGACGCTTTCGGTCGCGGTACCCCCGTCGAGCTCGCCACTGACCCGCGCGACGAGCCCCGCCGGTGTCCGAACGGTCGTGACGCTGACCGGCGATGCGGAACCCATGCTGTGGTCCCTTCCGCCCCCGCGCGAAATCGCGGCGGCTGGTGGCGCCGGGAGCACCCGGCCCACGGTCACCCGTCGAGACTAACCCCGGTCCGGCCGTCGGACCGGATGACCGGCGCCCGGAGTCTCATCCGCCGGTCCTGGCTGCACTCCGCTCGCCGCGACGTGCCTGCGCTCGAGGGAACCTCCCCCGCCGAGCGGGTTGCGACACACACCCTCGAACTGTTGAGCCGGCCGCCTGGACGCAGCGACGACGGCACCCTGCGGGCGCCCTGACCGTCCCCACCGACCGCGAATGGCTGACCGAAATCCGGACGCACGCCGAGGCCAAGGTCTGATCATGACTCAGGTGGGTCTCTCCCACGAACCAAGCGATCCCGGCTACCCGAACGCTCGACACCACAAAATCGTCTACAAAGGACGGACGACGTGGACTTCTCCGTCAGGCGATCAGCGTTTCCGCGAGCCGCTTCGCCGCCCGGAACGGCTGGGCGTCCTGGGAAACCACCGACCTGACGGTCGCGCCTTCGAGCAGGAGCATCAGCTCCTCCGCGCGGTCCGAGCCAAGTCGCTTGAGCTGGGTTTCCAGGTAGCCGTGCAGCGCGGTCTTGTGGTGGCGGACCACTTCCCGGACCGGGTCCGCGGGATCGGGGAACTCGGCGGACGCGTTGAGGAACGCACAGCCGCGGTACCCGTCGCGCGACAGCCAGGCTTCGTACGCGTCGAACACCGCCAGCACGCGCTCACGGGGGTCGTCGTGCTCAGCCGTGATGGCGTCGATCTGCTCCTGCCACCGGCGGTCGCGCTCACGCAGGTAGGCGACGACCAGGCGGCTCTTCGACCCGAAGTTGCCGTACAGCGCCGCCTTCGTCACGCCGGCCTCGGCCGCGACCGTGTCGACGCCGACCGCGTGGATGCCGTCGCGGTAGAACAGCGCCGACGCGGCCTTGAGCACCTTCGCTCCCGCGTCGCCCGGGCGAGTCCTGGCCACGTCGCCTCCGTACCGATCAGTCTAGTTGGTGAACTGCAGTGATCGTACCATGGCTTGACAACAGACAGACCTGTCTGTTTGGTGGGCGGCATGGTGACGAAGGCGAAGGAGAAGACGGGCAGGTGGTGGTCCACCGCCGCGGCCGGCGCGGGCGTGATCGCCCTGTGCTACGGGTTCGCGCGCTACGCCTACGGGCCCTTCGTGCCGCGGTTCAGCGCCACGTTCGGGCTCACGCCCGTCTCCGTAGGTGTGCTCGGCGGCCTGTCGACCGCCGGGTACGGCCTCGGGCTGCTCGTGTCGCCGAAAACGTCGGCACGGTCCGCGCGCGGCACGGTGCTGCTGGCCGGAGCCGCGGCCACCGCGGGGCTCGCGCTCATGGCCCTGGCCCCGAACGTCGCGGTGTTCGGAGCCGGGATCGTCATCGCCGGTGGCAGCGCGGGGCTCGTGTCACCCGGTGTCGCCCAGGTCATCGGCGAGACCGTCGGCCGCCGCGTCCGTGCCCGGGCGCAGACCTGGGCCAACACCGGCACCGGGCTGGGTCTCGCGGCGTCGGCGTTCACTCCCCTGCTCGTCTTCGGCTGGCCCGCGATCTGGGCGACGTTCGCCGTGCTGGGCGGGGTGCTGACGCTGATCGCCTGGCGGGCCCTGCCGCGAACCGAACCCGCCGAAGTGGTCACCGGCTCGGCTCGCGGCGTGCTGCCGCTGGTGCTCAACTCCGTCCTCATCGGGGTGACGAGCGCGCCCTACTGGACGTTTTCCAGCTCCCGGCTCACCGAATCCGGTCTCAGCCCGGCCGCCGCGACCTGGTGCTGGTTCGCCATCGGCGTCGCGGGGCTGCTCGGCGGTTCGGCGGGCCGGGTCGCCGAACGCATCGGGTTGCGCCCCACCAACCTGGCGACGTGGACGCTCGCCGCGGCCGGCATCGTCCTCCTCGCCCTGCCGGATCCGGGACTTCCCGCGGCACTGGTGTCCAGCGCGCTCTTCGGCGTCACCTACCTGGCGCTGACCGGGTTGTGCATCCTGTGGGCCTCCCGCGTCTTCCCCGCGCGGCCCGCCCGCGGCGTCACGTGGTCCTTCCTCGGGCTCGGCGCCGGCCAGACGGCCGCGTCACCGCTCGCCGGCGCCGCGGCGTCCGCCATCGGGCTGGCCGCCGTGTTCGGGTTGACCGGGCTGGTGGCGTTGCTCGCCTGGACTCAGCTCCATCCCCGCGCCGCACCGCCCTCGGCCGGCCGAGCACCCGGCGGATCGTGAAGCATCGCGCTGGGTCAGACGACGCCGGCGGCGATCAGCTGTTCCCAGATCACGCTCTGGTCCACGACCTCGACGCCGAGCTTCTCGGCCTTGGTGAGCTTGCTCGCCCCGACGTCGGCGCCCGTGATGAGCAGGTCGGTGCTCGCCGAGACCGACGCCGCGGTGGTGGCGCCCGCCGTTTCGCACAGCCGCTGGAAGGTTGGGCGGGCGACTTTCTCCCCGGAACGCGGGTCGCTGATCGCGCCGGTGATCACGACCGTCTTGCCGGCCAGGGGCGCACCCGCGACGACGGCCGGCGGGAGGTCCTCCTCGAGCACGTCCAGGGACACGCCGCGCTGCCGCAGCCGGTCGAGTTCGGGTCTGAGGCGGGTGAGGTGCTCGATCAGCGAGGCGGCGACCTTCGGCCCGATGTCCTCCACGGCCACGAGCCCGTCGACGCCGGCTTCGGCCACCAGCTCCAGCGAAGCGAACCCGGCCCGGCACAACCGCGCGGCCGTACCTTCGGACGCCATCGGGATCGCAAGGCCGATCAGCGCCCGGCGCAGCCCGACCCGGCGGCTCGCGTCGATCGACTCGATCATGCGCGTGGCCGAGACCTCGCCGATGCGGTCGAACTCCAGCAGCCGCTCCTTCGTCAGCCGGTAGAAGTCCGACGGGTGCTCCAGGATCCCCGCTTCGGCCAGCCGTTCGATCCACACGCCCCCGATCGCGTCGATGTCCGCCGCCGCGCGCGACGCCCAGTGGATCAGCCGCCGCACGGTCTGGGCCGGGCAGGCGACGTTGGTGCAGAACAGTTCCCGGCTGTTGCCCTGCTCGGTCAGCGGCTCCCCGCACGACGGACAACGCGTGGGCGCCACGATGTCCCGCTCCGCCCCCGTGCGCTTCGACGCGTCGAGCACACCCGCGACGAACGGGATCACATCACCGGCGCGCCGCACCAGCACGGTGTCGCCGATCTTGATGCCGCGGGCGCGGATCACCTCCTGGTTGGCCAACGTCGCGCGCGTGACCGTGGTCCCGCCCACGAACACCGGCTCCAGCCAGGCGACCGGGGCGATCTTGCCCGTCTTGCCGACGTCCCAGACAACATCGGCCAGCACGGTGGTCTTCTCCTCGGCGGCGAACTTGAACGCCAGCGCCCCGCGCGGTGAGCTCGAGCGGGTGCCGGCGGCGGCGTAGGCATCGCGGTCGGCCAGGCGCAGCACGGCGCCGTCCAGGTCGTAGTCGAGGTCGTTGCGCTGGTGCTCGATGGTGGTGATCACCGTCTGGGCGGCGCCGGCGTCGGCGCAGCGCCGCATGTCGGCCGCGGTGAACCCGAGCGCCCGCAGCCCGCGCTCCAGGTCGGGATCCGCACCCTCGGGGCCGGTGTCCAAGTCGAACGCGAAGAACCGCAGCCGCCGCTCGGCGACGGTGGCCGGATCCTTCGCCCGCAACGTGCCCGCCGCGGCGTTGCGCGGATTGATCAGCGGCTTGTCCGGGTGCGCGGTGTTGTAGGCCGCGAACGTCGAACGCAGCATCACCGCCTCACCCCGCACCTCGACCCGCCCCGGCGCACCGACCCGGTCCGGAATCCCGTCGGTCAGCGCCCGCACCAGCACGGTCACGTCGTCGCCGGTCGTCCCGTCGCCGCGGGTGATCGCACGCGCCAGCCGCCCCTGCTCGTAGACCAGGGCCAGCGACAGCCCGTCCAGCTTCGGCATCACCACCACCGGCTGGCCCGGAAAACGGTCGAAGAACGCCGCGACCTGCTCGGGCCGCGTCGCCTTCTCCAGCGACAGCATGGGCCGCGAGTGCCGGATCGGCGCGTGCAGCACCGCCGGCGCACCCACCTGCTCCAGCGGATTCGGGTCGGGCGCCAGCTCGGGGTTCGCCTCGATCAACCCGCGCAACTCGTCCTCGACCGCGTCGTACTCCGCGTCCGCCACCACCGGCGAACCGCGGTAGTAGGCGTCGCGCAGCACCACGACCTGATCGGCGAGTTCCTGAATCCGCTCCCGTGCGTCCACGACCCGGAACGCTACCCGCGCCCACCGACAGAACCCGGCCCGCGGACGCTCGTGTGTTCAGGTCCGTGCCGCGCCGGCACGACAGCGCGGACGTGGTGCACCCGACGACCGACGGGGACACCGTCGGCCGCCGGGCGGGTCTGCCGAGCGGTCAGCTCGCCGCGGTCAGCGTCGTCAGCTCCAGCCACATCCGGCGGTCCAGCAGGAGGTCGATGTCGGCCCAGAGCTCGCGCGCGAGATCGCGCCGGCACGACGGGGTGTCCTCGATCTGCTGGCGCAGCTGCGCGATGTGCTGGTCGACAGCAGCCAGGTCCGGGCACGGGTACTGCGTACCGGTGCGCCCGGTGACCGTGGTGAGGTCCTCGGGGTCGGGGTCCCGAGGAGACTGCTCGTGAATCGATGCCATGCAGACAGAATCGCATCGCCGGCGCTCGCGCACATTGCCGCCAGCGGCCGTTGCGCGCCCGTTGCTGGCCGGAATACCCGGGTACCGGCCAGCCGGTACCGACCGTACCTGCTGGCTGGCGGTCACCCGGTACGGCTGCCTGCAACGGGTTCGGCGAACCGGCAAGATCCACTGTGGACCACGCCGCGGTCTCCGGGCAAGCTGGAGCGGGAGGAAGGAGCCCGCGATGATCACGGACCCGACGCTCAGCCGGATCGGCGCGGCGGTGCACCGCGCGCACGCGGGCGAACGCGAAGCCGCTCGCCTGGAGTTCGCGGAGATCTGGGCCGGGATCGGCGGCGAGCACGGCGAGCCCCTGCACCGGTGCACGCTCGCGCACGCGATGGCCGACGTGCAAGACGACGCGCGCCAGGAGCTGGTCTGGGACGAGCGAGCACTCGCGGCCGCCGAACTGCTGACCGACGCGCGAATGGCGGAGGCCGGGGTGCCGCTTCCGGTGGCCGCCTTGTACCCGTCGCTGCACCTGAACCTGAGCGAGTGCCACCGCAAGCTCGGCGACCTCGACCGGGCTCGTGACCACCTCCGCCGCGCGCGAGCCGGGATCGGCGCGCTGGGCGACGACGAGTACGGGCAGCTGATCAAGCGGGGCCTGGAGCGGATCGCCGCCCAGCTGCGCTGACCGTCACGACCGGGGCGGGCCGAGCAGATCCCACCGGTTGCCTGCGATGTCCCGGAAAACCACGACCTGACCGTACGGTTCCACCCGGGGCTCGGTGACGAACTCGACGCCGGCGGCCCGCATCCGCCGGTGGCTCTCCTCGAAATCGTCCACGCGGAGGAAGAAGCCGACACGACCGGCGTGCTGGTCGCCGACCGCGCCGGCTTGGTGGTCACCGTCGGCGCGCGCCAGGAGGATCCCGGTCTCGCCACCCGGCGGGCGGACGACCACCCACCGCTTGGGCCGCCCGTCGTTGGTGAGCGACGGTGAGTCCTCGGCCAGTTCGAAACCCAGTGCGTGGGTGAAGAACGCGATCGCCTCGTCGTAGTCGTCGACCAGGATCGCCGTGAGCTGCAGGTACGCCATGGGGGCGATCCTGGCCGGGTCCGGCACGGAATCGGGGCAGAGACCGTGGTGTGTCGCCGTCCCGTCGACGGTGCCCGTCTTCACAAAGATGAAGACGACCCTTGACTCAGTGAAGGCCTTCACTATGCTGAACTCCACCAGCGATCCAGTGAAGGACGGGGGCGGCGGCCATGGCGGCAGCGGACGAGGCGAACGGGTTGCCCGGCGCGTCGATGCTGCACGTCATCGGCGGGAAGATCCGCGCCCTGCGCAAGGACCGCGGCCTGACCGTCGAGCGGCTCGGCGACCTGTCGGGCGTCTCGACCGGCATCGTGAGCCAGGTCGAGCGGGGGAAGGCGAATCCGTCGTTCTCCACGCTGGTGCAGATCGCGCACGGGCTGGGCATTTCGATCGCCCAGCTGATCGAGGACGACGGGCACCGGGAGCCCGTGGTGCGCAAGCACGAACGGCGCCGCATCGACGGGCACGGCCTGGCCGAGGACGACGGCGGTCTCTACGAACTCCTCACCCCCGATCTCAACGGCGCCCTCGAGGCCACCTGGGTGGAAACGCCGCCCGGGTACGACAGCAGCGACACGCCCTACCGGCACAACGGTGAGGAATTCGGCCTCATCCTCTCCGGCGCGAAAGACGTGTACCTCGACGGCGTCCGGCACCACCTCGAAGCCGGCGACTCCATCCGGTACGCGTCCACCATCCCGCACTGGTACGTGAACTCCGGCGGCGAAACGTGCGTCGCCGTCTGGGTGATCACCCCGCCCACCTGGTGACCACCACTCCCTGAGCACGCGACGGGCCACTGCGCCCGTCGCGCGGTCGGCCCGCGCCCACGCCGGTCCGGCTTTCCCCGCCCTGCCCTCGTGGCAGACACTCTTGCCGACCGCTTTCCCCTAAGGCGGAAACCATGGCGTCCACGTCCACCCGACCCGACCGGCAGACCGGCTCGTTCACCGCCCGCAGACCGCTGGTCGCACTCGGCCTCGGCGGCACCCTCGAGTGGTACGACTGGCAGATCTTCGGTCTCCTGTCCGCGTTCATCGGGCCGGAGTTCTTCCCCGGCCACGACCCGGTCGCCGCGACGCTCAGCGCGCTCGCGGTGTTCGCGGTCGGCTTCGCGTTCCGGCCGCTCGGCGGCGTGCTCCTCGGCCTCGTCGCCGACCGGTTCGGCCGCCGCCGCGTGATGCTCGGCTCGGTCGCCGCCATGGCGCTGGCGACGCTGGTCATCGCCGTCGTCCCCGGCTACTCCACCCTCGGCGTGGGGGCGGCGGTGATCCTGCTGATCTGCCGCATCGTGCAAGGCGTCTCCACCGGCGTCGAAGGACCGCTCGCCACGGCGTACGCCGTCGAACTCACCGCGAAGGGCCGCGAAGGCCGCGCGGCCGGGGTGATGAGCCTGTTCGTGAACTTCGGCATCCTGGGCGCCTCCCTGATCAGTTTCGCCACCAGCGCCGCGGTCGGCAGCGCCGCGATGCAGTCGTGGGGCTGGCGCGTGCCGATGGCTTTCGGTGCGGTGCTGGGGATCGTGATCGTCTACATGCGACGGCAGCTGCCGGAGAGCCTGCACGCGTCGACGGGGCAGCCGCCCGCGCAGAGCAACCGCGAGGTGTGGCGCGGGATCGGCAAGCACTGGCTGGCCCTGCTCGCGATGATCTTCGTCGTCGGAGCCGTGCAGGCCTACAACTACGCGTGGAACGTGGGCCTGCCGACCCTCGCGCGCAGTACCTACAAGGAGAACGCGACCGCGGTCTTCGCGATCACCTCCCTGCTCGGGGTGGTCCTCGTCGTCGGTTCCGTGCTCACCGGCGTGCTGGCCGACCGCACGAAGCTGTCCCGCACGTTCACCGTCACGCGGCTGCTGGCCGTGCCCGCGGTCTTCCTGATGCTGCTCTACGCGGGGCCGGGACTCGGCGGGTTCAGCGCGGTGCTGCTCGGCGGCGGTCTCGTGCTGGTGCTGAACATGACGCTCTACAACGTGGTCAGCACGTCGCTGCTGCCCGCGCCGTGCCGGGCGACCGGCGTCGGGCTCGGGTACGGCATCGGGGTCGCGCTGTTCGGCGGCACCGCGTCGTACCTGCTCGTGTGGCTCGGCCGTTACGGCTCGGGCTGGATGTTCCCCGCCTACACCGCCGCGCTGTGCCTGATCAGCGTGGCGCTCTATCTCGCGGCTGTGCGCCGCACCGGAATCTACGCCGGCGAGTGAGGAGAACCGATGAACCCCGTGGTGTCCCTGCCCGAGCTCGACGCACCCGTGGTGCGGCGCAGCGACGTCGTGGTGGTCGGCGGTGGACCAGCCGGGGTGAGCGCCGCGGTCGCCGCCGCCCGCACCGGAGCGTCGGTGACCCTGCTGGAGCGCTACGCGGCGCTCGGCGGCCTCGCCTCGGGCGGCATGGTGCTGGTGCTGGACGACATGTGCAACGGAAGCGAGGTGTCCGTCCGCGGCATCGTCGCCGAGTACGTCGACCGGCTGCACCGGATCGGGCTCGCCGTGTACCCGCCGGAGCCGGACCGGATCTCGTCTCCCGAGATGTGGCGCCGGTGGGCCCGCTGGGGTGCGTTCGACTTCCACTCGCACGCGAGCCCGAAACCCATCTGCTACGCCGTCGCGTTCGATCCGGACGGCTGGAAGCGCGTGTCGAACGACCTGGTCCGCGAGTCGGGCGTGCACCTGCGGCTGCACAGCTGGTTCTCCCGTCCGGTGGTCGAGGACGGCCGGCTGCGCGGCGTGGTGTGCGAGACGAAATCGGGTCCGCAGGCGGTGCTCGGCGACGTCGTGATCGACACGACCGGGGACATCGACGTCGCGTCGCGCGCCGGCGCCTCTTTCACCCACGACAGCTACCTGGTGACGCTCGTGTTCCGCCTCGGCGGCGTGGACACCGAAGCGGCGCAGCGGTTCGAGCAGGAGGATCCCCGTGCGGCGCGGGCGATCAACCGCAAGGTCAAGCGGATGCTCGGCGGCGCCTGGGAGCTGTGGTGGCTCAAGACGCCCGTGCCCGGCGTCGTGTGGTGCAACTGCCCGCACCTCACCGGTTACGACGGCGCCGACCCGGAATCGCTCACCGCCGCCGAATTCGACGCGCGGGAACGGATTTCCGCGGTGATCGAGCACGTGCGGGCCGAACTGCCCGGCTTTGAGCGCTGCTACCTGCTCGACGTCGCCGAGCAGATGGGGGTGCGCCAGACCCGGCTGCTGCGCGGCGAGTACGTCGTCACGAAGGACGACATCAACGACCGCAGGCACTTCACCGATTCGGTCGCCCGCGGCCGCGACTACTACACCCCCTACCGGGCTCTGCTCCCCCGCGGCGTCGACCAGCTGCTCGTCGCCGGACGGCACTACTCGGCCACCCCCGACGCCCAGCGGATCTCCCGCGAGATCCCGCCGTGCATGGCGATGGGCCAGGCCGCGGGGATCGCCGCCGGGATCGCGGTGGACCGGGGAGTGACCGTGCGCGAGGTCGAGCCGGCGCTGATCCAGGCCGGGATGCACGAGCAGGGTGCCGATCCCGGCGACAAACCCGCCCCGAACGCCACCGTGGAACTGGAGGTCGCGTGATGCCCGCCCCGCTGCCGCTCGACGGGATCACCGTCGTCGACTTCACCCAGGTCTACCTGGGCCCCAGCTGCACCCAGCTGCTCGGCGACTACGGTGCCGACGTCGTCAAGATCGAACGGCCGGGCGCGGGCGACCTGTCACGATCGTCCATTCCGGACCCGGACGGCCCCGACAACCCGATCTTCCTGTCGATCAACCGGAACAAGCGCAGCGTCTCGATCGACACGCGCACCGCGGAGGGCAAGCAGGTCGTCGGCGACCTGATCGCCGAAGCGGACGTGGTGGTGAGCAACTTCCGCTCCGGCGTCATGGAGCGGATCGGGTTCGGCTACGAGGAGTGCCGGCGCCGCAACCCGCGCCTGATCTGGGCGTCGGGCACCGGTTTCGGCGAGGAGGGCCCGTACCGGCACAAGGGCGGGCAGGACGTGATCGCGCAGGCCTACTCCGGTGTGATGTGGCGGCGCGCGTCCGACGACGTGCCGCTGTCGGTGTACCCGACGACGTTGTGCGACTACACCACCGGGATGCACCTGATGCAGGGCGTACTGCTCGCGTTGCTCACCCGCGATCGCACCGGCGAAGGCCAGAAGGTCGAAGTGACGATGTACGACTCGATGCTGCACATGCAGATGCAGGAAGCCTGCATGCAGCTCAACCGCGGCCGGGAGGTGAACTGGGCGGCGATGCCGCTGTCCGGCGTGTTCCCGACGGCGGACGGCGCGGTGTGCATGGTCGGCGCCTTCAAGGAAAATCCGCTGCGCGACATCAGCACCGCACTCGAACTGCCCGAGGACCTCTCGACGCGGCCGGAGTACGCGACGCCTGCGTTGCAGTTCGAGCACAAACCCGAACTGCAGACCATCTTCCGGGAACGGTTCGGCGGCAACACCACCGAGTACTGGGTGAAACGGCTGGAGGAACAGGACATCCTCTGCGCGCCGGTGCGCAGCCTCGCGGAAGCGCTGGAGGACGAGCAGACCGCCGTGAACCGGATGGTGCTCGAGATGCAGCACCCGACGGCCGGGCGCGTGCGGGCGCTCGCCGCGCCGATCCGGCTGTCCGACACGCCCGCGCAGGTGCGGCGGGTCCCGCCGCGGCTGGGCGAGCACAACGAGGAAGTGCTGGCCGAACACGGTTACGACGCGGAGCGCATCGAGGCGCTCAAGGCCGCGGGGGTGCTGCGATGAGCGACGACGTGCGGTTCGAAGTGGACGAACACGTCGCCCGGGTGACGATCGACCGGCCGCAGGTGCTCAACGCCGTCGCGCCGGACACGCAGCGGCGGCTGGGCGAGATCTGGGACGCGATCGAGGCCGACCCCGCGGTGCGGGTCGTCGTGCTGACCGGGGCCGGCGACCGGGCGTTCTGCGTCGGTGCGGACATGTCGGCGAACGCGATCGAGAAGACCGGGCTGCAGTTCTGGGCCGGCGAACCGGAAACCGGGTTCGGCGGGCTCTGCCTGCGCACGACGCTGGACGTGCCCGTGATCGCGCGGGTCAACGGCTACGCGCTCGGCGGTGGCATGGAAATGGTGCTCGGGTGCGACATCGTCGTCGCGGCGGAGCACGCGCAGTTCGGGCTCACCGAACCGCGGGTCGGCCGGCTCCCGCTCGGCGGCGGCGTCGCGCAGCTCGTGCGCCGGCTCCCGCACACGCAGGCGATGGGCCTGCTGCTCACCGGCCGCCGGGCCGGCGCGGCCGAGCTGCACCGGATGGGCCTGGTCAACGAGGTCGCGCCCGCTTCGGAGCTGGACGCGGTCGTGGACCGGTGGGTCGAGGACGTCCTGGCGTGCGCGCCGACGTCGCTGCGGGCGATCAAGCAGATCGTGCAGCGGACGGCGCAGCTGAGCGCGCGGGAGGCGTGGGCGGCCCGGCTGCCCGCGCTGATGGCGGCGCTCGACAGCGAGGACAGCGCGGAAGGCGTGCGGGCCTTCCAGGAGAAGCGCCCGCCCGTCTGGCCGGGCCGGTGAAGGACGGGAAGCCGGTGCTGGCAGCGGGTGTCTGGGGGGTCGTGGCCACGCCGTTCACGGGCTCGGCCTTCGCGGTCGACGAACCGGGCCTGGCGCGGCTCGTCGAGCACTACGCGGGGCTCGGGGTCGCGGGCCTCACCGTGCTCGGGGTGTTCGGCGAAGCCGCCCGGCTCGACACCGCCGAACGCCGCGCGGTGCTGGAGACGGTGCTCGACAGCGTCGACCTGCCGCTGGTGGTCGGCGCGACCGGACTGTCGACCGCGCCGGTGATCGAGGAGGTCGCGCTGGCGGCCGAGCTCGCCGGGCCGCGGCTGGCCGGGGCGATGGTGCAGGTCAACTCCGGGGACCCGCACGTCCTTTCGCGACACCTCGGTGCCGTGCACGAGGCCACCGGCGCCGGGCTGGTCGTGCAGGACTACCCGCTGGTCTCCGGTGTCCACATCGGACCGTCCGCCCTCGCCGCCGCTCTGTCCGCGACGCCGGGCGTGGTCGCGGTGAAAGCCGAGGCGCCACCGACGACCACGGCGATCGCGACGCTCACCGAAGCCCTCGACGTGCCGGTGTTCGGCGGGCTCGGCGGACTCGGGCTCCTCGACGAGCTGGCCGCGGGCGCGGCGGGCGCGATGACCGGGTTCTCCTTCCCCGAGGGCCTGCTCGCGTGCGTCGAAGCGTGGCGGACGGGCGGCTTTTCCGCGGCGCGCGAGGCGTTCCTGCCGTACCTGCCGCTGGTGAACTTCGAGCAGCAGGCGAAGGTGGCGCTGGCGATCCGCAAGGAATGCCTGCGCCGGCGGGGCTTCATCGCGGAGGCGGGGGTGCGCCCGCCCGCCGCGTCGCTGCCGGAAGTGCTGCGTGAACAGCTGAACCGGCACGTGAACGCGGTCGCGACGCTGACCGGGGTGGCGTGATGGACCTGGGACTGACCGGGCGGTCCGCGCTGGTGTGCGCGTCGACCGGTGGGCTCGGCGAGGCGGTCGCGCGGGCGCTGGCCGCGGAAGGCGCCCGCGTGGCGGTGAGCGGACGGCGGGGCTCACGGGCGCGGGCCATCGCCGCCCAGCTGCCCGGCGCGATCGGGCTCGAGGCCGACCTGACCACCGAGGACGGGCCGGACCGGCTCGCCGACGCGGCGACGGCCGGGTTCGGTCCGATCGACGTACTGGTCCTGAACGGGCCCGGCCCGAAGCCTGGTTCCGCGACCGGCACCACGGTGGCGGACGTGGACTCGGCCGTCGCTTCACTGGTGCACCCGCACGTGCGGCTGGTGGCACGGCTGCTGCCCGCGATGCGCGAGCGCGGCTGGGGCCGGATTCTCGCGATCGGCTCGAGCGGCGTCGCCGCGCCGATTCCGAACCTCGTGTTGTCCAACCTCGGCCGCGCCGCGCTCGCCGGGTACCTCAAGACCCTCGCCGGGGAGGTCGCCGCTGACGGGGTGACGGTGAATCTGCTGTTGCCCGGCCGGATCGCGACCGACCGGGTCGCGGCGCTGGACGCCGCCAACGCCGAGCGCAGCGGCCGGGACGTCGAGGCTGTGCGGCGAGCGGCACGGGCGGCCATCCCCGCGGGCCGCTACGGCGATCCGGCGGAATTCGGTGCGGCGGCCGCATTTCTGTGCGGCGCACCCGCTTCCTACGTCACCGGCACCGCACTCCGCTGCGACGGCGGCCTGGTCCCGGCTCTCTGAACAACCGCGAAGGAGCGGCATGACGACGACTGCGAAGCACCTGATCGGCGGCCGGTGGACGGGCGAGCCCGAACGGGAACGGCACAACCCGGCCCGTCCCGGCGAGATCGCGGTGCGCGCCCCGGCCGGTGACGAGTCCACTGTGGATCGCGCGCTGGCGGCGGCCGACGACGCGCGGCGCGCCTGGGCGGCCACACCGGCACCGGCCCGCGGCGCGATCCTCCTCGACGCCGCCGACGTGCTGCGCTCCCGCCACGAGGAAGTGGCCACCGATCTCGTCCAGGAGGAGGGCAAGACGCTGGCCGAGGCGCGCGGCGAGGTGCGCCGGGCCATCGACGTGCTGCGCTACTTCGGCGCGCACGGCTGGCAGCGCACGGGCGAGTCCTTCCCGAGCGGCACCCCGGACACGAGCGTGGTCACCCGGCCCGAACCGCTCGGCGTGGCCGGGCTCATCACGCCGTGGAACTTCCCGATCGCCATCCCCGCGTGGAAGCTCGCGCCGGCGCTGGTCAGCGGCAACACCGTCGTGCTCAAGCCGGCCGAGCTGACCCCGGCGTCGGCGACGCACCTCGCTGCCGCGCTGGTAGCCGCGGGCCTGCCCGCGGGCGTGCTCAACGTCGTGCACGGCGAGGGTTCCGTGGTCGGTGCCGCGCTCGCCGCCGACGAGCGGGTGCGGGCGCTCTCGTTCACCGGGTCGACCGAGGTCGGGCTGCGGCTGCACCAGGTCCTGTCCGCGCGGCGGGCCCGCGTGCAGCTCGAAATGGGCGGTAAGAACGCCTGCCTCGTGCTCGACGACGCCGACCCGGCCGCCGCGGCGCGCATCGTCGCGGCGGGCGCGTTCGGCCTCACCGGGCAGGCGTGCACGGCGACCTCGCGCGTCTACTGCACACCGGGCGTCCGCGAGGCGTTCACCGAGGCCCTCGTCAAGGAAGCCGCCCGCTTCTCCCCCGGCGACGGTCTCGCCGCGGGCACCACGATGGGTCCGGTGGTGAGCTCGGACCAACTGGCCACGGACCTGGCCGCCGTCGAGCGGGCGCGCGAACAGGGTGCGTCGGTCGCGACGGGCGGGCGGGCCGACGGGCCGTTCCTGCCCGCCACCGTGCTCACCGGCGTCGCCCACGACCACGACGTCGCGCGCCGCGAGGTGTTCGGCCCGGTCGTCGCGGTCCTCCCGGCCGCCGACTACGACGAGGGGCTCGCGCTGGTGAACGACTCCCCGTATGGCCTCACTGCGGGCCTGTGCACTCGCGATCTCGCGCTGGCGCACCACTTCGCCGCGCACGCCGAAGCCGGCGTCGTGAAGGTCAACCGCCCCACCACGGGCCTCGACCTCAACGTGCCCTTCGGCGGCGTGAAGGACTCGTCGTCGGCCACGTTCCGCGAACAGGGCCCGGCCGCGGTCGACTTCTAAACGTGGTCCAAGACCGTCTACTGGGGACACGAGCGCTGAGCCGGCGCCGGGCTTACCCGCCGCACCCGCCCGATCAGAGTCGAGATTCCGCTTGCCGCACCACCGTCCTGTCTGTATATAGTGTTCATGTACAGTCAGCAAGGAGCCGGTGAGCGGGAGGTCCGTCGTGCGGGTGGTGTTGTCCAACAGCGCCGGAGTGCCGCTGTACCACCAGATCAAGGAGCAGGTGGGCACGGCCATCCTCACGGGCGAGCTCGCCGAGGGCAGTGTGCTGCCCTCGGTCCGCGCCCTCGCGCGTGATCTCCGGATCAGCGTCATCACCACCACCCGCGCCTACACCGAGCTGGCCGCCGAGGGCTTCATCGCCACGGTCCCCGGCAAGGGCGCCTACGTCTTGCCGCTGGACTCGGAGCTCGTCCGGGAGCAGCTGCTGCGCCAGGTGGAAGACGGACTGCAGACCGCACTGGACGCCGCCCACCGGGCCGGCCTGCGGCGCGCCGACGTCATCGGGATCCTGGACGGGCTTCTCGAGGCCGAGAGCCAGGACGCAAACCGTTAGCAGGGCCGGAAAACAGGAGCACGGCCGGAATCCGGAGGGACTGCCAGTGAGTGACGACCTCGCGTTCGCCCTGCGCGGCGTGAGCACCGCGGTGGGCGACAACTTCGCGTTGCGCGATGTCAGCTTCAGCCTGCCGACGGGCTACGTCATGGGCTTCATCGGCGCCAACGGCGCGGGCAAGACGACGACGATCCGCTGCCTGCTCGGCATGCGCGGGATCGACGCGGGCGAGATCGAACTGCTCGGCCACCCGGTGCCCGGACCGGTCGCCCTGCGCCAGGACGTCGGGGTGGTGCTCGACCACACCTATCTCGTGCGCGACTGGCGGCTGGCCGAGGTCGAACGGACGCTGCGTCCCTTCTACGACCGCTGGGACGCCGGGCGCTACCGCCGCCTGCTCGACGACTTCGGCCTGGATCCGCGGGCCAAGGTCAAAGACCTGTCCCGGGGCATGGCGATGAAGCTCATGATCGCCGTCGCGCTCTCGCACCAGGCCCGGCTGCTCGTCTTCGACGAGCCGACCAGCGGTCTGGACCCCGTCGCCCGCGAAGAGCTGATCGGCATCATCGGGGACTTCCTCGTCGACGAGGGACACAGCGTGCTGTTCTCCACGCACATCACCTCCGACCTGGACCGCATCGGCGACTACGTGACGCTGATCCACGACGGCCGCATCGTCCGGACCGGCACCAAGGACGAACTCCTGGACGCCTACCGGGTGGTGCGCGGCGGCCCGGACGACCTCAGCGACCCCGTCGGCGTCGAGCTGATCGGGGTCCGGCGGACGCCGGCCGGAGCGCAGGCTCTCGTCCGCACCGAGGAAGCCGATCTGCTCGACGGAGACGTCCTCGTCGAGGCTCCGACCCTCGAGGAGATCGCCGTCCACATCGGAGCCCGCGCGCCGCGGCCGCCGCAGGATCCGGGCCCTGCCACCGGATCCGGCCCCCACCGGTGCGAACCCGGCTCTCCGATGCCCACGCGGGAGCCGGCATGACCGGCATCGCGCGCATGGCCCTGCTGGACCTGCGCACCGTCGCGCCGTACCGCAACCAGGGCCTCCTGCTGTTCGGACTGGTGGTGCTGATCGACGTCAAGAGTCCCCACGTGCTCGTGCCGGCGCTCGTCCTGCTGGTCACGTCGCAGGTAGCCGCGTATCCGTTCACCGTCGCCGACAAGGCGGGCCTGGAGACCCTGTACGCCGTCCTGCCGCTGCCCCGCCGGACGGTGCTGTACGGGCACTACGCCTGGGCCCTGGCGACTTTCCTCGGCACCGCCTCCGCTGGAACGGCACTGGCTCTGCTGCTCTCGCGGGTCCAAGCTGCGCCGTTGGACGGCCGCACTCTCCTGACGATGCTGAGTGCCTCCTGGGCGTTGTTCGCCCTCAACGTCGCGATCCAGTTCCCGCTGTTCATCCGGTTCGGGTACAGCCGGATCAGCGTCTTGGCCACCACCCTGCCGCTGGCTCTGGTCATGCTCGCCTTCGTCCGGCTGCACCCGGACATCGCCTCCGTGCGGATCTGGCTTCCCGCGCTCTGGGTGGCCGGCGCGGCCGCGATCGTGGCCTCCGCGGCGGTGGCCCAGACCGCCGACCGCCGGCACCTGCGCCGGCCCAGGCGCCGTCCGTGAGCGCCGGGAAGACCTCCGGCTCCGGCTGTCACGAGCCCGGCCGCGGGCTCGCGGTGCAGGTCGGAGACCCGCGGCCGGAAAAACATCCGCCTCTCGGCGCCCTGGCCTTCGCGTCCGGCGGCTCGGCATGGCAAGATTCCCGGGTGACCGGAGGCTCCGATTCCGAGATCGTCCTGGCCCCCCTGGACGAGCAGGCTTTGCCGCGCCTGCTCGAAGTGGCGGTCAAGGGCGCCGACCCCATCGACGTCATGCCGGAGGTGGACGGCCCACCGGGCTGGACACCCGAACGGCGCGAAGCGTTCCTGCAGTTCCACCGACGGCGCTCGCTCAACCCCGACACGGCGACCGAGACCGCCTGGACCATCCAGGTCGGCGGCACCATCGTCGGCGCCGCGCGGCTGCACCCGGTCCACCGCGGCAAGTCGGTCGAGATCGAGGCCAGGGTCTGGGTCGCCCGCTGGGCCCGGGGCCGCGGCATCGGCAGGTGGGTCACCGAAACCCTGATCGACGCGGCCCGCGAAGGCAACGGCGGCCGGTACGTCGCGTCGACCTCCACGGACAACAAGGCGGCGCAGCGCCTGATGAAGTCGGTCGGCGCGAACGTCGAACTCCGCGGCGACGACGTCGATTCCCACCTCGACATCTAGCCGGCCCGAGCCCGAACGGGCTGGACCCCGGATCACAGGAATGGCCGGCCGAGGCCGGCCATTCCCGCGTGTTCCGGTTACCGGCCGAAGGTGTTCGTCGCCGGATGGGTGGACAGCGCCGCCTGGTTGAACGTCACCACCAGCCCGTGTCCCTTCAAGCGGGAGGCGTGCTGGTCGATCTTCCAGCCGTCGATGCGGACGCCGAGGTCGCGGTGCCGGGTCTGGTCGCCGGTCAGCTGGACGCGGGTCGTGGCCGACTCGCCGCCCGCCAGGTTGAGGTAGTTGTCGCTGAACGTGGCCGGCAGGACGCGGTCGCCGGTGCGGGTGTCGTAGACCTGCAGGTGCAGCATCAGCGCCACGGCCGGCCCGGTGTTCTCGACGTCCACCGTCAGCTCGAGGCCGTCGCGCCCGTGCTCAGTGGTGGCCACGACGGAAACGGCGGCCGCGGGCGCGTCGTCGAGGCTGACGAATCCCGCTGCCCGCGCGGGGTTCTCGACCCAGTAGAAGTTGCGGACCAGTTCCGCGCCGTGTGCGTCCTTGAACGAGAGCCGCACGAAAGCTACGTCGGAGGGCGCGCCGGTCAGCTGCCCGGCGATGCTGCCGATCACGGTGTGGTCGGCGGCGGCCGCCCCGCCGACGGGCAAGGAAGCGCCGGCGAACTCGGTCCCGTTCAAGTCGTACAGCGTGACGGCGACGGCACCCCGCACCGCCGCGCCGGTGTGGTTGGCCACCACCACGTCAAGGGTCTGGCTGTTGAGGATCACGTTCACCCGCCGGCACGCGTGCTGGACCGCGTAGAACGACGAATGCGCCTCGAGGTCGTGGCTGTACATCTGCCAGACGAAGCTGGGCTGCGCGGGATTGGTCATCCACATGATGACGCCGGTGCGCGGGTACGGCTTGCCCGGTGCGGCACTGCCCATGTTCGCGGTGTGCGCCTCGTAGATCGCCTTGATGCACTCGTAGTTCATCAGCTGGGACTTGCGGGCGAAGTCCGGGAGGTTGCGCAGTTCGCCGTAGCGCTGGGCGGTGAGCTGGAGGTACCCCGCGCCGCCGCCGTTGCCCCCGTTGCCGTTGACGTCGCGGTCGGCCCAGGAATCGTCCGGGTGCTCCCACGACGCCTCGGGGAGCATCTTCCTGATGAACTCCAGCGTCGGGATCGAGTACGAGCCGACCTCGTTGTGGAACGGCGGCCAGTGCGTGCCGTCGTTGAGGGAGAAGTGGGTGCTCGGGGTGACCCAGTGGTACGGCCCGCCCGAGCTGTACCCGCCGATCGGGTCCTTGCCGGTGTCGCCGGCCGAACTGGTCAGCGCAGCCCGCTGGGGGTCCAGCTCCGCGACCAGCGCGTCCAAGCCGTCGATCAGCGGCTGCGGCGGCGGGCCCTCGTTGCCGCCGCACCAGAGCAGGACCGACGGGTGGTTGCGGAACCGCACGATGCAGTCGCGGATGTTGGCCAGGTCGCGCGCGACGTTTTCCGGCGGCGGGCCTTCGGTCGAGCAGAAGAAGTCCTGCCAGACGAGGATGCCGTACTCGTCGCACGCGTCGAAGAAGTCTTCGGTGCTGCTCTGGCCGTTCCAGTTGCGGATCAGGTTCAGGTTGGCGTCGCGGTGCAGCCGCACCTGTTCGCGCAGCCGGACCCGCGGGATGCGCTTGAGCGCTTCGTCCAGGCCCCAGTTGCCGCCCATCACCAGGATCGGCTGGTTGTTGACCGTGACCGCCAGGCAGTCGACCGGCGAGCCGGACGGTGACTGGATCGGCCGGGTGTATTCGATCCGCCGGACACCGAAGTCCACCGTCCGCTCGTCGTGCACCTGGCCGCCGGCTTCGACGCCGATCGTCAGCCGGTAGCGGTAGGGGTCGCCGTACCCGTTGGGCCACCAGAGCTTCGGGCGGTTCAGCCGCAGAGCGGCGAGGTCTTTCGACGTGAGTGTGAGCGAGGACGCGCCCGCGGGCACGGTGACGGTCCGCGCGAAGTCGTGACCGTCGAGGGATCCCTTCACCACCAAGGATTTCGGCTTGTCGAACGCGCTGTCGAGGGTGAGGCCGACCGTGATGTCGGCCGTGCGCAGATCGGCCGACATCACGGGGTCGACGTGCACGTCGGTCAACCGGACCGGACCGGTGGTGGACCAGGTGACCGGCTGCCAGATGCCGAGGTCCCGGTCGGGGATGGTGGGCAGCCAGTCCCAGCCCGCCGTGCAGAAGAACGTCGGCCCGTTCTTCAAGGTGATGCCCGTCTTGCCGCCGTTGCGCCCGCCACGGGTCACCCCGCTGGCGTAGCTCGGCAACGACGGTTGTTCGGCGTAATCCAGCTTGCCGACCAGCACCGCGAGATGAGCCGTGCCGTCCGCTTTCGCGACGATGTCCGTGACGTCGAAGACGCCCCGTTTGAACGCACCTTCGATGGTGCCCACTTCGGTGCCGTCGAGCCAGATGGTCCCGAGGTAGTTGATGCCCTCGAACCGCAGCCAGAACCGCTGGCCCGGGATCAGCCGCGGCACGGGGAACGCGACGCGGTACCAGTAGCCGGTGTCCTTGAGGGTGTCCGGGACCGTGTCGGTCACGATGTGGCCGTAGAGCGGATCGGGGTACTCGCCGTTGGCGATCATGCTCGTGAGCGGTGTCCCCGGCACGACGGCCGGCTTCAGGCCGGCGACGGACTGCGCGCTCGCCAGCCGGTCCGCGGGTGCCGTCGTGGCGTCGGCCGCGGTGAAGGTCCAGCCGCTCGTGATCTCGTCGCCGTCGAGGCGCAGGGGGTGGCCGCCCGCGGCACTGGCGGGCGCGGTGCCGGGCGCCGCGCCCGCCACGCCGGACAGCCCGAGCGCGCCGAGAACACCACCACCGGCGACGGCGATTCCACCGGACAGGAAACGTCTGCGATTCACCTGGGTCACGTCGCTCCCGCTGGTTCGTTTGACAACGTTGTCAGCCCTGATCTGAACTCCATGCTCGTCAGGCTCCGGTTCCCGTGTCAACCGACCTTGGGAGGTTCCGCCCGCACGGCGGAATCCTGTCGGGTGGACAAGCCGGCCACGGAATTCCACTGTGGACTCGCCGGGAGCACGCTGCCGCCCGCGCGGAACCGGGCGGCAGCGTGCCGGGTCAGCCGGCGAGCACGGCCTGCGCGATCTTCACGATGACGAGGACCATCGCGACGGCCAGATAGGTGCGCAGGGCGCCCATCCCGATCTTGCCCCCGGTCGTCATCACGGGCCGGGCCAGCTCGGTGAGGGGCGGCATCCGCCAGTGCTCACGACCGGTCCGGTCGACGGGCGAGGCGGCCGTGCGGGCACGCCGGCGCAGCAGGCCGTAGCCGCCCGCCGCCCCGCCCGCCCCCGCGCAGACGGCGACGATCTTCAGGATCTGCCCCGCCGTGACGCCGGGGTAGAGCACCGCGACGGTCAGCACCACCGACAGGGTCACCAGGAGGCCCACGACGACGGAGGTGAACACGTTGGTGGCCCGGCCGTTGACCCAGGGGCCGAGCACTTGCCGGTCGTTGCACAGCAACAACAGGAAGACCGTCGCCGAGGGCAGCAGCACGCCGGCGAGGGTTTGCACGCCTTCGGTCAGCAGCCCCAGCGGGGAACCGGGGATCAGCACGATCGTCGCGGCGACGCCGATGAGCCCGGCGTAGACGGCGTAGAACCCCTTGGCCTGCTTGACTCCGCGGTGCAGGGAGTGCTTGATGCCCAGCACGTCGCCCAAGGCGTAGGCGCTGGACAGCGACACCGCGAACGCGCCGATGATCGAAGCGTCCAGCAACGCCACGGCGAACAGCGCCCCGACGGTCTTGCCCGCGTACGCGGCGAGGCCCTTCGCCATGCCGGTGCTGTCGGTGAAGTGCCCGAAGTCCTTCGTCCCGGCGAACGCCGCCGCCCCGAGGCCCGTGATCGCCGCGGCGCCGACGACCACGATCACGATGCCGAGCCACAGATCGGCCTTCTCGTAGCGCAGGAACCGCGGGGTGATGCGCTTGTCGATCACGTAGGACTGCTGGAAGAACAGCTGCCACGGCGCCACGGTGGTGCCGACGATGCCGATCACCAGCAGCATCAGCGCCGCCATCCCGGTCGAGCCGGCGGGCAGCGAGGGCACGGCGAAACCGTGGACCAGCCGGCCGATCGGCGGGTGCGCGGCCACGGAGATCGGGATCAGCAGCAGCGAACCGAGGCAGAAGAGCACCGCGGTGCGTTCGAAGCGGCGGAACGACCCGGTGAACGCCGCCGCGATGATCACCCCGGCGGCCAGCACGACCGACAGGAGCTTCGGCAGCCCGAGGTAACCCGCGGCCATCGTGACGCCGATGAACTCGGTCACCAGCGTCAGCGCGTTGAGCAGGAACAGGTCGAGCACGCTGAAGGCTCCCCAGAACTTCCCGAAGCGTTCCAGGATCAGCCGCGCGTGCCCGACGCCGGTGACCGCGCCGAGGCGCAGCACCATTTCCTGGTTCACGTACAGCACCGGGACGAGGAGCAGCAAGGTCCACAGCAGGTGGGTGCCGTAGTCCTGGCCGGCCTGGCCGTAGGTGGCGAACGCGCCGGCGTCGTTGTCGCCGACCATCACGATCAGGCCCGGGCCGACGATCGCGAGCAGCGTCTTGAGTTTGGCCGGCAGGCCCCGGCGGGGCCCGTCGTCGTCGAAGCGGATGGTGCCCAGGGCACCCTTGATGTCGCCGGTGTGCGCGGAGTCCAGCACGGCGGAACGGTTCACGGCCGAGGTCATGGAAACCACCTCTCACGGCCCCGGACGGGACCGGTCAGGGCACCGGGTTCCCGGGCGTTGCGAGCGCACGCCAAAGCCACCCCCTCGGGGTGTCGGCGCTGCGGGCCAGGGTTCAGCGGATGCCGGGAAAAAGCGAAGACAGCGAAACGGGAAAACGGGAACGGGGTCGACTTCGACCCGGACTACTGTCTGGCACTGCCCTCACCTCCACCCGGCCACGGGCGCCGGCCGACCACCGGCACCGAACACATGGCACGGACGGCCACCCACGACGAACGCGGGCGGCGCACCCCACCTCTCGTAAGAGCTTTGGCACTGCCCGGCGTGTCCCGTCTCCCGACGAGAAGCCACTTCGGATTACCCCTTAGCCCGGGGAAACCTGTCCTAACCTTGGGCGTCTCTCGACGTCGTCAGATCAGTGGCCTGTGTCCGGACAGAAGCCTCACCTAACGAGGTGCCTGTCAAAACCTCGGTCAGCGTAGGCCCGAACCCCCGCTCCGGCAAACGTGACCGCGCGCACACCACGCAGTTCCGCCGGAACGCCACGGACAAACACGGCAAAGGGCAGTCCTTTTCTTTTCCGATGCGTCTTTCGCCGGGAATACGTCATTGTCGCTGCGCACGAGGAACCGGACTTTCCGCGTGCGGGCTCCTCGGCTGCCGCACTCGACCGAGAGCGCCGCGACGCTCGTCGCCGACCGCGGAACAGGATCGCTTCCCGCACGGCTGAAGCCCGCGTCAAAGGTCACCTTCACCGCATTTCGCCCAACCCACGCAGCACGGTCAGGGGCTTGACGGGGTCGAATACGACAGCGTATTCATGATTGTATTCACCGCGAGCGAGGAGGCCCGAATGCCCGAGACACCCGCTCAGGCAAGGGCGATCTCGCTCGCGGAACGGGCCGTGCTGGCGCTGCGGGAACTGGTGCACGACGGCGTGCTGCTGCCCGGCCAGCCGATCCGGCAGGCGGCGATCGCCGAGCAGCTGGGCATCAGCCGGGTCCCGGTGCGTGAAGCGCTGAAGAACCTCGAAGCCGAGGGCCTCGTCGAGCCCTCCCCCAGCGGCGGGTTCGTGGTGGCGCGGCTGTCGGCGGACGAGCTGAGCCAGATCTACCTGATGCGGCGGCTGCTCGAAACCGAGCTGCTGCGGCGGATCACGTCGGTGCCCGAGTCCGAGCTGGCCGCGCTCACCGAGCTCAACGCGCGGATGGCCGAGCTGATCGACAACCCCTCCCGCGAGCTCAGGCACCTCAACCGGGACTTCCACTTCCGGATGTTCCGGCTGTCCGGCCTGACCCACATCGTGGCCGAAACGGCGCGGCTGTGGGACAAGACCACGCCCTACCGGCTGGTCTACAGCACCGAGCGCGCCGCCCGGGTGCGCATCGTGGACGATCACGACAAGCTCATCGACGCGCTGCGGCGCGGCGATGCAGACCGGTTGATCCAGTTCATGGACGACCATCGGGGCGCCGGCGAGCAGAACGTCGTCTCGGTGCTCTCCCACCCCCACCGGTAGCGCCCCTGGGACCGTGACACCGGCCTGCGCGCCGGTGGGTTCCGCCCTGCCCTGGGTGCGCCGCGACGCGTGCAAGGAGGCACCGTCATGACTTCTGCCCATCCCCGGTCCGCACACCTCGCCCCGCCGGCCGGCGCCAGCAGCACCGGTTACGTGACCTTCGTGGTCGTGCTCGCCTTTCTCGCGTGGGCACTGGTGTCGATGGACAACGTGATGCTCGGCGTCGCCGTGCCCGCGCTGGCCCCGGCGCTGCACCTGTCACTGTCCACAATAGAATATCTCGTCGGGGTGTTCTCGTTCGTGACGTTCGCCGCCCCGGTGCTGGCCGGGCGGCTGATCGACCGGATCGGGCGCCGCGCGAACTTCCAGCTCTCCCTGGTCGGCACCGGGATCTTCGGCGGCCTGACCGCCTTGGTGGCCAACGCGTGGCAGTTCATCGTGGTGCGGCTGCTGGTTTCGACCTCCTACGGGCTCACCGAACCGGTGATCAACACGCTCGTCGCCGAGGAAGCACCCCGGCGCCGGCGCGGTGTGCTGATGGGGTTCGTGCAGGCCGGATATCCGCTGGGCGCCGGGATCGCGGGCACGATCGCCGCGGTGCTGCTGCCCGCGCACGGCTGGCGGCCCCTGTTCTACCTCGCGTTCGCCCCGTTGCTGCTCGTGCTCGGGGCCGGCTGGTTCCTGCGGGACTCCGCGCGGTTCAAGCAGGTCAAGTCCGCGACCGAGCGGCGCGCGATCGAGCACCGGCCGGGCTGGCGCAAGTTGTTCACGCCCGAGCAGCGCCGGCAGACGATCGTCACCAGCGTCTTCGGGTTCTGCATCAACGGCGGGATCGGGCTGATCATCGGCGTGGTCACCACGTATCTGGTGCACGTCGACCACCTTTCGCTCGGCGGGGCGGCTTTCTTGTTCGGCCTGAGCAACTGGGTCGCGCTGGGCAGCCAGATCCTCGTGGGGTGGCTCGCCGACTACCTGCCCTCGAAGTGGCTGATGACGGGCTACTCGGTGCTGGCCGCGGCGGCGCTCGCACTGCTCGCGATCCCCGGCCTGTCCTTCACCACCGCGACGGTGAGCCTGGTGGCGTTCGGGTTCTTCGGCAACGGCACGTTCGGCTGCTACACCCGCTACACCACCGAGTCCTACCCGACCGAACTGCGCGGCACCGGGACCTCGTTCTCACTGGGCTGCTCGTTCCTGACGCTGTCGTTCATGCCGATCATCGGCGGCGCGCTCATCGACTCGGCGGTGCCGACCGCGATCCCGCTGATCTCCGCCGCGCTCGTCTTGATCGGCGCCGGGGTGATGGCCTGCGGCAAGAGCTTCGCGCCGCGGCGCGACCTCGACGAGCTGTCCCCCTCGAAGCTGCTGACCGACTAGAGGAGCTGTTCATGGCCGACCTGGAGTACACGAAGGCGGACGGCATCGGCACGATCCTGCTGAACCGGCCGCACCGCAAGAACGCCTTCACCCACGAGATGATCGACCAGTGGGCGCAGATCCTCGTCGACGCCCGCACGGACCCGGACGTCCGCGTGCTCGTGCTGACCGGCGCGGGGGACGCGTTCTGCTCGGGCGTGGACCTGTCGTCGATGTCCGGTGAGCGCGCGGCCCCGTTGCAGCGCAAGAACCAGCTGAGCGAGCACATCCACCGCATCCCGTTCGCGCTGGAGGACCTGGACAAGCCGGTGATCGCGGGGATCAACGGCGCGGCGGTCGGGGCGGGCATGGACATGGCGCTCATGTGCGACCTGCGGATCATCGCCCGGTCGGCGCGGCTGTCGGAGGGTTACATCCGCGTCGGCCTCGTGCCCGGCGACGGCGGCTGCTACTACCTGCCGCGGCTCGTGGGCCAGGCCAAGGCGCTGGAACTGCTGCTCACCGGCGACTTCATCGACGCCGAGGAGGCCGCGCGCCTGGGCATCGCCAACCACGTGGTCGACGACGACGAGCTGCCCTCGGCCGTGCACACGCTCGCCCGCAAGCTCGCCGACGCTCCCCCGATCGCCGTGCGCACGATCAAACGGGCCGTCTACCAATCCGCGCGCAGCGACCTGCGCACCGCGCTGGACCTCATCTCGTCCCACATGGCCGTGGTGACGTCCACCGAGGACTCGGCCGAGGCGCTCACCGCGTTCCGGGAGAAGCGCCCCGGTGTCTACCTCGGCCGCTGACCAGAAAGGATTTCCCTTGCCGTTCCAGGGTTTCGACCTGCCGGAAGACCTCAAGATGCTGTCGGACACGATCGCCGAGTTCGTGCGCGAGGAGATCGTGCCCGCCGAGTCGGCGGTGCCCGGCGACGCGCGCGCGATCCCGGCCGAGCAGCTGGCGGCGTTGCGGAAGAAGGCGCGGGACGCCGGATTCTGGTGCCTGGAGGCACCGAAGGAGTTCGGTGGTGGCGGGCTGAGCACGTTCGAGGGCACGGTGCTGACCGAGCAGATGGCCAAGCACCGCTACAGCTTCCCGTCCCCGGGCGGCGGCGTGTTCGGGATCGAGCCGCCGGTGGTGCTGTACAAGGGCAGCCCGCACCAGATCGAGCAGTACGTGCTGCCCACGATCGAGAACTCCTGGTCCGCCTTCACCGCGATCAGCGAGCCGACCGGCGGATCAGACCCCGCCCGCGCGATCCGCACGACCGCGACGCGCGACGGCGACACCTACCGCATCAACGGGCACAAGCTCTGGACCACCGGTGCGGACTCCGCCCGCTACGGCATCGTCTACGCCCGCACCGACCGCGCCGCCGGGCGCAACGGGATCAGCGCGCTCATCGTCGACGGCGGCGCTCCCGGGATGACCGTGACCCCCGTGCCCGTGCTGCGCGATCACTGGACCACCGAAGTGCGTTTCGACGACGTGGTCGTGCCGGCGGAGAACCTCGTCGGCGAGGAGGGCCAGGGCTTCGGGCTGGCGCAGCAGTGGCTGGTGCGGGGCCGGCTGCGTTACGCGGCGCAGGCGATCGGCGTCGCCGAGGAGGCCGTCCGCATCGCGACCGACTGGGCGAAGTCCCGTGAGACGTTCGGCGCGCTGCTGGCGACCCGGCAGGCCGTGCAGTTCGCGATCGCGGACGCGCGGGTGCGCATCAGCGCCGCTCGCCACCTGACGTGGGAGGCGGCCTGGGACGCCGACCAGGGCCGCGACGCGCGGACGAAGGCCTCGATCGCGAAGCTGTACGGCACCGAGGCCGGGTTCGCCGTGGTGGACGCGATGATGCAGATCCTGGGCGGCATGGGCATGACCAAGGACCTGCCGCTGGAGCACTGGTTCCGCGGGCTGCGGGTGGCCAGGGTCGTCGAGGGGCCGAGTGAGATCCACCGGTTCCTCATCGCGCGCGACATCCTCGGCGGCGCTGCGCTGGGACGCACGGCGTGACCGCCGACCTGGGCCCGCTGCTGCGCCCGGACTCGGTCGCGATCATCGGCGCGTCAGCGACGCCGGACATCATTTCCGGTCTGCCGCAACGGATCCTGTCCCAGCACGACTACCGCGGCGCCGTGTACCCGGTGAACCCCCGCTACGACACCGTCGACGGCCTGCGCTGCTACCCCGGCATCGAGGCGGTGCCGGGTCCGGTCGACGTCGCGCTGGTGGTGGTGAACGCCGAACGCGTCAACGGCGTCGTCGCCGAATGCGGGCGCGCGGGCGTGCGGTTCGTGGTGATCATCAGCTCCGGGTTCGCCGAGCAGTACGACGGCGACGGGCGCCAGCGCGAGCTGCGCGAATTGTGCGACCGGTTCCCCGAAATGCGGGTGCTGGGGCCGAACGCCGAGGGCACGATGAACGTCGTCGACACGATCCCGCTCGGGTTTTCCCCGACGATCAACTACGACCGCGGGCTCGACCGGCTGATCGCCGGGGACGTCGCGGTCGTCGCCCAGAGCGGCGGGCTGGGGTTCGCGTTGTTCAACGACGGCCTCGGACGCGGGCTCGGGTTCAGCCACGTGGTCAGCACCGGCAACGAGGTCGACCTGGACCTGGCCGACGTGGCGGCCCACCTCGTGGCCGACCCGGCGACGCGGGTGCTGCTGCTGTTCGTCGAAGGCCTGGCTGCCCCGGAACGGCTGGCGAAGATCGGCCTGGCCGCGCGGGCCCGCGGCAAGCACGTGATCTTGGCTAAAGTCGGCAGCACCGCCGCTGGGCGCCGCGCCGCACTCGCCCACACCGCGCACGACCCGGGCGACGCGACCGAATTCGCCCGAGCCATACGCGAAGGCGGCATCGTGGCGGCCGCCGACCAGGAAGCGCTGGTGGACCTCGCCCTGGTGTTCTCGCGGACCCGCACCCCGGCCGGCCGCCGCGTCGGCGTCGTGACGACCTCGGGCGGCGCCGGCACCTGGCTCGCCGACGACCTCGTCCTCGCGGGCCTGGACCTGCCCGTGCTCAGCGAGGGCCTGCAGACGCGGCTGCGGACCCTCATCCCGTCCTACGGCAGCCCGGCGAACCCCGTGGACACCACCGCGCAAGTCCTCAGCCGCGGCGGCGTGACCCCGATCCTGCGCCTCCTCGCCGACAGCGGCGAAGTCGACGTCCTCGTCCTGGTCGCCACCCTCGCCGACGCCAAGCAGCTCGAACGGGAGGCCGCGGAGCTGACCGAACTGGCGGGCCGGGTGCCGCTGGTGATCTACAGCTACACCCGCCCTTCCCCGCGCAGCCTGCAGCTCGCGGAGCAGTTCGGCATCGCCTGCTTCACCAGCGGCCGCCGCACCGCCGCGGCCGTGGCCGCGCTGACGGGCGTGGTCCGGTCATGAGCCGAGGTTCTCGCGCCTGAGGATGTCTTGGCCGCCGGCGGAGCGCGTGCCGCCGGCGGCCTCGACATCATGAACGGAAGGGCCTGGAGCCGGAGCAGGGGTGAACGTTCGCCTGCGGGTTCCTCATCTTGAGCTGGTCTGCAACTGGCCGAGGCCGCGGAGGTGACGAGCACCGGATCGCCGTCTGATAAGACGTGGTGAATAGGTCGTTATACAGTCACTCTGGCGGACCTCGGCTGATCAGGCTTGCCAGTCGAGGCGGTCTGCATCAGGGGCTCCTCTCGCCACCGCCGGCAAGCGTCAGTCGAGATGGCGCAAGGCGGGCCACAGTTGCGCCCAGTTGCCGTGGGGTTGGCGGCAGAGGTAGATCGCCGCGTGGTGGGTGGTTTCCTCGTCCAGGAGGCCGCCGGGCAGGGTGAGGGGCGCGATTTCCCGGACGTCGGACCAGAACCGGTGCAGGTAGGCGGTGTTCCATTCGCCCACGCAGAGCACGGTGTCCGGCGTGCCCGGGGGCGGGCCCCACAGGAGGTAGCCGTTGTGCGCGCTGGACACGGGCAGCCGCAGGCCGGCGGCCGGGCCGAGGGTGGTCAGCGCGCCGGCTTCGCCGTAGTTGCTGGTGAAGATGCTCGCGCCGGGCGGCAGGGTGGTGGCCGCCGCGGTGACCTGGCGGACGAAATCGGGCCAGCCGTAGGTTTCCACGAGCTGGGGGTTGATCGGGCGGAGCGCGTCGTCCGCACTCACGGGGAGCACCGGCAGGCCGATCAGCACGGCCAGCACCCCGGACACGGCGATCGCAGCCGCCCATCGCCGCCGGGCGCCGCGAGCCTTGGCGCGGGTTTCGGCCCAGATCCCGCCGGCCGCGAACAGCCCGATCAAGGCCGGTGCGGCGTAATAGCTCTTTCCGCCGCTGGCCGTGAAAACCACCAGCGCGAGCACCGCGACGACGAGCACCCACCGGTGGTCGCGGCCGGCCGCCGAACCCAGCCATCGCAGCCCGAAAACCCACACCACGAGCAGCGGACCGGCGAGCACCACCAGCAGCGGCAGGTGCGCCAGCGCACCGAGCGGGCCGCCCTGCTCGGCCGAAAGCACCGCCGCCATGCGGAGCTGCGCCCAGCTGTGCCGCGCGTTCCACACCACGTTCGGCGCGACCAGGACCGCGGCCACGGCGGCGGCCAGCCACGGCCCGGGGGTACGCAGCACCGCACGCCGGTACAGCACCAACCCCACCCCGATGCCGAGCAGCAACACCCCGACGGTGTCCTTGTTCTCCAACCCGAGACCCGCTACCACCCCGGCCAGCAGCCACGCTCGCACCGTGCCCAGCCGGACGGCCCTGGCCACCGTGACGAGCACCGCGGCCCACGCCAGCTGATCCAGCACCGTCGTGCCGAACAACATCGCGGCCGCGACGAACACCGGGCACGCCGCGACCGCCGCGGCCGCGACGACCTGAGCGCGAACCCGGCCACCGAACTCGGCGGCCAGCTTGGCAGCCAGCAGGACACACCCCAACTGCGCGGCGATCGCGAGCAGCCGCAGGGGCAACACGCCACCGGGCAGATCCGCGGCCAGCCGGGCCAGCAGTGGAGTCAGCGGCGGCTGATCGGGGTATCCCCAGGCCAGGTGCCGTCCGGAGATGACGTAGTAGAACTCGTCGCGGTGCCACCCGAAACGGGTCGCCACCGCCAGGTGCACAGCGCCCGCCACAGCCACCACCGCCAGCACAGGCCACCACGCCAGCCGCGCACCCGGTCTCGGCGCCAACGAACCCGGTGTGGACTCGCTCGGTGTGGACTCGCTCGGCGCGGACCCGCTCGGTGCCGACGCGCCCAGGGCCGACGGACCCGGTGCCGACTCACTCGGCGCCGACAGACCCGGGGCCGACCCACTCGATACCGCCGGACCCGATACCGACCCACCCGATGCCAACGGACCCGATACCGACCCACCCGATGCCAACGGACCCGATGCCGATGCACTCGGAGCCGACAGACCCGCGACCGACCCACCCGATGCCAACGGACCCGGGACCGACCCACCCGGCGCCGACAGACCCCCGACCGACCCACCCGATGCCAACGGACCCGATGCCGATGCACTCGGAGCCGACGGACCCGATGCCGACCGACCCGATACCGACCCACTCGGTGCCGACTCGCTCGATCCCGACGCGCTCGATGCCGACCCGCTCGCCGCCGACGAACTCAGTCCCCACGAACTCCGTCCCGACGAGCCCGGCGCCGACGGACCCGATGCCGTCTCACTCGGCGCCGTCTCACTCGGCGCCGTCTCACTCGGCGCCGACGACCGCGGCGCGGCCGGGCGTGGTGCCGACACACTTGATGGCAACGAACTCGCCTCCGACGAACTCGATGTCGACCCGCTCTGCGCGGACTGACTCGGCGCCGACCCGGTCGGCGCCGACGGCCGTTGCGCTGGCGCGCTCGATGCCGAGCCGCGCGGCGCCGACAGACCCGATGCCGACCGGCTCGGTCCCGACGAACTCGGCGCCGACCCGCTCGCGCCGGCCACTTCGTCCGCCGCGGGCTTTTCGATGTCGTGCATGGCTTCTCCCCAGTTCTCAGGTCAGTGTTCGGCAGCGTCCGGACCGGGCAAGAACGCGGACAGCAGCAGGTGGCGCACGGTGCGGCGGCACGCTTCGTCGTCGAGCATTGCCGAGTCGGGATCGCCGGACCGGTGCCACGCGAACCAGGCGATGGTTTCGACGATGAACCGCGCCGCGGCGGAGAGGTCCGGCACCGGGCGCAGCGCGCGGGAGCGGATCCGCCGGCGCAGGTAGTCAGCGAGGGTCGCCAGCAGCGTCCTGCGCTGGTGCACGAAGTAGTACTGCGCCAGTTCGGGCAGGTCGGGAGCGCAACGCTCGACCAGGGCCAGCAGGTGGCGGTTGCGTTCGACGAACCCGTACAGCTCGTCGACGATGCCACCGAACTCCTCGGCGACCGCCGAGGAGCGCGGTCGGCGGCCGGCCGCCGCGATCAGCGTGGGGAAAGCCGCCTGGCCGGTGGCCCAGCCCTCGACCAGGGCCACGATCTCCTCCGGGGTCGGTGCGGGCACCGGAGTGGCCAGCTCCTCGAGCGACTCCGGCCGGATCAGGCGCAGCAAAGCCAGGTACAGCAAGGCTTCCTTGCTCTTGGCGTACGTGTAGATCGCGCCGTGACTGAGCCCCAGGGCCGCCGACACGTCGGACACCCCGGCCGCCCGGTAGCCCTTCTCCACCAACACCCGCGCCGCCGCTTCGGCGATCTCCCCCACCGGCCGCGCCGGTACCCGTCCTCGCACTCGCCCAGTATTGATTGACTGATCGAGTCAGTCAACGCCCAGCGAGCGCGACACCGGAAACCGGCGAGGTCCGTGAACAACCCGCAATTCACTCGGACGGGTACCGTTCGCCGCCGGCGACGGTGAATCGGCGGGCGCACACCGCGGGCCGATCTTGGTGCGCCGGCGGTTATCCTGGTCACGCAGTCGTGAAGGAGTCCGCGGTGCTGAGTGACGACGAAGTGCAGGAGCTGGGGAGGCTTGAACGCGCGCTGCGCGCGGAGGATCCCCGCCTGGATCGCCGGCTCGCCGGGATGCGGCGCGGCGGGCCCGCGTCACTGCACGTGGTGCTCGCGCTCTCGGGCGTGGTCGCGGCCGCGGTGGCACTGGTGGCCGTCGGCGACCTCCTCGGCGTGACCGCGTGTCTGGTCGTCGGCCTGCTGCTCATTGCGACGGTACCGGCACTGGGAGTAGCCTGGTGGGCGCGCCGCTACTACTGCCGATATTGCGCAGGGAAATGGCCGGCTCCCGCTGATTCCTGCCCACAATGTGCTCGGCCCACGCTCGCCTGACCGAATTCGCTTGACCGATTTCGTTCAGCGCGCCGATTCCGCGATTGCGGACTACCCTCCCGAAGTGTTACGCATGATGACACCGGCGCGGAGCCGGTGAGTCGCGGAAGGAGTGGTGATGGTACACACAGAAAAAGCCGCCACGGTCGAAGCGACGGCCGCCCGAGAAGATCCGGGCGCGCACATCGCCGATCCCGCCCCGCTAGGACTGGCCGCCTTCGCGATGACGACCTTTGTGCTCAGCGTGTTCAACGCCGGGCTGATCGAGAACACCACGCTGGAAGCTGTCGTGCTTCCGCTGGCGTTGTTCTACGGCGGGCTCACCCAATTCCTCGCCGGAATGTGGGAGTTCCGAAAAGGTAACACTTTCGGCGCTCTTGCGTTCACCTCGTTCGCGGCCTTCTGGATGGCCTTCGCCGCGTACGTGAAGTTCGTCGAGCCCAGCCTCGGGGCGAGCGCGGCGACCGCGACCGGGTTGTTCCTGTTGGCGTGGACCATCTTCACGGCGTACATGACCGTGGCCGCGGCCCGGGTCAACGGCGCCGTGCTGGCGGTGTTCGTCTTCCTGACCCTGACGTTCCTCTTCCTGACGATCGGGGAACTGGCGGGCGCGCCGACAATGGGGCAGGTGGGCGGCTGGCTCGGTCTGGTGACGGCCATACTCGCCTGGTATGCCTCTTTTGCCGGAGTTGTCAATTTCACTTGGAAGCGGACTCTTCTCCCCCTCTTCCCACTCACTCCGGCTGCCCATCACTGAACAGGACTCAAGGCCCAAAGGGGAGCTTTGCCACAATTCGTGCGCAGAGCTCCCCTTAAACCATTTCAGGGCGGATATTCATTCACAGTCTGCCAAAAGCGACTTTCCTGAGCATTTCACCGAATACGGCCACACCTCAGGCCCTCCGGTTCACGGCACCATCCACGAAAGCACCGGTGTGGACTGCAGATAAACCAGCACACACATCACCGCGAGGAAAACCACGCTCCACAGGAACACCCTCCGGAAGAGGTCACCCTCCTTCCCGGACATGCCCACCGCCGCCGCGGCGATCGCGAGGTTCTGCGGGCTGATCATCTTTCCGAGCACCCCGCCGGACGAGTTCGCGGCGGCGAGCAGCGTGGCACTCAGCTCGGCCTTCTGCGCGGCGACCACCTGCAGCGCACCGAACAACGAGTTCGACGACGTGTCCGAACCGGTCACGGCGACGCCCAGCCAGCCGAGGATCGGCGAAATGAGCGCGAAGACCCCGCCCGCCCCCGCCATCCACGTACCGAGCGTCGTGGTCTGCCCGCTGGCGTTCATCACGTAGGCGAGCGCGAGCACGGCCATCACGGTCACGATCGCGGGAGCGAGCTGGCGATACGTGGCGAAGTAGGTCTGCAGCGCCGTGGCCGGCCGGATGCGGATGACGGGAATGGTCAGCAGCCCGGCGATGATGAGCAGCGTGCCGGCCGCGGCGAGCCAGTCGAACTTGAACAGCGGCAGCGTCGAGACCTTCCCGCTCGCGGAGGCGATGTGCAGCCCCGGCCACGCGAAGGTGCGCGTGACGCTGGTCAGCGCGTGCTGGATCGCCGGGATCTGCGCGAGGCCGAACACCACGATGATGATCAGGTAGGGCGCATACGCGCGGAACACCTCGGCTCCGCTGTCACGCCGTCCGACGTCGGAATCGCCGCCACCTCCGCTCGGTGGACCGGCTGGGGGCGCCTCGCGGGCGAGCGTGGCCGTCGAGGTCGCCGCCGCACGCCCGTCTGTGCCCCCGGCACTGCGGGTGCCCCCGGGAGCGCCGGCCTCGCTGAACCCCTCGACCGGCCGCCAGACCCGCAGGAACAGCACGACCGCGCCGGCGCTCAGCAGCGACGCGACGATGTCGGTGAGCGGGGCGCTGACGTAGTTCGAGATCGCGAACTGCGCGACGGCGAACACCACGCCGCACACGAGCGCGACGGGCCAGGTCTGCCGGACGCCGCGGGTGCCGTCGATGATGAACACGAGCGCGAGCGGGACGACGAACCCCAGCAGCGGGGTCTGGCGTCCGACCATCGCGGACAAGTCGTGCAGCGGCAGGCCGGTGACGGTCGCCAGCGTGGTGATCGGCACCGCCAGCGCGCCGAAGGCGACGGGTGCGGTGTTGGCCACGAGCGCGACCACCGCGGCCTTCAAGGGCCGGAAGCCCAGCGCGATCAGCATGACGCTGGTGATGGCGACCGGGGTGCCGAACCCGGCCAATGCCTCGAGCAGCGCGCCGAACGAGAACGCGACGATCACGCCCTGGATCCGCTGGTCGTCGCTGACGCGGGCGAACGAACGCCGCAACACGTCGAAGTGTCCGGTGCGGACGGTCATGTTGTAGATCCAGATCGCGTTGATGACGATCCACAGGATCGGGAAGAACCCGAACGCGGCGCCTTCGGCCGCTGAGAGGAACGCCGGGCCCGCCGGCATCGGGTAGACGAAGATCGCCACCCCGAGCGCGACCGCCAGGGAGATCAGCGCCGCGAGCCACGCCGCCATCCGGAGGATGCCGAGCAGGACGAACAGCACGATCAGCGGGATGGCCGCCACGAGCGACGACCACGCGAGCGAACCCGCGACAGGATCGAGAATGTGCTGGTACACGTGTGTCACCTCACTGGTGAGGACGACAACTTCGGGTGTGCCGGGTCAGGTCCCGGAGCGGGACCGTCCGACAGCGTGCGCCGGGAGGCCACGGATCGAGGCATCGAGGACCTCGACGGTGTGGGCGACCTTCAGCTGCGCACCGAGCCGCTCGGCGGAGGCGGCCAGCTGCATCAGACAGCCCGGGTTGGCCGTCACGAGCAGGGGGGCGCCGGTGGCGAGCACGTTGCGCGCCTTGCGCTCCCCGAGTTCCCCGGCGGCCTCGGGCTGGAGGATGTTGTAGATGCCCGCGGAACCACAGCACAGGTCGGCCTCGGCGATCTCCCGCAGCTGCAGTTCCGAAATCCCCCGCAGGAGTTCGCGCGGCTGCGTGCGGATGCCCTGCGCGTGCCCGAGGTGACAGGCGTCGTGGTACGCGATCATGACCGGCAGCGGGTGGCGGGTGGCGACTGTGCCCCGTTCCACCAGGAATTCCGTGATGTCACGGACTCCCTCGGCGAACGCTCGCGCGCGCTCGGCGTAGGCGGGATCGTCGGCGAGGAGGTCCGCGTACTCCTTCATCGCCGAACCACACCCGGCGGCGTTGACCACGACCTGCTCGACCCCGGCGGCCTCGAAGGTGTCGATCAGCTTGCGGGCGAAGGACTGCGCCTCCTGCTCCCGGCCATTGTGGACGCTCAGCGCGCCGCAGCACCCCTGCCCGGCGGGCGCGACCACGTCGAAGCCCTCCGCGGTCAGCACCCGGGCGGTCGCCGCGTTGACGCCGGGGAAGAACTCCCGCTGCACGCAGCCCAGGAGCAAGCCGACGGTGCCCCGTTTCGCGCCCTGGGCGGGAGACCGTTCCGGCACCGGTTCGAACGGCTCGAGCTCCGGTGCCAGCGATTCCAGCGCCGCGAGCGCCGGGAAAGCCCTGCGCAGCAGGCTGCCGCGCCGCAGCCGGCGGCTGAGGCCGGTGGCCTGGTAGGCCCGCAGCGGACCGCGCAGGGCGTGCAACCGCTTGGCGTAAGGGAAAACACTGAAGATCGCGCGGCGCATCAGCCGGTCGCGAGCGGGGCGGTGGTGCCGCCGCTCCACCTGCGCGCGCGTGGCTTCGATGAGCTTGTCGTACTGGACCCCGGACGGGCACGCGGTCACGCAGGCCATGCACCCGAGGCAGGCGTCGAAGTGCTGCACCATCTCCGGGGTCATCGGCTCGCCGCCGAGGCCCATTTCCATCAGGTAGATCCGCCCTCGCGGCGAATCCATCTCCTCGCCCCACAGCGTGTACGTGGGGCAAGTCGGCAGGCAGAACCCGCAGTGCACGCAGTCACCGACGAGCTCCGCCGACGGCGGGTGGTGGTCATCGAAGGCAGGCTCGGCCATCTAGATCCCTCCGGCGAAGCGACCGGGAGCGAGCCGGTGCTCGGGGTCGAACTGATCTTTGACCCGGCGCATGAGGCTCACGCCGCGCACCGGCCCCCACGGATCGAGCGCCGCCTTGACCGCCGGCGGAGCGTCCAGCACCACGACGTCCCCGCCCCAGGCGGCCGAACGGTCCCGCAGGGCCTGGACGAGCCCGGCGACCACGGCCGGGTCGGCGGACCCCGGCACCGCGGCGTACAGGAGACCGACGCCCGCCGAACCGCGCACCGAAACCGGCAGGCCGTGCCGCGAAGCCTGTTCGTCGAGCGCGTTCAGCAAGGCCGGCAGGCCGGTGATCTGGTGCGTGAGGCGCAGGGCCACGTCTCCTCGCTGCCACGGGGCCCGGCCCCACCACTCCGGCGCGGTTTCCTGAGGCTGCGCACCGTTTCCGAGTAGGTCGAGGAACTTCTCGACGCGGCCGGCGACGCCTTGCGGGATACCCTCGACGAGCACCGCGAGCGTTCCCGCGCCGCCGGGCGGGCGGTCGAGTTCGACGGCGTTCGGCACGAGCTGGGCGTGCAAGACTCGCCGCAGCCGCTCGTACGCGACGCCGGCCGAGTCCACCGGCAGCACGACCCAGCGGGCCAGCACCGGGCGCGGGTGCAGCCGGAACACCGCCTCGGTGACCAGGCCGAGCGTTCCCCAGGACCCGGCGAACAGCTTGCCCAGGTCGTAACCCGCGACGTTCTTCACGACTTTTCCGCCGGCCTTCGCCACCACGCCGTCCGCCCGGACGACTGTGATGCCGATGAGCAGGTCGCGCACCGCGCCGTGGGAGAACCGCAGCGGGCCGGACGCGGCGGTCGCGATGAGCCCGCCGACCGTGCCGGCGCCGGCCGCACCGGGCGGCACCACCGGATCGGCCGCGAGCCGCTGCCCCGCGGGGGCGAGGCGGTCCTGCAGGTTCGCGAGGTGGAGGCCGGCGTCGACGTGGACGACGAGGTCGCCGGCGCTGTGCTCGACGACGCGGTCCAGGCGGCCGGTGTCCACGACCAGATCGGCCTTCGCGGGCCGCTGCCCCCAGCCGAGTTTCGTCCCCGAGCCCCGGATGACCACGGCGAGGCCGTGCGCCGCGGCGATCCGCATGACGTCCGCCGCCTCCGCGGTGCTGCCCGGTGCCGCGACGAACGCCGGCGCGACGCCGTCGACCTCGTCATCCGCCGCCGCGGGACGGGCGTGTTTCGCGGTCGCCGCGCACAGCGCGTCGAGCACTTCCGTGTCGGTTGCGGTCATCAGAAGACCTCGGCGATTCCGGCTTCCTGCAAGGGATGCGCACCCTTGTGCCGGCCCGGCACCTCGCCGCAGAGCCGCGGCGTCGGGAACACCTTGCCGGGGTTGGCCAGTCCGGCCGGGTCGAACGCGCAGCGCACCAGCTGCATCGTGTCGAGGTCCTCCTCGGTGAACATCCGCGGCATGAACTTCGCCTTGTCCGACCCGACGCCGTGCTCGCCGGTGATCGATCCGCCGTGCTCGATGCAGAGATCCAGGATCGCCCCTGAGACCTCCTCCGCGCGCTCCGCTTCGCCGGGCACCGCGTCGTCGAAGAGCACGAGCGGGTGCAGGTTGCCGTCACCGGCGTGGAAGACGTTGGCGACCCGGACGCCGCTGGTGCGCGAGAGCTCCGCCATCCGCTGCAGCACTTCGGGCAACGCCGTGCGTGGGATGACGCCGTCCTGGACGATGTAGTCAGGGCTGATCCGCCCCACGGCGGCGAACGCCGACTTGCGCCCCTTCCAGAACAGCGCGCGCTCCACGTCGTCCTTCGCGATGCGGATCTCGAACGCCCGGTGCGTGCGGCAGTGCCGCTCGACCTCCTCGAACTGCCGCTCGACCTCGTCGGCCGGTCCGTCGAGCTCCACGATCAGCACCGCGCCCGCACCACCGGGGTAGTCGCAGTGCACGGCCGCTTCGGCCGCTTCGATCGCCAGCGCGTCCATCATCTCGATGGCCGCCGGCACGACTCCGGCACCGATGATCTCCGAAACCGCCGCGCCGGCGTCGTCGGTGCCCGGGAAGGCCGCGAGCAGGGTGCGAACCGCTTCCGGCAACCGGGTCAGCCGCACCGTCACCTCGGTGGCGATGCCGAGCGTGCCCTCCGAACCGACGATGGCGCCGAGCAGGTCGTACCCGGTCGGATCCGGCGCCTTGCCGCCCAAGTGCACGGCCTCGCCCTCGGTGGTCACGAAGGTGAGCCCGGTGACGTGGTTGGCGGTGAAGCCGTACTTGAGGCAGTGCGCGCCGCCCGAGTTCTCGGCGACGTTGCCGCCGATCGAGCACACCTGCTGGCTCGAGGGATCCGGCGCGTAGTAGTACCCCTCGGGGTTCGCGGCCCGGGAAACGTCCAGGTTGATCACGCCGGGCTCGACCACCGCGCGCTGGTTCTCCCGGTCGATCTCGATGATGTGGCGCATGCGCGAGGTGACGATGAGGACCCCGTCGGCGCGCGGCAGCGCACCGCCGGAGAGGCCCGTGCCGGACCCGCGGGCGACGAACGGGACGCCGGCCTCCGCGCAGGCGCGCACGGTCTCCTCGACGGCGGCCGTGTCTTCGGCGAGCACGGCGAGCGCGGGCGTGACCTTGTAGTGCGCGAGGCCGTCGCATTCGTAGGTGCGCAGCCGCTGGTGATCGTCGATGACCGAATCGGGACCCAGTGCCGCCCGCAGGCGCTCGGCCAGCGCCGCGATCCCTGGTCGCACGTCTTGTGGCTCGTAGGTCGTCATGCGCGCCCTCCCAGCCCGCTTGACTGCGGATACGGACGGCTTTCCGAGCTACGGAAAGTACTCTCTGCCTTCCGGAACCGTAAGACCCTCCGGAAGGCAAGTCAACTCGGGAGCGCCACCGGTCTGCTGCTGCGGGATCCACGCCGCTACGGCGGATCCGGTTGCCGATCCCCGGCGCGGCACCTCACCCGGTGACCTGGTGCCGGAGGAAACCGCAGGTGGGAAACCGGGCGCTACCCGATGACGCGCCGGATGCTGGGGCGCGCGGTGATCACGACGGAGCCGCCGCAGCTCCAGCACTCGACCGCGGCACCCGGCGGAGTCCGCCCCGCGACGTCACACCGGGCGCATTCCCAGGCGGTGAGGACGACGTACTCCATCGAACCGTCGTCGTCGGACTTGGCTTCCACGTGGCTCCACCGGTTTCTTGATCGGCATTGGTTGGACGCCCGTAACGACAGCCAATGCAAGTTGACGAAAGATAACGAACAGATATACCTTACGTCAAGCTGGACCGTGGTTTTTCGTTGCCCTTGACATTCCCGCGCGACCTGCGAATACGCTGCGAACAGCGCGATCGCGTTCGAGACGCGGCGTCGGGGCCGCATGCCGTCCTGGTCTCGGGAGTGGCCGAACGTCCGGCCGAGTCAGCCCAGGCCGTCACGGAAAGTAGCCCGCACCGGACGGTGTCTTGGCCCGCAACCCCGCCGCGACGCCGGGTGCGAGCGCGCGGGGCCGGAGCCGTCGGGGCTTGCCGCCCGGGGCGGGGTGCAGGTCGCCGGAAAACGACGAAGGCTTTTGCAGAATTTCAGATTCTCGACGAACTCGGGTTTTGCGTAATCGAGGCGGTGGTTTTTTCACCGGCCGTCGCCGATACGACCAGGAGCTTCATCGGTTACTGACCCGATAACAGCGGGCAAACCTGATGAACGGGCCCGCAAACGGAGGAGAGTTCGCATGCCAGAAATCGTGTTCAGCGTCGACCAGACGAAATCCATGCGAGATCAGGCCGTGCCGGGCCACAACCGGTGGCACCCGGACGTCCCGGTCGCCGCGATGGTCCGTCCCGGGCAGGAATTCCGCGTGGAGTGCCGCGAATGGACCGACGCCCAGCTCGGCAACAACGATTCGGCCAACGACGTGCGCGACGTCGACCTGAACCGCTGCCACATGCTCAGCGGCCCCATCGGCGTCGAGGGCGCCCAGCCCGGCGACCTGCTCGTCGTGGACATCCTCGACCTCGGCCCGGTTCCGCAGGAAGTCGGCGACGCGCCGGGGCAGGGCTGGGGCTACACCGGCGTGTTCGCGAAGGCCAACGGCGGGGGGTTCCTGACCGACTACTTCCCCGACGCCTACAAGGCGATCTGGGACTTCCACGGTCAGCAGGCCACCTCGCGCCACCTGCCGGGCATCCGCTACACCGGCATCACCCACCCCGGCCTGTTCGGCACCGCGCCTTCGGCCGAGCTGCTCCAGCGGTGGAACCGCAGAGAACAGGCGCTGGTCGACCGCGAGCCCAACCGCGTGCCGCCGCTGGGTCTGCCACCGCTGCTCGACGGAACGCTCGCCGGCACGGCCGACGGGTCGACCTCGGACCGGATCGCCCGCGAGGGCGCGCGCACGGTGCCGGCCCGCGAGAACGGCGGGAACCACGACATCAAGAACTTCACCCGGGGCTCGCGCGTCTTCTACCCGGTCTACGTCGACGACGCCAAGTTCTCCGGCGGAGACCTGCACTTCAGCCAGGGCGACGGCGAGATCACCTTCTGCGGCGCCATCGAGATGGGCGGATTCATCGACTTCCACGTCGACCTCATCAAAGGCGGCATGGAGAAGTACGGCATCACCTCGAATCCGGTGTTCATGCCGGGAAACGTGGAACCCCGGTATTCCGAGTTCCTCTCCTTCGTGGGCGTCTCGGTCGACCGCGAGACCGACGAGAACCTCTACCTCGACGCGACCGTGGCCTACCGCAATGCCGCGCTGAACGCGGTGGAGTACTTCAAGAAGTGGGGCTTCACGGGTGAGCAGGCCTACCTGCTGCTCGGTTCCGCGCCCATCGAGGGCCGGATCAGCGGCATCGTGGACATCCCCAACGCGTGTTGCACCCTGTACGTGCCCACGGAAATCTTCGACTTCGACGTGCGCCCGACGAGCGAGGGCCCGGTGCGGGCCGATCGCGGACAGTGCGCGGTCACGTCCTGACCGGTTCCGCGGCACCGGTTCCGCGACTTCGTCCGGTGTCGACGGAGTGTGGCGAAACGCTCGGCCGGGAGTCCCGGCCGAGCGTTTCCCCGGTGCGGCACCACGCCTGACTGGCGCCCGCCGGAACCGGTTCGGCCCGCGGCGGCGGTTCGCGCTCGCCGGAGGCATCCGCTGCGGCACCGGCCGCATCTGCTTTGTCCGATGAGTCGCGTTACAGTTCGTCGGACACGTTCCGTCACCGGATGGAACCCAGAGTAGGGGGAAGTCAGATGCTCGACGCCGTGCTGCGGTCATGACCGCGCCGTTCCGGGATCTTCAGGTGAGGCAGCAGCGGCGCAGCGAGCTCTCGGCGGCCGCGGCATGAGGATCTTGGCGGTTGCCGGGATCGTGGTCCTCGCAGCGGGCCTGCTCAGCGGGTGCGGGCCGGTGAAACCCGGCCGCGTGCTCTCCCAGCGACCGGCACCGGCGCAAACCGGTGCCCCGCTGCCGCTCACCCGGGTCGACCGGCCCGTCAACCTCGCCAAGTTCGACTCGGACCCGTGCAGCCTGCTCACCGAAGACCAGGCCGCCGCTATCGTGGCCGACCCGCCCAACGACATCCGTGCCAACAGGCGAACCATGCTGCCGGCGTTCGGCTGTTGCTGGACCAATCACGGCGGAGCACTCATCGAGGCCCTCAAGCCGGTCCAGAGCCCGAGCACCCTCGCCGAACTGTCGGTGTCGCCCTTGAAGAGGGACGGCGAACTCGAGCCCTGGACCGAGACCTCGATCGCCGGCCTCCCGGCCGTCGTCCACCACGTGTTCCAGCACACGTACGAGTGCTCCGTCTCCGTCCGAGTCACCCACGACCAGATGCTCACCTTCGACATCCAAGGCAGAGACCTACCCGGCACCTACTGGGACAACGACCGCTGCGGCGGACTCGCGAAAATGGCCGAATTCGTCATCGGCAACCTCCGGCAAAGCTGAAAACCGGCTCGTCACCGGGATCCTGCGGCCACCAGTTCCGCCGTGATGGGTTCGAGTTCGGCGACCAGTTCGTCGCGCTCGGCGGGTGAAAGGGCGTCGTACGGCGGGGCCGCGAGTTCGTCGGTGAGGGCTTCGATGCGGTGCTGGGTCTCGCGGCCGGCGTCGGTGAACCGGCCGTCGGGGCCGACGAGCCCGCGTTCGCGCAGGCCGGCCATGACCGCGGCCAGCCGCTCTTTCGGCAGGTGGTGGATGCGCCCGAACGACTCCGGCGGGTGGACGCCCTGTGCCAAGGCGCTGAGCACGTGGGCTTCCGTGCCGCCGATGCGCGCGCCGACGAGCGCGGCGACGTGTCCGTCGGCGCGGTGTTCGCGCAGCATGGTCGCGGAATGCCACAGCCGGGCGACGGGGTCGCTCGGCACCGGCATGGCGCGCATCCCGGCGTACATCACGCGGCCTTCAGTGGGCGCGCTCGTCGCGGCTCGGGTGGTCAGGTCGGCGGCGCGCACCAGGCCCGGCGAGCAGGCCAGCTCGTCGCCGAGGATCCGCCGCAGGGAGGCCGCGCTGCCCCGCTCCCGTGCGGCGAAGGACGCCTCGGGCGGGATCGTCTCCCACGCGCTCGGGATGTGCCGCGCGGCCTCCCCCTCGGCGAAGCTGTAGAACGCCGCGTGCACGACCTGCGCCGGCACCAGGCCCAGCGGCGCGGCGCGGCTGGCGAAGTAGCCGTCCCAGTAGGTGCGGTGGCCGAGCGCGGCCAGCTCCTCGTTGCACTCGTCGGCCAAGAACGTGACCAGGCAGATCGGCTCGAGGAGCTCGAAAAAGCGCCGGGCGGTGCACGTCATGACCGACATCATGCCCGAGGTCACGACCCGCGGACCGGCTCTTGGGCGGCCGAACGTCCGGCTCCCCGGAGCTCGGCACGGCCTTGACCGGCCGGAGTTGCGAGGCCCGGGCTAGGCGTTGCCGGCGCTGGGTGCCGGAGGGCGGCCGCGGGTGAGGCGTACGCCGGGGATGAGGTGGGTGCCGGCGGCGTCGAGTGCGACCCAGACCGAGCCGGGCCGCAGGTCGGGTTTCTTGTCCAGCACGGTGCCGCGATCACCGGCGTACTGGCCGCTGACGACCTCCACCGAGCTCCCGATGGGAAAGTGCCCCTCGTTCGACCCCGCGGACCCGGACGGTTTGTGCATGAGGAAGGTCCGATCAGTGGGCGAACGGCGGAGGGGTCAGCGCTTCGGAGACCGCGTGCGCGACCCGGGCGGTGAGGTCGGGATCGGCGAGATCCGGCAACTTCCGATCGACGGGCGTCAGGCTCGCGAGTGCGTGGGCGGTGGCGCGATGGACGCCGAACTGCTGGAGCGCGGTGCCGCCGGCCCGCGCGGTCCCCAGCGCACACGTCAATCCGGGCAGTGCCAGCAGGTGTGCGACCGGATCGCCCGCGGCCAGGACTTCACTGATCACGTCGACGCCGGCCACGGCCTCGAGATCCGCGGCGGCTCCGACGAGGTCGATCACCGCGTTGACGTCCTGGGCGATGACGGACAGCGGAAACACCCGCGCGTCCTCGGTGCGCCACGACGAGATGTCGCCGACGCCGCACGCCATGAGCAGGGGCAACAGCACCGGCACCGCCGCGCTGTCGGTGACCACGACCCTCGCGTTGAACGGCGCGACGGCCCGGCGGTGCAACGAGACCAGGGTCATCGCGACGAGCGCGATGGCGCGGGTGTCCTGCTCGGTGATGATCGGGCTGCGGCCGTCACGCGCCAACTCACGTTGCACGGCGCGGGCGCGTCCCGATTCCGTCCGGGCCAGGAAGATCGTGCTGACCCCGGCGGGCAGTGCGCGGACGGCCGCCGCGAGGTCCTCCTCGTCGCGCGCGGTCACGGCCACGGCCTGGGGGTTCAGCGGCGTGTGCGCACGCAGCAGTCTCGCGTCGGCTTCGAGCTCGGCCAGCACGCCACCGGCATCGCGGAGCCGGCCCGAAGCGCTGCCATCACCGACGATCGCCAGCCGAGGCGCCGTCCCGTTCGTCATTCGCTCAGCGCTGCCCGGTCCGCGGCCAGCGCTGCCGAGACGTCCGGCCGGACCAGCGCGGTGGTGTCGACGTCGTGCTCATCGGCGAGGCGCAGCAGTTCCGCGAGGCGGCTGCGGTGGAGCTGCGCCTCGTACGGATCCGCTGCGGCGGTCGACGCGTCCTGCGCCGCGATGATCCCGCGCCGCAGCTCGCCGACGAACTGACTCTCCACCGTCGTCCCCGTCCTGCCCAGCTTTTTCGGACCCATGATGTTGTGAATTTCGTATTTATGCAACTCTTCAGCACTGTGATGCCCACCAAGGCCTCCGGTCGGCACCGGGACCGGCACCGCCGAGGAGCGCCGCGGTGATGCGATCGACCAGGGCGCGGGCCGCGGCGTGATCCAGATGCCAATCGGGGGCGCCCTCGGCCGCGAGCACGCGCGCCACCGTGCCGTAGACCTCCGAACCGCAGGTCAGCCGAGTGCTGCGCGTCGTGGCCGACAGCAGCCCGGCGGCGGCGTACGGGGCGGCGTGGGCGTCGCCGCGGGTGATGAGCACGGGACCGTCGGCCGGTTGCGGGGCGACACCCCCGGACACGTCGATGATCACGTCCGAGCGCGCGGCCGAGCGGGGCAGCGAGCCGGTCGCGTTCCACAGCACGAGATCGCCCACCCCCGAGGCGACGAGCAGCCCGGCGAGGCCCGGCAAGTGCCGGGAGCCGACCGCGAGCACCTTGCTCTCCCCCGCGGCCGCGCCCCGGCCGGCGAGGGCTGTGCGCGCGGCCGCGACCAGGGCGATCGCCATGGCGTCGTGGTCGGTCACGACGCACCCACCGCCCCACTGCCGTGACCGGCGCTGGATGTCCTGCGACCGCGCCGGTTCGGCGTGCGTCAGGAAGACACTCCGGTAGTCGCGCGCGACGGCGTGCACCCGGGTCGCCAGCTCGCCGCCGTCGTCGCCTTCGACCGGGCAGACGTCGACCTGGAGCCCGGTGAGGTAGCGCAGCAGGTTGGCGTAGCCCGTGAGCACGAGCGCGACCGTGTCGTCGCCGTCGACCACGGTGAGCGCGGATCCGTCCGAGACGACGGCGATCGCCCTCTTCGCACCACCAGGACGAGCACGCCTTCCCGAGAAGTTCACGGCATCATGTTCTGCACAGTTGAAGAGTTTTGCAACTTCTACACACGTTAAATGCGGCACGTCAGGCAGGTCGGCCGCCACCGCCCGCGTGGCACCGGGTCGAAGTCACGTCGCCGGCACGACGTCGACGATGTTGTCAGCGCGCACCCACTCGGGCTCGCGGTCCCGCGCCGCCGCTTCCGCCTGCACCGGCACCCATTCCGTCTCGGTGTACGCGTCGAAAACGGAGGATCCGGCGACCACGCCACGCCGGCACAAGCGCCCCACCGCGTCCCCGCGCCGCCCACCCGGCCGGTACGTCACCCGGTCCCCCGCCGTAACCGACTTCGCCTCGGCGAACACCACTACCTCCCCCGCTCGTCCTCGAGAATGGTCACGCCTGGTCAAGCTCCGAACCCCGGCACCATGACGCCGAAGCCGCCGCGCCGGCCGCGCAACCCCTCGGCTGGGGTAACCCCCGCGTACGGCGGGCGACACCGCCGAGCGAACGTCGCCAAACGCCCGGCCGAAGTCGCCACTTTTGCTAGTATTGGAAAATTCTAAAGAGTGCAACTGCTGCGCCGGGTGCGAAGATGGCGTGGACGGGAGGACGATCGACAGCATGACCACGACGGCGGCGTCGCGGGGCAGCGGCGAGCGCGTGAGGAGCGAACCGGGTGAGTAGGCCCCTGTACCAGTTGAAAGCGGAGTTCTTCAAGACGCTGGGACACCCGGCGCGGATCCGCGTGCTGGAACTGCTCAGCCAACGCGAGCACGCCGTCGCCGAGATGCTGCCCGAGGTCGGGATCGAGCCCGCGAACCTCTCCCAGCAACTGGCGGTCCTGCGCCGGGCCGGCCTCGTGACCACGCGCAAAGAGGGCTCCACCGTATTCTACTCGCTGACGAGCCCCTACGTGGCCGAACTGCTGGCCGTGGCCCGCCGGATCCTGACCGGCGTCCTGTCAGGACAGATCGAACTCCTCGAAGATCTGCGCACCCCGGCCGCCGATCGGTGAGGCAACCCCGTGACAGGGCAAGAAGTCCCTACGCGGCGGTGACGAAATCAACCCCGGGACGCACCGTCTGCTCCTAGTGCCACCGGTGAACCGCCATCGATCCTGGGTGCTCCACGCGCACCTCGAGGAGGACCGATGACGCAACAGCACACACCGGCGCAAGACCTGCTCGGCGACCGGTTCGCCCCGCACCCGCACTTCTCGCTCGTGCGCCACACGATCGTCGACGCACCGGTCAAGGACACCTACGCCGCGGCCCGGGACCTCGACCTCACCGACATCCACAGTGGACTGCTGACCACGGCGGAACGGCTGCGCGAACTGCCTGAACGCTGGCGCGGCACCCGGCACGGCCCGCCGCGGCAGCCGACTCGCCTGACGGTGGACGACCTCGACAGCGGATCGGACTGGGCGCTGCTCGGCGAGCACCCCGGCACCGAGTTCGCGGTCGGCGTCGCCGGGAAGTTCTGGCGGCCCGTCATCACCTTGCGGCGCATCGAACCGGACGAGTTCGAGCAGTTCGCCGAACCCGGTTACGGCAAGCTGGTGATCACCTTCGGCGTCCGCCCCTACGGGACCCACCGCAGCCTGCTGACGATCGACACCCGCGTGCAGCTCACCGACCCGAAGAGCTGGCTGAAGTTCCGCCGGTACTGGCGCTTCGCCTACCCGTTCGCCCGGATGGCGCAAACCACGCTGGTGCGCACCATCGACCGGGAAGCCCGCGCGCGGTCGCTGGGCACATACAGCCGGGACAGCTGATCGCTCCGTCCGGGCCGGTGCCCGCCACGATTGCGGCGGCGCGGCCCGGCCCGCGGCCGCCGTTACCGCTTCGCCTCCGGCCGGACCACCAGTACGGGGCACGACGCGTGCTGGATCAGCGCCTGGCTCGTCGACCCGAGCAGCATCCCGGCGAACCCGCCGCGCCCGCGGCTGCCGACGACCACCAGCTGGGCCCGCTCGGACTCGGTGAGCAGCGCGTGCTGCGGCCGGTCCCGGACCAGGGCCCGGTGGACCTCGACCTCGGGGAACTTCTCCTGCCAGCCCGCCAGCCGCTGCGCCAAGAGCCGCTCCTGCGCCGGCTCGATCGGTTCCCGGTGCGGCACCAGCCGGGCGCTGCCGCCGGTCGAGTCGTACGTGACGTCGTTCCAGGCGTGCACCGCGACGAGCGGGACGCGGCGGAAGGAGGCCTCCTCGAACGCGACGGCGACGGCGGCTTCGCTGTTCGAAGTGCAGTCGACCCCGGCCACGACGGGGCCGTCCAGCTGCTCGACGACCACGTCGCTGCCCGAAAGCGCGCTGCCGTAGGAGAGGGCGGGCACCTGCAGGCAGTGCACGACTTCGAGCTCGAGCGCCCTGCCGGACACGAGCCGCGCGGCCCAGCGCACCGCTTCGCGGGCGCCGTCCGATCCGTCGGCTCCGACCGCGACCGTGGTGCTGGTGCGCGTCGTCATGGCCACGGGTCCTCTCGGTTCCGATCGTCGTCGGCCACCGGCAACGCCGTGAACCCGTGCCCGGGCAGCACTTCCGCGGCCTCCTTGACCGGTGCCCCTGGGTGCACAGTCACCACCGGCGCGGACAGCACGTCTCGTGCACGCATCGGGCCCTCCCTTTCCCGTGGAGTGCCCTGAAAATAAGCAACCGGCGGAGCCCGCCACGCCGGTCCGGAGTCACCCGTGCCGAGGACCAACGTCCTCACCCCGGGCACCGTCGAATTCCGCCGCCGGTTCGAGTGCGCCGCGCAGCACGCCAGGTCCGGCATGACGGAGGCGGACGTTCGCCAGGCCTTCCCCCGCTCGCGACACGGTGGTGAACCGTTGCACGCAGCCCTGGAATTCGATGCCGTCGGGCACACTGCGAACCCGATTCCGTTCGTTTCTCACGTCGGTGCTGCCCAATTCGCGGCACCGGAGCCGGGTCATCACGCGAACGGGGCGTCGGGTCTGCCTGCCAGCGCCGCGGCGGCGGATTTGGCATGCTGGATGCGCGGCTGGGGAGGGGAGGGGCGACAGCGATGACCGAGCTACCGGACCAGATCCAGCGTCACCTCGACACGCTCGTCGAGACCGGCGCGGAGACCGGGCTGCAGGTCGCGGTCTACCGGGACGGCGCGCTGATCGTCGACGCGGTGGCCGGCACGGTCCACGGGCAGCCGATCACGTCCGGCACGCCGATCTTCAGCTTCTCCACGGGCAAGAACGTGGCGGCAACTCTCGCGCACCTGCTCGTCGCGCGCGGTTTCCTCGGTTACGACAGTCCGGTCACGGATCTCTGGCCCGAGTTCGGTGTGCACGGCAAAGCCCCGACGACACTGCGGCACGTGCTGACCCACACGACCGGTCTGCCCGCCCTGCCACGCGAGATCACCCCGCGCGAGCTCCCCGACTGGGACCGGGTGTGCTCGTCGCTGGCCGCCGCCGAGCCGCGCTGGCCGCCGGGCGCCGCGCTGGGCTACCACTCCTACACCTTCGGCTTTCTCGTCGGCGAGCTGGCCCGCCGTGCGACCGGCCGGCGCACGGGCGATCTGCTGCGGGAGTGGCTCACCGAGCCACTCGGCATCGAGGGGCAGCTCTACTTCGCCGTGCCGAAGGAGGCGCTGCCGGCATTGGCGCGCCTGGACCAGCAGGCGCAGCACTGGCCGGCCGGCCCGGACGACGGTGACGCGATCCTCGCGCCGTGGGAGGGCCGGCCGAGTGCCGAGTTCGGCAACAGCGAGGAGATCCTGCGCGCCGACGTCCCGTCGGTGGGCAGCGCCACCGCACACGGCCTCGCCGCGATGTTCGACGCCGTTCTCCGGGGCGAGCTCGTGGAGTCCGCTCAGCTGGCCGAACTGTCCGCGCTCGCGTTCGAGGGGACGGACCAGGTTTTCGGCACGCCGGCGCGGATGGCGCTGGGCTTTCCGCTCGGCAGGATCGGCGCCCCGCCCGAGGAGAGCTCCGGGGCGTTCGGCTGGCCGGGCGGGGGCGGAAGTTACGCGTACGCGGATCCCGCGCGAGGGGTCGCCTTCGCGCTGACGAAAACCCGGCTCACCCCGAACTTCGACACCGCGTTGTCGGTCACCTCGATCCTGGCCGGCCACCTCGCCGGGACCCGCTGAGCTTCCTCCCCGGATCCGCCGGGGGCGGAATTCGCGACGATCACGAGGAGAAGATCATGTCCACTCATCCGGCCGACTCGGCCGCGCCGCAGACCAGCCTCGGTGCGTCGTTCTCCTCGCCGGACGCCGGCCCGACGCCGTGGGAGGCGACAGAGGGAGCGCTGCGGCGAGTCCAGAAGTTCCAGCTGTGCACGGTGCGCCGCGACGGCCGGCCCCACGTGACACCCGTGCTGGCGATCTGGGCGTTCGGCGCGATGTGGTTCCCCACCGGCGAGAGCGAGCAGAAGGCCAAGAACCTCAGCGCGAACCCGCATTGCGCGCTGAGCACCGGCACGGGCACCTTGGCCGGTGTGGACTACATCGTCGAAGGCACGGCGAGTGTGGTCACCGATGACGCCACCAGGGAAGCCGTGGCGACCGCGTTCGAACAGGCCTACGGCTGGCACTTCACCCGCGAGGACGGCACGTGGTACCAGCTGGGCGACGCCGTGCGGAAGGGAAACGTTCAGCTCTACCGGGTCCAGCCGGACAAGGGGTTCGCCTTCGCCACCGGTGGCGAGTCGTCCCAGACCCGCTACCGGTGGCGCTGAGGCGAGCTGCGCTCACCCCGATCGCGCACCGCGACGGCCGAGCAACCACCCCAGCACACCCGCCACCACGCCGGCGATCGCCGGTACGAGTGCCTTGCGCGCCAACGGAACCACGACCGTGCGCGCGACATCGAGCTGGGCGGGCTGCGGCGCCCCGTCGCCGGTGATCAGCGCCTTCAACCGGCCGGCGAACTCCGCGATGAGCGTCGCGCTCACCTCCGAGATCAGGCTGCGGCCGAATTGCGCCGCGCGGCCGCTGATCGCCATGTCCGTCACCAGGTCGACGCGCGTGCCCGAACCCGCCGGCCGCAACGTCGCGGTGATGGTCGCGGCCGCGGTCCCGCTGCCGCGCTCTTCGCGGCCCTGCGCCCGGATGACCGCGCGGTGGTCGAGCTCGTCGCGCTCCAGGAACCGGGCGTTGCCCCGGTACTTCGCCGTGATGGGCCCGATCTTCGTGGACAGCCCGCCCCGGTATTCGCCCTCCACGACGTCGTCGAGGTGCGCGCCCGGCAGGCACGGCGCGACCCTGCGCAGGTCCTGCAGCAGCCGCCACGTGTCATCGACCGGCAGGGGAACCTCGAAGGTGTTCTCCAGCTTCACGACTGCTCCCCCGTTCCCGCGGGCGCGGGCCAGTAGGGCACCGCGGCGAGCGTGGTGCTGTGCATCTCGGCGACGATCGGGCCGCCGGCCTCCGATTCGGCTTTCACCCGGTGCCAGTCCGGATCGGCCTGGAACGCCGCCCACGCCGCGGATTTCGCGTCCGCGTCGGCGAACCGCAGCAGGTAGACGATCCGGCCGTCGTCCGTGGCGTCGGTCCAGAAGCCGGCGACCTCGATGCCGTGCTTGGCGAACAACGTCAAGGTGTGCTCGGCGAACCGGGCGTGCAGTGCGGCGGCGCGTCCGGGAGCGGCCACGTACTCACGCAATTCGTGCAGCATCGGTGTCTCCTTCCGCTCGCCGGACGGCCTCGGCGACCGCACGGGCGAGCAACGTTCCGGCCACGTCCCGCCGGTAGGCGGCCGTGGCGTGCAAGTCGCCGCTGGGGCGGACGTCGTCTCGGGCGGCGTCCGCCGCGCGGTCGGCCACCGCGGCCGTGGACGCGGCGCCGTTCAGCTCCGCTTCGGCGGCGCGGCAGCGGTGCGGGATCTCGTCGACCCCGCTGAAGCACACCCGGGCATCGGCGATCCGGCCCTCGGCGAGGCGAACCTGGACGGCGACGCCGACGAGCGCGAAGTCGCCCCGCCTGCGGCCGATCTCCAGCAGGGCCGCGCCAGTGCCGGGTGCCGCGCTGGGGAACCGGATCCCGGTCAGCAGCTCGTCCGCGGCCAGCGCCGTGGTCAGGTGGGTGCGGAAGAAGTCGGCGGCGGCGATCTCGCGGATCCCCGACGGACCGTGGGCCACCAGCGTCGCGTCCAGGGCCAGGGCCACCGAGGGCAGTTCGGCCGCCGCGTCGGCGTGGGCGAGGCTGCCCCCGACGGTGCCGCGGTTGCGGATCGGCGGGTGCGCGATCGCGGGCAGCGCGGCCGCCAGCAACGGGGTGTGCGCGGCGACGGCCGCCGAATGCTCCGCCTGGGCCTGGCGCACCATCGCGCCGACCACCAGTTCCCCGGGCGTCCGGCGGATCTCGGTGAGGCTCGCGAGCCGGCCGAGGTCGATCACGTGCTCGGGCCGGGCCAGCCGGAAATTGAGCAGCGGTACCAGGCTCTGCCCGCCGGCGAGGACCTTCGCCTCGTCCGCATTCGCGGCCAGCAGCTCCACGGCCTCGGCGACGGTCTCGGGACGGTGCAGGGTGAAGTCGACTGGCTTCACGAGAGCTCCAGCAGGGCCGCCGCGGTGCCGCCCAGGATCAGCGACCGCTCGTCCGGCTTCAGGTTGGCGGTCTCCACGACCGCGCGCGGCGCGAGGTCGCCGATCGGGAACGGGTAGTCGGAGCCGAGCAGGACCCGGCCCGCCCCGGTCTTCGCCACCAGGAACTCCACAGTGGACGGATCGAACAGCACGCTGTCGAAGAACAGGTGGCCGAACGATTCCACGGGGTCCGCGGTGGAATCCTGGTGCAGCAGGTGGTTGCGCGTGAGGCGGCCGAGCACGTAGGGCAGGGCCGCGCCGCCGTGCGCGACGATGATCTTCGCCCCCGGGTAGCGGGCCGGGACCCCCGCGTAGAGCAGGCGGGCCAGGGTGACGGTGGTGTCCTCGAGCCGCGCGAGGCCGTTGACCAGCCCGAAATCGGTGTAGCGCTCGCTCGCGCCGCCGAACCCGGGGTGCAGGAACACGATCGCACCGCTCGCGTCCGCGGCCTCCCAGAACGGCGTGAACGCCGGATCGTCGAGTTCGCGGCCGGCGGCCCGCGTGGCGATCATGACACCGGGCACACCCGCCGCGCGCTGCGCGGTCAGCGCCGCCGCGGCCCGCGCGGGGTCCTGCAACGCCACCGTGCCCAGCGGCAGCAGCCGGTCGTCCTCGCGGGTCTGCTCGACGATCGCGGCGGTGAGGTGCACCGCCCAGTCGGCGCCCTCGGCGGCGGGCAGCTGGTAGCCGAACACGTCGAGCCAGCCGCCGGCGAGCTGGCGTTCGATGCGCTGCTCGCCCAGCCACGCGCTGCGCCGGGCGAGGTCGGTGAGGCCGGGTGCCACGGGCCTGGTCGGTGGTCCGTCCACGAAGGACACGACATGGCTCTCGCCGTGCGGTTCGACCCGGACGTTCGGGAACCGGGTGCGCCCGGCGGCCAGGTCGGCCAGCAGCGCGGCCGGCACCAGGTGGGCGTGGACGTCGATGGTCGTCATGGGGTCTCCAAAGAATCGTGCAGCGCGTGCCACACATCGCTGGGCTTGATGGGCAATGACGTGATCGGCGGCGCGCCGGTCGGGGCGAGGGCGTCGTTGACCGCGCTCGCCACGGCGGCCGGTGCGCCCATGTAGCCCGCCTCGCCCGCGCCCTTCTGCCCGAGCGTGGTGTAGGGCGAGGGCGTGCAGTGCTCGGTGTCCACGATGTGCGGCACCTCGTGCGCGCTGGGCAGCAGGTAGTCCATGAAGGACTGGGTGAGCGGCTGGCCCTCCTCGCTGAAGGCGAACTGCTCGTAGAGCGCGACGCCGATGCCGTGCGCGGTGCCGCCGTAGACCATGCCGCGCACCACGTCGGGGTTGATCACCGTGCCGCAGTCGTGGGCGAGGTAGTACTCGTCGAGGTCGATCCGGCCGGTGCCGGGGTCGAGCACGGCGAGCACCACGTGGGTCTCGAACGAGTAGCACGGGTAGAGCTGCACGCGCCCGTCCGGCGAGGTGAGCTTGCCCGAGCGAGGGGTGTGCGCGACGTGCACGACCTCGAGGCCCGGCTGCATCCCGCGCGGCATCAGGTGCTGCTTGCGGTGCGCGATGGCGACGAGCTCCTGCCAGCCGAGGCGCCGGGCCGGGTCGGCCCGCACGGTGAAGTCGCCATCGTCGTAGTCCAGCTCGTCCTCGTCCACGGCCAGGTTGTGCGCGGCGATGCGGCGCAGCGCGGCCTTCAGCTCGTCGGCGGCCCCGCGGATCGCGGCGCCCAGCACGATGGTCATCCGGCTGCCGACCGGGCTCTGCGACGGCAGGCCGGTGAGCGAGTCCGCCCGGACCACCGCGATCGTCGCCGGGTCGCGGCCCAGCTCCTCCCCCACCAGCGTGGCGACCATCGTGTCGTGGCTCTGGCCCGCCGAGGACAAGGACACCACGGCGGTGACCGCGCCCGCGCCGTCGACCCGCAGCCGGCAGGCCTCCGGGAACGTGGTCTTGTCGTTGCCGGAGTTCATGATGTTCTCGAAGATCGCGTTGCCGCCGCCGGGTTCCAGGCACGTCGCCACCCCGATCCCGGCCAGCTTGCCCCCGGCGCGGATCGCGTCGCGGCGGTGCACCAGCTCCGGCAGCTCGGCCAAGGCGATCGCCTTGTCCAGCACCGCGGGGTAGTCGCCGGAGTCGTACTCGGTGCCGCTGGGGATCCGGTACGGGAATTGCTCGGGCCGGATGAAGTTGCGCCGCCGGAGCGCGAAGCGATCCATCCCGAGCACGCGGGCGGCCGCGTCGACGGCGGATTCGATGGCGTAGTTCGTCGGCGCCTGCCCGAAGCCGCGGACCGCGACCTGCCCGGTCTTGTTGGTGGTGACGGCCGTCGCCGTGTAGGCGGCGACCGGGATGCGGTACGGACCGACGATCGCGCCGATCGGCTTCGCCAGCTGCAGTGGCGAACGCCCCGGGTAGGCACCTTCGTCGTCGATCACGGTGATCCGGATGCCGGTGAACTCGCCGTCACCGGTGAACGCGAGCTCCACCTCGAAGATCCGGTCCGGGCCGTGGAAGTCGCCGCCGTGCATGTTCTCCGCGCGGTCTTCGATGAACTTCACCGGCCGCCGCAGCAGGCGCGACAAGTGCCCGGCGAGCACGGCGTGCTTGATGCCGCGCTTGACGCCGTAGCTGCCCCCGACGTCCACGTCGAAGTGCACCCGCACCTGGTTGCCGGGGATCCGCAGCGCCGAGGCGAGCTGGTCGGGGAACTGCGGCATCTGGATGGACGCCCACAAGTCGAGGAGATCGCGGTCGGGGTCCCAGCTCGCCACGACGCCGAAGGTCTCCAGCGGCACCGTGGAGTTGCGGTTCCACCGGACCCGGGTGCGCACGGTGTGCTCGGCCCCGGCGAACGCCTCGGCGACGGCACCCCACGTGAACTCGCGGTGCGTCATCACGTTCGTGCCCTGGTCCGGGTGCACCAGCGGCGCGTCCGGCTCCATCGCCCGCTCCGGATCCAGGACGGCGGGCAGCGGGTCGTAGTCGACCACCACGAGGTCGGCGCCGTCCTCGGCGACGGCCCGCGACGTGGCGACGACCGCGGCGATCCACTCCCCCGCGTACCGGGTCTGCTCCACGGCGAGCGGGCGCCAGTCCACGCCTTCCAGGTCGAGGTACTGGCGCAGCGGGTCGGTCTCCTTGGCCAGCTCCGCCCCGGTCAGGACGGTGACCACACCCTCGAGCGCGAGCGCCTCGGTCGCGTCGATGGCGGTGATCCGCGCGTGCGGGTGCGGGCTGGTGACCAGTCCGATGTGGAGGGTGCCGGGCGGGGTGATGTCGGCGACGTAGCGGCCGGCGCCGCGCACGAACCGGCGGTCCTCGCGGATGCGGCCGGGTTTCGAGACCCACCGGTGGTCAGTCATGCGCGACCACCTCTTCGGCCGCCCGGCCGGCCGCGAGCGCGACGGCCTCGCGGATCTGCACGTACCCGGTGCAGCGGCAGATGTTGCCACCCAGCGCCTCGTCCACCTCGTCCTCGGTGGGGTGCGGCGTGCGCTCCAGCAGGGCCTGGCACGAGAGCACCATCCCCGGGGTGCAGAACCCGCACTGCAGCGCGTGCGTGGCGCAGAACGCCTCCTGCACCGGGCTCAGCGTTTCGCCGTCACCCGCGCCTTCGATGGTGGTGACGACGTGGTCGTCGGCCTGCGCGGCGAGCACGATGCACGAACGCACGGGCGCGCCGTCGAGCAGCACCGTGCAGGCCCCGCACACGCCGTGCTCGCAGCCCAGGTGCGTGCCCGTCAGGCCGAGCTCGTCGCGCAGGAAGTCCGCGAGGCTCGTGCGCGCCGACGCGACGCCGCGGCGCGACTCGCCGTTCACCACGAGGTCGATCTCATGCGTGCTGCCCATCGCGGTTACCTCCTTCTCCCGTTCCGGCGAGGAACTCACGCGTCAGGCGCGTGAACTCCCCGGGGTTCTCCAGCACCGACAGGTGCCCGGCGGCCGGGATCACGGCCAGCCGCGACTTCGGTATCCCCTCGGCGATCCGGTCGCTCAGCTCGCGCGGGGTCTTCGCGTCCCGCTCACCCCACAGCACCAGGGCCGGCGCGGTGATACCGGCGAGCGCGTGGTCGAGCCGGGCGCCGAAGCAGGTCTCGGCGGACGCCGCGTACGCGGCCGGCAGCATGCCCGCGATGGCGGACCGGACCGACTCCGCGGTGTCCGGCACCGGGTCGACGGTGAAGGTGCCGGCCACGTAGAACTCCGCCAGCGCGGCCATGTCGCCGACCCGGCTCGTGAGCCCGGACGTCTTGACCCGCGCCGATTCCGCGTCCAGTTCGGCGAAGCTGTCCGCGATCACCAGACCGGTGACGCGTTCCGGGTGCTTGGCCGCGTAGCCGAGGGCCTGCACGCCGCCCATCGACAACCCGGCCAGGGTCACCTCGTCCAGCCCCGCGTCGGCGCGCACCCGCTCCACATCGGACACCCAGGTGTCGACCGAGAGCGGCGCGGCCCACGCCGAGCCGCCGTGGCCGCGGCTGTCGGGGACGAGCACCCGGTGCTCGGCGGCCAGCGCGGTCGCGCAATCAGTCCACAGCCGGTGGTCGGTGCCGAGGCTGTGCAGCAACAGCACACCGGCCCGGGCGTCACCGCCGGAGTCGAGGTAGGTCAAGGCGGGCGTGCCGCCGGTGGTCCGGGTGCCGAAACCGTCGATCACGCCGCCGTTCCTCCCACCTGCGGGGTCATCTGCTCGAGCACCCGTGCGCGCAGCTCCGCCAGCTCCTCCGGCGTCGGGTCGGCCGGCAGCGTGATGTCGTCGCACAGGTGCCCCGGCGGGCGCAGCACCAGCACGCGGTCGCCGATGGTCAGCGCCTCGGTGATGGAGTGGGTGATCACGACGCCGGTCTTGCCGTTGTCGCGCACCAGGTCCACGAACTCCTGGCGCAAAGCCACCGCCGTCACCTCGTCGAGTGCGGAAAACGACTCGTCACACAGGATGATCTCCGGGGCCACGGCGAACGCGCGGGCGAGCGCGACGCGCTGGCGCTGCCCGCCCGAGAGCGTGTGCGGGTAGCCGTCTTCCTTGCCTTCGAGGCCGAGCCGGCGCAGCCAGTCCCGGGCCCGCGAGTCCCATTCCTGTTTGGGCACACCGGCGAACTTCATGCCCGCGCAGACGTTGTGCAGCACCGTGCGCCAGGGCAGCAGCCGCGGGTCCTGGAACACCACGGCCATCCGGCCGCGGAACCAGCCGAAGTCGGCGAACGGGTCGTGCTCGAACACGCGCACGGAGCCGCCGGTCGCTTCGGTGAGGCCGAGGGTGAGGCCGAACGTGGTCGACTTGCCGCAGCCGGTCACGCCGACGATCGCGACGATCTCGCCTTCGCGGATGGCGAAGCTCAGGTCGTGCATCGCGTGGTGGCCGGGGAACACCTTGTCCACGTGGTCGAACTCGATGACAACGGGTTTCTCGAGCTGGGTGGTCATCACTTCAGTCCTTTCCGGACGCGAGGACGGGCTTGGCCTGCCCGCGCTCGGCCACCGCGGGCCGGTAGCGCAATACCCGGTTCTCGATCAGTTCGATCACGCCCTGCAGCACCAGCATGCAGACCGCCAGCAGCAGGGTCCACGAGATCACCGAGGCCATGTCGAAGAGCTGTTGTGCCGTCAGCAGTTCCGCGCCGACGCCGATGGTCGCGCCGACCAGTTCGGCGATGAGGACCATGCGGATGCCGAGGCCGAGGTTGACCTTCCACGCGGTGAGGATCCCCGGCGTGATGGCGGGCAGCGTGATCTCCCGGAACAGCGCCCACCGGGTCGGCCGGAACGAGCGGGCCATGTCCCGCAGGTCCGCCGGGATCGCGCGGTAGGAGTCGTAGACCTGCAGGGCGAACCCGGGCAGGGTCACCAGCACCATCACGAACCAGACGCGGACCTCCACGTCGGCGAACCAGATGACCGCGATGATCACCCAGGACAGCGACGGGATGCCCTGCACGAACCGCACCAGCGGCAGGCAGAACCGCGACACCAGGTCGTTCACACCCATCAGCACGCCGAGCGCGGCGCCGACCACGAACGAGCTCGCGAGTCCGATGAGGACCCGCGCGAGCGTCGTGCCCAGGCCCAGCAGGGAATCCGGGGTGCTGAGGATCGTTCTGAGTTCTTTGAGGACGCTCGGGATCGGGGGCACGGCGTAGGCGGGGGTGAACCGGGACACGATCGCCCACGCGCCGAGCAGCACCACGACGAGCACGAGCACACCGGGATCGAACAGCCGGCGCACACCGCGCCGTTTCGCGGCCGCGGCCGCTTCCAGCGAGGTGGAGGACACGGTGGGGGACAAGGAGGGAGCGGCCATCACAACTCCTGGTAGACGAGGTTCGCGGGCGGTGCGTCGGTGAGGTAGCCGGTCTCGCGGCCCGCCTCGAGCACCGCTTCGATGCCGGTGGCCAGCTGGGCGGCGGGTGCGAGGTGCAGGCGCAACCGGCTCGGGTCCTTGATGAGCTTGGCCAGCGGCCCGGCCTTGCCGCGGGGCGTGGCCTTGGCGATGATCGCCGCGGCCGCGTCCGGGTTGGCGGTGGTCCACTGCGCGGCCGTCGAGTAGATCCGGTACAGCGTGGCGACGGTGCCGGGGTTCGCCTTCGCCCAGTCGGTGTGCGCGGCCAGCCCCAGGTACGGGATCTGCCCGGTGCCGAACCGGCGCTGCCACTGGCCGAGGCCGATGTCCAGGGTGCGGATGTCGGGCCTGGTGGCGACCAGCGACGAGTAGGCGGGCTCCCAGATCTCGACCGCGTCCGCCCGGCCGATCAGGGCCATCGTGGACAGTCCGGCGGTGGTCTGGTTGATCAGCTCCGCGTCGTGCAGGTCCAAGCCGCCTTGCCGGGCGAACCACTCGAACATCGCGTGGTTCGTGGTGCCGGTGGCCGCGGCGAGGCTGTGCCCGCGCAGGTCGGTGAGGGTGCGGAGACTCGGGTCCGACGTGACGACAGCGGTGAAGTAGTCGAACAGGTTGAACAGGTAGGTCACGTCGACCTGGCGTTCGCGGCGCAGCGCCTCGGACAGCAGCGCCGCGCTCGCACCGACCTGGTAGTGGCCGGAGGCGAACTCGGTGTTGTAGTTGTCCGGGGTGGCGTAGGCGAAGTCGATGTGCAACCCGTGCGCGTCGTCGAAGCGCTTCGCCTTGATCACCGCGGGCAGGAACGCGCCGAGCGACGGAGCCCGGAACGCCAGTACGGTGATCGTCTGCTTGCCGTTGACGGTGTGCAGCCCTTGCGGTGCCCCGCACGCGGTGGTCAGCAGGGCAGCCGCGCCGCCGGCGAGCACGGCGCGTCTGGTGACGGGTTTTCCGGGCAGGCTGAAGGAAACGTGCCTCATTGCACGTCCTTTCGTGGTGTCTTAGTTCTGGGTGGCCCCTCGGCCGGTGACCAGCACGGCGGGCCCGCCCAGTGCGGCGGAGACGCCGACCGCGGCCTCGACGGTCGCCGAGCGCAGCAGCTCGAACCGGTCGTCGCCGAAGCGCTGCTCGGGCAGGCACACCCCGACCGAGGCGATGACCTGGCCGGTGTGGTCGCGGATGGGCGAGGCGAGCCCGCCGACGCCCTCGCGGTAGCTGCCCCGGTTGGTGGCATAACCGTCGACGCGGACCTGGTTCAGCAGGGCGCGCAACGCCGCGGGATCGGTCGGGGACTCGGCGGTGTACTGCGGCAGCGGCCCGCTGAGCACCGCGGTGATCTCGGCTTCGCTCTGGTACGCGAGCAACGCCCGCCCCGTCGCGACGCACGTCGCCGGGCACCGCCGCCCGACGTGCGACACGGCGACGATCGGGTGCAGGCTGTCGAGCTTCTCCACGTAGACCACGTCGCCGTGCTCGTACACGCCGAGGTGGATGGTCTCCCCCGTGGCCTCGTTGAGCGCCTTGAGGTACGGGCTCGCGGTGGACCGCAGGTCGAGGTTCTGGGCCCACAGGCTGCCCAGCTCGAAACAGCGCACGCCCGCCGAGTAGAGCGAACTGCGCTGGTCCTGCGTCACGTACCCGCGGTGCTGCAGCGTGGCCAACAGCCGGTGCACCGTGGCCTTCGGCCCGCCCACCCGCTCGGCGATGGCCGTGAGGCCCTGCGGGCTGCCCGCACCGACGAGGAACTCGACGATGTCGAGGCCCCGGTCGAGCTGAGCACTTCCCGGGTCGGACTTGGACCGCTGTTCCATGTTTGCATGGTAGGCGGAACGACTGGTCCAAGTCAACCCGCATCAGCCGAGCATCGTGCGGACGCGGCGTGCGTGACGGGCGGCAGCGGCGTCCTTTGCGGACAGCACCTGCGTGCGGGCTACGACAAGCCGCAGGACGCCGGTGAACCGGTCCCGCGCCCTTCGCGCCACGGAAGACGTTCTTGACGCGAACCTCACGCCCGGGTGCCATCCCCGGCCCGTGCTCCGGGCTAGAGTTCCCCGGTGCCGGCCCGCCCGCCGGCCGCGGCGAGGAGGAGGGCATCCCTGATGAGCGTCGACTACCGGCAGGCGGTCTCGGGGGTGATGGCGGCGGTGTCGTCGTGCGTCGGGGCCGGCAAGGTCGCCGATTACATCCCGGAGCTGGCCACAGTGGACCCGCGGCAGTTCGGGTTCGCGGTGGCCACCACCGACGGGCAGGTGTACTGCGCCGGTGACGCGGACACGAGCTTCTCGATGCAGAGCATTTCGAAGGTGTTCACCCTCGCCCTGGTGCTCTACGGCGACGGGGAAACCATCTGGCGGCGCGTGGGCCGGGAGCCGTCCGGCAGCCCGTTCAACTCCCTGATCCAGCTCGAGCTGGAACGGGGAATCCCGCGCAACCCCTACATCAACCCCGGCGCGATCGTGGTCACCGACCAGCTGCTGGCCGACGGTGGCGACGGGTTCGCGACGCTGCACCACCTGCTGCGCACCGAAACCGGCAATCCCGACCTGGCCGTCGACGACGTCGTCGCGGCGTCCGAAGCGGGCGCCGGCCACCGCAACCGCGCCCTGGCCCACCTCATGGCCGACTTCGGAAACATGGTCAACCCCGTCGACGACGCGCTCGAGCACTACTTCCGCCAATGCTCCGTCGCCATCACCTGCCGTGAGCTCGCGCGGGCCGGCTTGCTCCTGGCCCGGCACGGCATCCGCGCCGACGGGACCCGGCTCCTGGCCCGCTCCGACGTCCGCCACCTCATCGCGCTGATGATGACCTGCGGAACCTACGACGCCGCCGGGGAGTTCGCGTACCGCGTCGGCTTGCCGTGCAAGAGCGGTGTCGGGGGCGGCATCCTCGCCATCGTCCCCGACCACTGCGCCGTCGCCGCCTGGGGACCGGGCCTGGACGACCACGGCAACTCCGTCTCCGCGACGGCCGCGCTGGCGGCCTTCGCCGACCTCACCGGCCACAGCGTCTTCTGACCGCGCCGCGCGTCACCGGCGCGCCCGGCACCAGTCCGGAAACTCGCCATTCGCCGCCACGCACCGGGTTACCGAGGACGGTCGGGCCGACCGCCTGTCCCGAATGCTGAGCGCTATTCCAGACCACTCTCCGAGCCGGAGTACAGTGCGAATTGTGCTGCGCACCACACCTTGCCGAGGAGGAGTGCGTAATGAATTCTCAGCTTGCCGTGATCGCTGAGGCGTTGCCCGGGACTGTCTCGGCCGCCCAGGAAACGAGCGAGTGCGCGATCATCACCTTTTCCCGCGGGCCACAACGGCACATCCCCTGCCTCGAGAGACGCTGAGCGGCAAGGACGCCGCCGCGAAGCCCGCGACAGCACGGGATTTCGCCGTGCACGGACAGCACCGGAGTTCCGCTGCAGAGCAGCACGCCCGGCTGTGCGCGGGCAGCCCGGGGAATTGCGGAAGCAGCGGCCGGCGATCTTCGCCGCCGACCGGATCATGACACTCTGATAACAAAATACCTGCCACTCCTGTCGGCGATTCGCGCTGTTGGGCGCGTTTTTTGATCTTCGATTCATGCCGGTCAGGCGCACTCGAGAGATCACGACCATCGTCAAAGATTGTCTGGTTAATGGGGTTAATCCAGTGAGTGAATCATTCGACGCTCCGACAAAATGTCCGGCAGAATCGCCGGATCCCCACGCCGGGCTCGCCGGTGGGCCGACCGGCACCGAGCGGGTGTTCGCCGAGGTGCTGGCGGACGTCGCACGCGTCGATCACGTGGCGGTCGACAGCGACTTCTTCGCCGACTTGGGTGCCAACTCCCTGGTGATGGCCCACTTCTGCGCTCGGGTCCGCAAGCGGGAGGAGGTGCCGTCGGTGTCGATGAAGGACATCTACGCGCACCCGACCGTGCGAAGCCTCGCAGCGGCCGTGGGGGACGCTGCGCCCGCACCGCCCGCGACACCCGCCCCGGTCCGCGCCGAACCCGTGACCCCGGTCGGCACCGCGCTCTACGTCTTCTGCGGCACGCTGCAGTTCCTGGCGTTCCTCGGGTACTCCTACCTGCTCGCGTGGATCGTCGTGCGGGGCGCTGACTGGGTGTCGGCCGGGGCGACGCTGCTCGACCTGTATCTGCGGTTGATCGCGTTCGCCAGTGCGGCGCTCGCGGGGCTGTGCGTGCTGCCGATCGTGGCCAAGTGGGTACTCATCGGCCGGTGGAAGCCGCGGCGGATCCGGGTGTGGACGCTGGACTACTTTCGGTTCTGGCTGGTCAAAACACTGGTGCAGCGAAACCTGGTGGTGCTGTTGTTCCTCGGTTCGCCGTTGTACGGGCTGTATCTGAAGGCGCTGGGCGCGAAGATCGGCCGCGGGGTCGCGATCTTCTCCCGGAACGTGCCGGTGTGCACGGACCTGCTCACGATCGGCGCCGGGTCGGTGATCCTCAAGGACTCCTTCTTCACCGGGTACCGCGCCGAGGCGGGCGCGCTCCGGACGGGCGCGGTCACCCTGGGCGAGAACGTGTTCGTCGGGGAGATGTCCGTGCTCGACATCGACACGGAACTGGGCGACGGATCCCAGCTGGGGCACGTTTCTTCACTGCACCCGGGGCAGCTCGTCCCGGCGGGCGAGCGGTGGCACGGATCGCCGGCACTGCGGACCGAGGCGGACTACCGCGGGGTCGGCCCGGTCCGCTGCGGGATGGTGCGCCGGTTCTCCTACGGGGTTTCGCAGCTGCTGGCGGTGCTGCTGGTGTACCTGCCGCTGATGGTCGGCGGCGTCGACCTGCTGCTGGCCGAGGTCCCGAAGTGGACCGCGAAGCTGGGCACGCCGGTGCTGTCGTTCACGAGCTGGACGTTCTACCGCGACGCGCTGCTCGTGTCGTTCGTGATCTTCTTCGGGGGCATGGTCCTCGGCCTGGTGGCCCTCGGGGTGCTCCCCCGCGTGCTCAGCCTCGCCCTCCGGCCGGGCAAGGCCTATCGCCTCTACGGTCTGCGGTACTCGATGCTGCGCGCCATCAGGCTCTTCACCAACGCGAAGTTCTTCATCACGCTCTTCGGGGACAGCTCGGCGATCGTGCACCACCTGCGCTACCTCGGCTACGACCTGGGCCGGATCGAGCAGACGGGGTCGAACTTCGGCTCCGTGCTCAAGCACGAGACCCCGTCGCAGATCAGCGTCGGCAGCGGGACGATGATCGCCGACGGGCTGTCGATCGTCAGCGCCGACTACTCGAGCACCTCGTTCCAGGTGTCGCACGTGTCGATCGGGGCGCACAACTTCCTCGGCAACAACGTCGTCTACCCCGCCCAGGGCCGGACCGGCGAGGACTGCCTGCTCGGGACGAAGGTGCTGGTCCCCGTCGACGGCCCGGTCCGCGAACACGTCGGGCTGCTCGGCTCGCCCAGCTTCGAGATCCCGCGCACAGTGGCGCGCGACCGCCAGTTCGACCACCTCAGATCCGGGGACGAACTGCGCCGCCGCCTCGCCGGGAAGAACAAGCACAACGCCGCCACCGCGTTGATGTTCATGGTGGCCCGCTGGCTCTACCTCTTCTGCGTGACGCTGCTGGGCTGGGCCACCACCGACCTCTACCCGCTGTTCGGGGTACCGGCCGTCGCGCTGGCGTCGCTGGCCGCCGTGGTGTTCAGCGTCTGCTACTTCACGCTGGTGGAACGGGCCTCGCAGGTGCTGCACCCGTTGCAACCGGTGCACTGCTCGATCTACGACGTCCGGTTCTGGCGGCACGAGCGCTTCTGGAAGTCGGCCGCGATGGCCTACTTGCAGGCCTTCAACGGAACCCCGTTCAAGAGCGTGGTGTGGCGGCTGCTGGGCGTGCGGCTCGGCCGGCGGCTCTTCGACGACGGCTGCTCGATCCCGGAGAAGACGCTCGTCACGATCGGCGACGACGTCAACCTCAACGCCTACAGCAAACTCCAGTGCCACTCGCAGGAGGACGGCACCTTCAAGGCCGACCGCATCACGATCGGCTCCGGCTGCACCCTCGGCACCGGCGCCCTCGTCCACTACGGCGCGACGATGGGCGAGGGCGCGGTGCTCGCCGCCGACGCGTTCCTCATGAAGGGCGAGGAAGTCCCCCGGCACGAACACTGGGGTGGAAACCCGGCCCGGCCGACCGAGCGCGTGTCCGTGCCGTCCCTCTGACCTCCGCGGCAGCCGTGGTCACGGACCGGCGTCCGCTTTTTCACGCCGCCACGGGAAATCCGACAGGTCGGCACTCCCGCGCGGTCCGCGCCCGCGCCGGGGTCGCCGATGGTGCCCCGCCTGTTCATCCTGCGTTCACGCCGGCGGCGTCCAATGGAAGTCTTCGCAGACCGGTGCATCCAGTGCGCACCGGCTGGAGGCGGCCATGCAGGAACAGACGGTGGGCGTGATCGCGTCCGAGCACCGGGACAGCCGGTGCGCACATCCGGAGACCCGGCCGGCGTCGCACTGCACCACGATCGACCCGTCAGTGGTGCGGGACCGGAGCGCGCACGAGCGCTCGCGCTTCGCCGGCGCGCGGATCCACGCTCATCTGCCCGTCTTCGTCGAGCGCGCAGCGAAGTCCGCGCTGGAGTTGCCGGGCGAACGTCACGGGAGATAGCCGGTGCGGCTCGGGCTGCGGTCGAATGCGCCTCGGTGCCGGGGTGGCGGGTCGGCCTGCCGGGTGATTCGCCACCCGGTGGGGAGGGCCGCGTCCGGGTTGTGCGAAACGCCCGGCGTGGCGGACTGCGGGATCGGGATGGCGCAGGGCCCGATCGCGCGGGTGTGGGAGCCCGGCCGGTGCGGAGCGTGTTCCGCGTTCCGCACCAGCCGGGCGCCGAGCACGGTCGACGCTCCGGCTCCGAGTTCCTTCCAGGGCACCGGAAATCCGCCGCATTGGGCAGACCAAGTTCACCCGTCTTCCAGCAGGCGGCCTGCGGACAGCCAGACCGTGTAGGGGTTGATGCGCTCCGGGTACTGCTCGAGCATCCGGGAGTAGAACTCGGAACGCGTCGGCCGGGTCGCGAGCAATGCGGCGGCGTGGTCGAGGTAACCGCGGGTTTCGTCGAGGTCGGCCGGGGAATCGGGGCGGGCCGGGTCCTTGTGCCCGGCGACCACGTTTTCGGGGCGCAGAGCTTCCACGACGTCGAGGGCCCGGTGCCAGGCCTCCAGCCCGCCGCCGGGGGTTTCGGCGAGGTACTGGTGGACGTTGTTGTAAACGACGTCCCCCGCCGCGACCAGCCCGATGGACGGCACGTGCAGGACGGTGGTGTCGTCGGTGTCGCTGTGGCCGGCCTCGACCGCGAGGACGTGGTGCCCGTCCACGGTGAACCCGGCGGCGGGGACCGGTTCCGCGAGGATCGGGATCGGGGTGGGCGGGAGCTGCCCCGGGAACCACTCCGCCCACCTTCCGCCGGGGACGCCGCCAGGGGTGCTCGCGACCATCCGGTCGATCGTGGCCGCGCTGGCGTGGACGGTCAGGCCGCGGAACCGCCGGGCGAGTTCGCCGGTGGCGAGCCAGTGGTCGGCGTGCCAGTGGGTGATGTAGACGTGGCTGAGCCGTTTGCCGAACGCCTCGATCCAGTTGGCCAGCGCGGTCGCCTGCGCGACGGTGATGGGCGGGTCCACGACAGCCGCCTCGGTCGGGCCGTAGACGAGGGTGTGCGACAGCGGCGACCACCGCGCGGGTGTGCCGTCCGGCAGCGGCGAGTCGCTGACCGGGAGCAAACCGGAGACGAACACGCGGTACTGGAGCGGGCTGGCTACGGGCACGGACGACCTCCGATCCGGCTGTGGTTCGAGGACCTACGCGGGTTTGCCGGCATCGACCCAGCGGCGGAACACGGCGATCCGGTCGGCGGGCCACGCTCCGTCGCACGGCATGGTGCCGTCCTCCAGCCGGCCGAGGATGGCCTCGGCGTGCGCCGAAACGTCGTCGAGGGACCAGAGGTCGAACGCGAACGTCATCGCATCGCGGTCCTGCTCGCGAAACAGCGGCTTGATGTCCTGCTCGAACTGCATCGGCTCGTCCTCCGTAGCGGTTGTCCCTGCGTTGGCGCCGCCTGTCCCGAATCGACCGACGGCGCCCCAGCGGCGAAGTGCGCGGCCGCGGCGGTCGGCGCCCGCCGCACCGGTTCGAGCGCACGCGCCACGGGCTCGGGTGAGCTGTCCGTCCCGGCTGCCCAGAAAGCGCGTCCTGGTCAGGTCCGCGGGGCCCGGCGGTCCTTGCGCTGCTCGAGCTCTGCTTCGTCGACCAGGGCGAGCATCGGCTTGCCGGGTTCGCAGAGCATCGTGACGGTGAACCGGAGCGGGACGTCCGCGCGGTTGTTGCCGTCCTGGTAGTGGATGACGTCGCCGCCCGGCTCCCAGAACGCCTCCCCGGCGCGCACGACGCGCTCCGGCTCGCCTTCCAGCTCCAGCAGCATCTCGCCGTCCAGCACGTAGCCGAACGCCGGACCGGGATGCCGGTGCGGCGGCGCGCCGGGATCACCGGGCGGGTACTCGACGACCACGGTCATCGCGTGGGCTCCCGCCGGGATGAAGGGCGGATCCGCTTCCTGCAGCGTGGTGAACGCCGTCTGCCACGCGGTCGAGCGCGGCTTCTGCCGGGTCGTCGCGGGATCGGTGTCGGGCATGGGAATCACCTCCGGGTCGGATGGTTGGTGAAGAGTGGCGCTATTTCCCGGTCCGGCTGGGCCAGTCGGTGTACCGGATCTCGCTGCGGATCGGCGGGCCGGCGGGCACGAGCCTCCGCTCGGCTCCGCCCGCGCCGGCCAGTGCGTCCGGAAGCCCTTCGCCGGTGAGCGTGTTGCCGATCAGGCCGGTGCCGCCGATCACCACGATCTTCATGGGCGTTCCTCCGCTGTCGACCGGGGCACGCGGCGTCCGGTCGACAGCCCCGGCACCGGCCGCGTACGGCCGATCTCGGCTCCCCGGCCTCCGTGCCGGAGCACAAGCCCGCTCAGCGTCGCGCGCCCGCACTCGGCGCTGAAGGGTCTTTCGTCACCAGTCCCCCGCTACCGCCGAGTCGTGAAGGCGCCGGGCAGGGACGTTCGGGCACTTACCCACAACCCTTCACCGCGGACGCACCACCCGGCCGGGTGGTGGCTGGTGCCGGAGTGCCGCTTCGGGCCGGGACACGGTTTAGCATGGCGAATTCGCCTGGGGAGGAGGAGTTTCGGTGACCGTGTACCAGTTGGTGCTTCCGGCGAACGCGAAGCGGTGGACGATTCGGCTGCGCGAGGACGTCGCGGCGTTCAGCTGCACTCCGCCGGCCGCGGATCACGCCGTCGCGCAGGCGCTCCCCCGGGTCTGGAACGGCCGCGGGCTCGGCCTGCCCGCGCACGAGGTGCCCACGTTCGCCGCGGCGCTCGGCGAGATCATGAAGCAGCCCGTGTTCTGGCGCGCCTACAGCGGCGCCGGCCGGTGCCGCGCGCAGCGCTGGGCTGAACCCCACGTGGATCCCGAAGACGGGTTCGTCTACGTGAGCGGGCCGTGCCGGGACTCGGCCGAGACCGTCGGCTACCGGCCGGTGGAGAGCTTCACGATCGCCCTCGCGAACGTGCGCGGACTGCGGATCCGGATGGCCGCGCACCTGAGCGGCCGCCTGGTCGTTGCCTGAACGGCACAGTTCGCTGACGGTGAACCCCGGAATCGGGCACGGCGCTCAACGCGTTTGCACGATATGAACAACGACAAGACGGAGCCCGACGCGCTGGACGCGTACTCGGCAATCGTCACCTCCGTCGCCGCGCAGCTGACCCCCCGGGTCGCGGCCCTGACCATCCGGTCGCGGGCCGGAGAAGCCGCCGGGTCGGCCGTCGTCCTGACCGGCGAATCCCATCTGATCACCAATTCCCACGTCGTCTCCGGCGGCGACCACGGCACCGCGGAGTTCGCCGACGGCACCGTCGCGGGCTTCGCCGTCGTCGGCCGCGATCCCCTCTCCGACATCGCCGTGATCCGCGCCGACCGGGAAATCCCCGCGCCGCCGGACTACGGCGACGCCGACCACCTTCTCGTCGGCTCCCTCGTCGTCGCGGTCGGCAATCCGCTCGGCCTGGCCGGCACCGTCACGGCCGGAGTGGTCAGCGCCCTCGGCCGGAGCATGCCGGCGCGCACCCGCACCGCCGCGCGGCTGATCGAGGACGTCATCCAGACCGACGCCGCGCTCAACCCCGGCAACTCCGGCGGCGCGCTGGCCGACAGCCACGGCCGGATCGTCGGCATCAGCACCGCCGTCGCGGGCTTCGGCCTCGGGCTGGCCGTCCCGATCAACGCCACCACCCACCGGATCATCCACGCGCTGATGCACGACGGGCGGGTCCGCCGCGCCTACCTCGGCCTGGTGACCACCCCGGCGCCCCTGAACCCGGGCCAGGCCGAGCGATTCGGCCAGCGCACCGCGATGCGCATCGTCGAGGTGGTGGAGGACAGCCCGGCCGCCCGCAGCGGGTTGAAACCGGCGGACCTGGTCCTCGCCGTCGACGGCGCCCCGCTCGGCAGCGCGCAATCACTGCAGAAACGCCTGTTCTCCGACGCGATCGGGCAGCAGATGGAGGTCACCGTGCTGCGCAACGGAGCCCTCGTCGACGTGATCGCCGTACCCGCCGAACTCTCGGACTGAAGATCGAGCAGTCGGGCGGCTCCCCTTGGGCCCCGACGCCCGCCCGACTGCTCGCCAGCCATTCTGTGCGAGCGAAGGAGAAGGCGACAGAGACGAAGGTCCTCACCCACAAAACCACGGGCCGGTGAATAGTTCTCCGCGCCCGGGCGAGTCGTCCCTTCACCGTCTTGACGAGGTCCGGTGATCCTCGAAACCCTTAGCGCCCGCAAGGAAAAGCCGTTCTGTTCGCCGCGGCGGAGCTCGGTGACCCAGCCGCGCACCCTCGCGCACATCGCCGGGCCGAGTCGTACCGCGACAACGGAGTGGTGATCATCGGCGCCCATTCGCCGGAGTTCCCCGTCGAGCGCGAGGTGGAGAAGGTCTGGTCGACCCGCGCGAGGCCGGGCGTCACCTGTCCGATCGCGATCGACAACGACTTCGCGGACTGGCGTGCGCTCTGCTTCGCCGACGCCGGCGCCCAGGCCAACGTGTTCGCCTTCGATTAGCGCGGCCGAACCGCCCCGATCAGGGCGCGTGCAGCGCGGACTTCATCTCCGCCAGGTAGGAGTTGTAGTCGGCCTGTTTGAGCACGGGGTGACTCCACGCGGGCGCCCACTTCGCCGGGTCCCAGACGGCGGTGTCGTTGGTGACGTCCGTGCGGATGGACGTGTGGTTGGTGATCTTCACGACCGCCTCCTGGCCGGCTTTGGACACCAGCCAGTCGTCCAAGAGCCGGGCGGCGTTGGGGTGCGGCGAGTTCTTCACCACGTCGATCAGGCTCAGCGAGGCGGGCAAGGGCGTGGCATTGGCGAAATCGAGCTGCGCCGGTGTCTTCTGCTTGAGCGCGGAAGCCTTGTAGCCGTACGCGGTTGCCGCCACCAGTGGTTCGCCGGCCTGGACGTTGGTCAACGACGCGGTGTGGCTCTGCACGAAGCGGGGCGAGTTCTGCCCGAGGGCCTTCAGCAGTGCCAGCGCTTTGTCGTGGCCCATCGCGATGATGAGGCTGTCGTACCAGTTCACCGCGTACGGGTCGATGGAGAACTGCCCCCGCCACTGCGGTTTGGTCAGGTCTTCCCACGACGTCGGCGGCGTCAGGCCGCGCTGGTGCACCACGGTCGGGTTCCACGACAGCACGGTGGTGAGCACGTACACCACACCCTGGTAGCCGTTCGGCAACGTCAGGCCCGCGGGCAGCGGCGGCGCGTCCTTCGGCTGGTACGGCTGCAGCGCCCCGGCCTGAACGAGCTGGGCGATCTGCGGCCCTTCACCGGAGACGACGTCGGCGTTGTACTTTCCGCCGCGCTGCTCGGTGATGATGCGCTGCGGCAGCTCGGAAGCACTGGGGCGCAAGGCGTTCACCTTCACCCCGGGGTACGTCTTGGTGAATGCCGCGATGATCGGCTGCACGTCGGTGTCCGCGAACGTGGTGTACCAGACCACGCTCCCCTCCTTCGCGGCGGCGGCCGCGAGCTGGTCCGGGGTCAGCTTGTCCGCCGCTGCTTGCGCCGCGGAGTCGTCGGCCTCGCCGGTGCCGCAGCCGGCGACGGCTCCGAGCGCGAGCAACGCGGTGAAGACGGTGGTGAGCGGCCGCCGGATCGAGCGCCAAACGTTCATCGCCGTTCCCTCCGGTGAGGCCGGCCCGTCGTTCGGCAAGGGCGGCAGCTCACCTCGTCGTGACTGCGGAATCGGTACGCCACAGTATGGACTGATGGTAGGACTATTTGTCAACCAGCGCGGACGCCGGGCACGGCGAAGATGATCTTCTCCGCGCACGACGCGGACATCCGCGGCAGGGAGCCCGATGGGTGCCGGCGCGGTCGGACCTCGTCACCGTCGGCTACTTCCGCCGGGCGAGCGGTACCGCGCGATCGTCCGCCCCTTCGACCAGACCGATTCCCGTCCCTCGCACAAGCCGGCCTCCGGATTCGGCTCCCCCGTCCACCTGCGCAGCCGCCCTCGTCTCAGCGCGGCACGGCTCGGCTGGGCAAAGCCGAGGCAAGGCGCGGGCACGGCAAAATTTTGCCCACCACGGACCGCGGCCCAGCGTGGCGCGCGGAAACAGCGTTCGGTGAACTCCGTGAACGCCGTTTCCCGCGAGGCTGCGGTTTACCGTCGATCCGTGGGGCGGCTGCCGATTCTCACGGTCCGCACAGGGCGCGGTGAGGGGTGGCCGCGATTCGCCCGAGGACAGCGGAAGGAGATCGTGTGGTCAGCCCCAGCCCGCCCGCCGCCCTCGATGCTCGAGCCGCGGTGTCCCCGGCGGTGCGCCGGCTTCCGGCGCGGACCCGGCTCGCCGTCGCGGCGGCCCGGTTCGCCGCCGCTGCCTCGCGCCGGCTCGGGCTGGGCTCCGGCGGTGTCATCGGCGGCCGGCTCGCGCTCGCGCTGGACCCCCGTGCGTTGCAGCGGCTCAGCCACGGCCGCACCGTCGTGCTGGTGACCGGGACGAACGGCAAGACCACCACGGCGCTGATGATCAGCCGGGTGCTGCAATCACTCGGCGACGTGGCCGCCAACGGCGACGGCGCGAACATGCCCGGCGGAGTGACGGCGGCGCTGGCCGCGAAACCGGATGCGCCCGTCGCGGTGCTGGAGGTCGACGAGACGTACGTCCCCGCGGTCGCCACCCAGATCCGCCCGGCTTGCCTGGTGCTGCTCAACCTCAGCCGCGACCAGCTCGACCGGGTCGGCGAAGTGCGGACGATCGAGCGCGAACTCCGCGCCGTCGCCGCGGCCCTGCCGGAGTCGACGGTCGTCGCCAACTGCGACGACCCCCTCGTCGCCTCGGCGGCTCTCGCCTCGTCGCGGCCGCTGTGGGTCGGCGCGGGACAACGCTGGCACGACGACGCCGTGGCCTGCGCTCGGTGCGGTCGAACCGTGCAGCGGTCCGCCACCGAATGGCGTTGCGCGTGCGGGTTCGCCCGGCCCGCTCCACAGTGGACGCTCGCCGAAGACGGCCTTCGCAGTGCCGCCGGGACCTCGTTCGCCCTCGACTTGCTCCTGCCGGGCCGGGCGAACGCCGCGAACGCGGCCGTCGCGGTCGCCACCGCCGAACGGCTCGGCGTGCCGCCGTCCGTCGCCCTCGCCCGGCTGCGCACGATCGGGGACGTCGCGGGCCGTTACCGGCGCGCCGACCACCACGGCCACGCGGTGCGCATGCTGCTGGCGAAAAACCCCGCGGGCTGGCACGAAACGTTGCCACTGCTCGATCCGCGCACGCCGGTGGTGATCGCGGTCAACAGCGGCGAGGCCGACGGACGCGACACCTCCTGGCTGTGGGACGTGCCGTTCGAGCAGCTGCGCGGCCGCCCCGTCGTCGCCGCCGGCGAGCGGGCCACCGACGTGGCCGTGCGCCTCACCTACGCCGAGGTGCGGCACACGCTCTGCCGCCGCCCGCTCGCCGCCGTCGCGGCACTGCCGCCCGGGCCCGTGGAACTCGTGGCCAACTACACCGCGTTCCGCTGCGCACAACACCAGCTCGGCCATGCCTGACTCCAGGGTGACCATCGGCCTCGTGCTGCCCGATGTCCTCGGTACCTACAGCGACGGCGGCAACGCCCAGGTCCTCCAGCGCCGCCTGCAATGGCGCGGCATCCCCGCCGCCGTCCTCGACATCCGCCACGGCGACGCCATCCCCGCCACCCTCGACGTCTACCTCCTCGGCGGCGGCGAAGACGACGCCCAGGCCCTCGCCGTCAGCCACCTGCGCGCCCACCCCGGACTGCAGCACGCCGCCGCGCACGGGGCCGTCGTGTTCGGCGTCTGCGCGGGCTTCCAGGTCCTCGGCACGAACTTCACCACCTCCGACCGCACCACCCACACCGGGCTGGGCCTGCTCAACGCGACCACCACCCCCGGCCGCCGCCGCGCGATCGGGGAGATCGTCGTGGACGTCGCGCCGCCCGTGGGCCCGGAGCCCCTCACCGGCTTCGAGAACCACCTCGGCCGCACCCGCGTCGGCCCGGGCAGCCGCCCCCTCGGCAAGGTGCACGCCGGTGTCGGCAACGGCGACGGCAGCGAAGGGGCCACCACCGGCCGTGTCCTGGGGACCTACCTGCACGGCCCCGTCCTCGCCCGCAACCCCGCCCTCGCCGACCTGGTGCTCGGCTGGGCCCTCGGCGGACCGCCGGCGGCACTGGACCTGCCGGAAGTCACCACGCTGCGCGAAGAACGCCTGCGTGCCGCCAAACACGGCCGCGGAAAGTAACCACCAGGCGAACCGCGCCGCCGGACGCGGACCGGCGTTCGCCGGGCCGCCTGCCGACGATGTAGCACTCGGCTACATCATGGCGAACACACGTTCGATTTCGCGACGCTGTCCCGCATGACACAACGCGACTCCCGGATGCGGCTGCCGGCCGCTTACTGGCGGCTGTGGTGGGCCTCGGCGGTGGACAACGTCGGCGATGGCGTGTTCGCCGCCGCGGTCCCCCTGCTGACCTTGACGATCACCCGTGACCCGGTGCTCGTCTCGCTCGTCTCGGCGGCGACCTACCTGCCCTGGCTGCTGCTGTCGCTCCCGGCCGGTGCCCTGGTGGACCGGTTCGACCGGACCAGCCTGATGTGGCGCTCGCAGGCCCTGCAGGCGGCGATCGTCGCAGTGGCCGCCGTGCTGATCCGGCTCGACCGGATCGACATCACCGGCTTGGCCGTCGTGGGGTTCGGGCTCAGCGCGTGCGAGGTCGTGTTCGCCAACGCGTCACTCGCGATCCTGCCGGACCTCGTCCCCGGCGCGCTGCTGCACCGAGCCAACGGAAACCAGTACACGATCGCCAACGCGGGCCAGCTGTTCCTCGGGCCACCCGTCGGCAGCGTGCTGTTCGCGGTCGCGGCCGTGGTGCCGTTCAGCGTGGACGCGGGCTCGTTCGCCGTGTCCGCCGCACTGCTGGCGACGCTGCCTCGCCGCCCCCGGCGTCGTCCGGCGCAGCCACGGATGCGGGCCGCGGTGGCCGAAGGGGTGCGCTGGCTCGCCGGCCACCGGCTGTTGCGCACGCTGGCGGGTTTGCTGGCGGTCAACACGTTCTGCTTCCAGCTCGGCAACGTCACCGTCGTCCTGCTGGCCACCGAAACCCTGCACGTCGGCGGACGCGGGTACGGCCTGCTCCTCGCCGGAGCCGCCGTGGGCAGCGTGCTCGGCGGGGTGGTCAACGCGCGCGTCGTCGCCAGGATCGGGGCGCTGCCGGCGTTGCTCACCGCGCTGATCGCCAACGTCGTCGTCTTCGTGCTCATCGGCGCCAGCCCGGACGCGGTGGTTCTCGGCGCGTTGCTGGCCTGCAACGGGTTCGCCACCACGCTCTGGAGCGTCGTCACGGTCAGCCTGCGCCAGCAGGTGGTGCCCGAGGAGCTGCGGGGGCGGGTGCACAGCGTCTACCGGATGCTCGGCTGGGGGCTGATGCCGCTGGGCTCACTCGTCGGCGGCCTCGTCGCCGACACCCTCGGCATCCGGGCCGCGTACCCGGTCGCCGGTGCGGTGCGCGGTGTCGCTCTGCTCGTCGCGCTGCCGGCCATCAGTTCGGCGATGCGCGTCGTTTCCGACTGACCGGCGACATCCGCAGCACGCGGTTCACGTCGGGGTCGGCGCGGGTGGCAGGGACAGGCCGGTGTAGATCTCGTTGAGGATGGTCGGCAGCAAGGCGACCGCGGTGGTCCGCCCGTCCGGGGACAGGGTCAAGTTGGTCCACACGGTCAGCGTCACGTCGTTCGCGGGGTCGTAACCGATGTGCGAGTTGAAGCCCGGGAGTTCGCCGCCGTGGTACCACATGGCGGCGGTCGGCGCGAAGCGCTGGTAGGCAATTCCGTAGCCGTACTTCTGGCCGTCGGGCGCGTTCGGGTCTTCGGGTTGCAGGCTGTCGAGCCATTGGCGCTGGAAGTCGGCGTTGAAGACCTTGCCCGAGACCAGCGCGCGGATCCACGTGGCCAGATCGGCCGAGGTGGAGATGGCGCCGCCGGCGGCGGTGGCGTACGAGGGGTTCTGCCTGGTGTAGTCGGTGGGCTGGAGGGTGCCGGCGCGGGCGGCGGCCTGCAGGTCGGGCGGGTACGGCTTGTCGACGAACGCGTACTCGCTGCCACCGTAGAGGTAACCGTGCGAGTAGCCGGCCGGAATGGTGGTGTCGGTGGTGGCGGGCAGCGAAGTCTGCCGAAGGCCGAACGGACCCCACAGTCGCTCCTGCATCTGCTGCGCCAGCGGGCGTCCGCCGACTTTCTCGGCCACCAGGCCCAGCAGCGCGTAGTTGGTGTTGTTGTACTGGTACGCCGTACCGGGCGGGAACACCGGTGGGTGCCGGAACGCGATGGCCAGCACGTCCTGCGGGGTGAAGACTTTCGCCGGGTCGGCGTCCATCGCCGCCGCCAGCTCGGGTGCTTCGGTGTAGTCGTACAGGCCGCTGCGCATCTTCAGCAGCTGCGCCAGGGTGATGGTGTCGCCGTTGGGCACACCGGGGACGTACCGCGACACCGGGTCGGTGAACCGGAGCTTGCCGTCCTGCGCGAGGAGCACGATCAGCGCCGACGTCATGGTCTTGGTGTTCGACGCGACGCGGAAGTGGGTGTCCGCCGCGGGCGGTGTGCTCGTGCCCAGCTGCGTGGTGCCGACCGCCGCCGTGTAGGTGCCCTGCGGGGTGCGCACCAGCACCACGGCGCCGGGAACCATCAGCTCCTTCGCGGCAGCCGCCACGGTCGCCTGGAACGCGGCGGGGTCGATGGTCTTCAGCGCGGACTGCCCCGGCGCGGCACCGGTCGTCGGGCCGGGCTGGGCCGGCGTGCCGGGCGGCGCCGTCGTCGGGGCGGACGGCGTGCAGCGGCTGAGCGGCACCTGAGCCGTCCCGTGTGGACGACCGCGCCGGCCGTCGCTCACGCGGTGAAGCCGCCGTCCACCGGGAGCACGACGCCGCTGAGGTGACTCGCGCGGTCGCTCATCAAGAACGCCGCCGTCGAGCCGACTTCCGCGCCCGTGCCCGCTTTGCGCAGCGGTGTGGCGGCGATCCGCGCCTCCACCCCGCCTGGGATGGTGCGGCGCAATTCCTCCAGCATCGGGGATTCCGTCGGGCCGGGGGCGATCGCGTTCACGCGGATCCCGAGCGGCCCGAAGTCGTGCGCGGCCGTGCGGGTCAGCCCGATCACCGCGTGCTTCGTGGCCTGGTACGCGCCCATGCCCGAGCTGCCACGCAGCCCGCCGATGCTGCTCACGTTGACGATCGAGCCCGCCCCCTGGCCCTCCATCACCCGGACCTCCTCGCGCAGGCACAGCCACGTGCCCTTCACGTTCACGGTCATGATCCGGTCGAAGTCGGCTTCGGACACCGCGTCGAGCCGGCCACCCTGGCCCATCGCGGCGTTGTTGAACGCGCCGTCGAGGCGGCCGAACCGCGCGACCGCCGCGGCCACGAACTCCGCCACGCTGTCCGCAGAGGAGACGTCACCCGTCGCGTGGGCGACGTCGTACCCCTCCGACGCGAGCTCTTTCGCCAGTGCCACCAACGGTTCCTCGGTCCGGGCCACCAGCAGCACCGACGCGCCGTCCGCAGCGAACACGCGGGCAGCTTCCGCGCCGATGCCCGAGCTGGCCCCGACGACCAGGACCACCTTCCCCGTCAGCAGGCTCATGCCCCGGCTCCTCGTAGTGCCAGCATCTCGCGCGCTTCCGCCGGGCTCGCGATCGGCTTGCCCAGGTCCTCCACCACGGCCCGGATCTTCCGGACCTGCTCGGCGTTGCTCTCGGCCGGCCTGCCCTTGCCGAGCCACAGGTTGTCCTCCAGCCCGACCCGCACGTGCCCGCCGAGCCACGCGCTGTGGGTGCCGAACGCCATCTGGTCGCGACCGGCCGCGAACGCCGAGAAGTAGTAGTCGTCGCCGAAGAGCTTGTCCGCGACGCGCACCATGTGCTCCAGGTTCGCGTGATCCGCTCCGATGCCGCCGAGCACGCCGAACACCCCCTGGATCAACAGCGGCGGCTTCGCCAGGCCGAGTTCGGCGAAGTACGCCAGCGAGTACAGGTGCCCGATGTCGTAGCACTCGTACTCGAACCGCGTGCCCTCCTCGCCGAGGGAGCGCAGGGTGTCCTCGATCCGGTCGAACGTGTTCACGAACGGCTGCGAATACGTGGCGCGCACGTACGGTTCTTCCCACTCGTGGCGCCACTCGGTCACCTTGTCCGCGATGCCCGAGTAGACGAAGTTCATCGACCCCATGTTCATCGACGCCAGCTCCGGCTTCAGGTGCCGCGCGGCCGCGAGCCGTTCGTCGGTCGTCATCGACGAAGCGCCACCGGTGGTGATGTTGATGACGGCATCGGTCTGCGCGGTGACGCGCCCGACGATCTTCTCGAACACCGCGGGATCGGCGGTGGCCGCCCGTCCGGCTCCCGCGCGTGCAGGTGCACGACGGCCGAGCCCGCTTCGACGGCTTCCACCGCCGCGTCGGCCACTTCGTCGGCGGACAACGGCAGGTACGGGCTCTGCGACGGAACGTGCACCGATCCCGTGATCGCCGTGGTGATGACGACTTTCTCAGCCCTGCGCATCAATTCTCCTCTTCGGCGAGTTCGCGGTAGGCGGCGAGTTTGGCGTCGTCGAGCGGCCCGACGAGCGTGAGCGCGACCTGGGTGGCGCCCGCGTCGTACTGGGCGCGTGCGGCTTCCCGGATCTGCTCGGGCGTACCGCAGGCGACGAGCGCGTCGACCAGGCGGTCGGAGCCGGGCGGCGCGAGGTCGGCTTCGGTGAAGCCCAGGCGGGTCAGTTTCGGGATCTGGTGCGGCAATGTCAGGTAGTACGCGAGCCGTTCGCGGGCGACTTCCCGGGCCGCCGCCCGCGACCGGCCCGCGACCGCCCACTGGACGACCGAGACGAACAGCTCCGGTCCGACCGTCTCGCGCGCCCACCGCGTGTGCTCCGGCGGGACGAGGAACGTGATCAGGCCGTCGGCGCGTTCGGCCGCGAGCCGGGTGAGGCCCGGTGAGTAGGCGCCGAGCACCCGCGGCACGCCCCCGGCCACCTTGTCGATCCCGTCGAGGTAGTCACGCAGGAACGGCACCGGCCCGGTGCCGCGCTCACGGACCGCGCCGCTGACGCCGAGCCCCAGCACGTAACGGCCGGGGTAGCCGGCGGCGAGGTCGCGCGCCGCCGAGCCCGCCGACTTCGGCACGCGCTCGAGGGCACGCGCGACCCCGTTGCCGACGATCAGCCGCTCCGTCGAGGCCAGCACCAGCGCCGCGGTGGTGAACGCCTCGCGCCCGGCTACCTCCGGGAGCCAGACCACGCGGTGGCCGTAGTCCTCGAGCGAGCGCACGAAACGCACCAGATCGGAGTGGCCGAGACTGTCCGGCTCCGAAAGGGACAGTGCCGTGCGGGGCAGGACGAGACTCATCCGGCGGCTGCCCGGAACGCACTGACCAGACCACGGGCGGCTTCCGCCAGCATCGACGTGTCGTTGCTGAGCAGGACGAAGTCACAGCCGTCCCGCGCTGCCTGCGCGGCCCGCTCCGGCACCCCGCCGAACGCGAGCCCGCACCGCTTCCCCGCGGCGTGCGCGGCCTGGATCGCCGACCCGATCAGCTCCAGCACCTCGGGCGACGAGGGCGTGCTGCCCATCGACAGCGACAGATCCGCCGCGCCGACGAACACCGCGTCCACTGTGTCCAGTGCCAGGATCTCCGGCGCCGCCCCGATCGCCTCGGCGCTTTCCAGCTGCGGGACGCACAGCACGTCGTCGCCCGACGCGAGGTACTCTGCGTTCGGGCGCAAGCCCCACGCCCCGGCCCGGCTCGTGCCGCCGGCACCGCGGACACCGCGGGGCGGGAACCGGCACGCCCGGCCCACAGCCGCCGCCTCTTCGACGGTGTCGACGTGCGGGACGAGAATGCCGAGCGCACCCGCGTCGAGGATCTTCTGGATCGTCGACGGAGTTTTGTCGGGCACCCGCACCAGCGGCGTCATACCCAGTGCGGCGGCGGAGTTGATCAGCCGGTACGCGGTCTGCAGATCGAGCGGTGCGTGCTCCAGGTCGATCACGACGAAGTCGAACCCGGCGTACGCCATGATCTCGACGGGCTCCCCCGACGCGATCTTCAGCCAGGTGCCGACGGGAGTGGCCGGGCGGTCGAACAGACTGCCGCCCGGGCGGCGCGGGGCGCTCACGGCATCGGGTAGTCGTCGGCGTTCAGGACCCAGCCCGGTTTCTCCGAGAAGTCCTGCCGCGGCGGGCTGAAGATGTCGATCAGCTGGTTCACCCCCGGATCGCTCGCCGCGGACGTGTGCACGGTCGGCGGCGGGATGATCGTCACCGACGGGCTGCCGATCCGCACGTGCTCGTCCTCGCGCCAGGTGGTGCTGTCGGGCAGCCACGGTGTGCGGATGTGGTGCACGTACTCCCCCCGCACGGCCAGGGAAAGCTGCTCGAAGTCGTCGTGGTGGTGCGGCGAGAGCCGCCGCGGGTCGCGCGGACCCTCCTGCGGGGGCAGGAAGTTCACCATGAACGAGCGCGTCCGGAAGATGCGGCCGAAGCGCTTCGGGTCGTCCGGGACCGCGGACAACGGGTAGACGCGGACCCGCGGTCCGCCGGTGGGTTCCGGCCACCGCTGCAGGAGTGCGACGCGCGCGTGGTCTTCGGCGTACGCATCGGCGTTGGCCACCCGGTCGCGCCACGCCGGCTCGGCCGCTTCGACCAGCCGGACGAGCGGACCGTCGCCGTGCACGCTGATCCGGGACGAGCCGGGCGGCACGACGACGAGCCCCGGAGTGTCCACTGTGGTGGCTCCGGCGCCGGTCAGCACGGTGAACGCGGGCGAAGCGCCGGTCACCACGACGGCGAGTTCGCCTTCGAGGGTGCCGTTGTCGAGGTCGTCGCCCTCGTGCGCGTCGGTGTGGATCAGCGTGACGTTCTGCGCCCGCACGACCGGGGTGGCCCGCAGGTCGAGGTATTGGGCCGGCGCGATCGCGGCACCGGTTTCCGGCCGGGACGCGGTCGCGAGGGCGGAACGGGGATCGTCCTTGTCGTACACGGGATCGTCCTTCCGGTTCGGGTCAGGCGTCGAGGTTGAGCAGGTAGGCCGGATTGTCGCGGACCACGCGGCGCAGGTCCTTCTCCGGCAGCCCGAGGTCGAGCAGCGCCTCGCTCACGCGCAGCCACGCGTCGACCGGTTTGGGGTTGGCCCGCTGCCCGAAGTCCGAGGCCAGCACGGTGTGCTCGGGGCCGAGCGTCTCGATCCAGGTCAGCAGCTGCTTCGGGTCCCACTTCTGGGTCCCTTCGGGGTCGTACATGCCGACCTCGTGCTCGATGAACGCGCCGAATCCGATCAGCTCCCGGCACAGCTCCGGGTCGGCGCCGATGACGAAGTCGGGGTGGCTCACGACCATGCGCTTCAGGCCGCGTTCGCGGGCTTCTCCGAAGAGCGTGCGGATGTACTCCGGGTACATGTGGCCGCCGTTGAGCACGGCCTGCTGGTCCTTGATCTCGTCGAGGATCTCCAGCACCTCGGGCTTGAGCCGCCCGCCCCCGTCGACGATGTCGATGCGCTCGAGCGTGAGCGGGACGGTCGTGGTCGGGAACGCGCCGTCCTCGGGGTGGCAGTCGATGTGCCGGCCCGAGGAGATGGTCGGGAACCACACGACCTTGCCGCCCATGCGCAGGCACATGCGCACGGCGTGCGGGTTCAGGCCGCCGACCGTGCTGTTCAGCGCGATGCCGCCGAAGACCTGGGCGCGGACGTCGGCGAGGCGGCCCTTCATCGCCAGCACGTCCATCTGCGTGTTGTGGTGGTGGGACTTGGCGACCATGGCGCGCAGGCCGATCCGCGCGCCGTCCTGCGCGGCCTCGACGTGGTCGAAGCGCCGCGGGAACGGGCTGGGGCCGGAGTGGACGTGCAGGTCGACCAGTCCGTCGAGGACGGCGGCGACAGCGGGACGCGGGCTCATGGGGCACCCTTCGTTCAGATTGTGAAGTCGAAGTTCACTATAAGACCGGCTGTCAACCCTTCGACCGCCCTTGTGGAACCCAGTGCACCCATTTAGAGTGCTCCTCGTTCACTTGGTGAACATCACGTTCGAATTCATCGAGCCGCCCGGAGGACACCGATGTCCACACCGCCCAGCTCCGCAGAACCGGCCGCGCTCCCCGGCGCCGCGCACGGCCCGGACCTCGACAAGGTGCGCGCCGCGGTCCGCGGCGGAACGCTCGCCTACTTCGTCGACCAGTTCGACATCTACCTGCCGATCGTCGTACTGGCCCCGGCGGCGGTGTACTTCCAGGCGGCGAACCTGAGCGCGAGCACGACGGCCCTGCTGGCGTCGCTGGTGTTCGCCTCGACGCTCATCGGCCGTCCGCTCGGCGCGGTGATCTTCGGCCACTTCGCGGACACGGTCGGGCGCAAGCGCACGACACTGGTCGCGGTCGGCGGGTTCGGGGTCACCACGCTGCTGACCGCGTGCCTGCCCGGGCACGAGCAGATCGGGATGTGGTCGATCGGCCTGCTCATCGCGTTGCGGTTCGTCGACGGGATCTTCCTCGGCGGCGAGTACACGACCGCGGTGCCGCTGGCGATGGAGTGGAGCCCGAAGCACAAACGCGGGCTCTACGCCTCGATCATCACCTCCACCTCCCCGGCGGCGTACGCGGTGATCGCCGCGATCACGCTGCTGATGCTGGCGCTGCTGCCGGCCGCCGGGCTGCACAGCGCCTACGTGCAGTGGGGCTGGCGCGTGCCGTTCCTCGTCGGGGCCGTGCTCGCTGCCGTGCTGTACCGCTACTACCGCAACCAGGTGCACGAGCCGCCGGTCGAGCGCAACGGTGAGAAGCACAAGCTGCCGCTGGTGCGGCTGCTGGTGAAGTACCCGCGCGCACTGGGCCAGGTGTTCGTGCTGATGACCGGTACGTGGCTCGCGACCAACGTGGAGGCGGCCGTGACGCCGGCGCAGCTGAAGGCGCACCTCTTGTTGTCCAGTGAGGAAGTCACGCTGACGATGCTGGTGATCAACGCGTCGGCGGCCCTGTCCTACCCGCTGTTCGGCCTGCTGTCGCAACGGATCGGGCGGCGGCGCTTCTACATCGGCTACGGCCTGGCGGTACTGGTGATCGGTTCCGGCTCGTACACCCTGCTGATGCTGTCGAACGGCGGATTCGGCGCGGCGCTGGGCTTCGGCGTCCTGATCGGGGTGTTCACCGTCGGCACCTTCGGGCCGATCGCGGCCTACCTGACCGAACGGTTCCCGGCGAGCATCCGGTCGACCGGGTACGGCGTCGGGTACAGCCTCGCGCTCATCGCGCCCGCGTTCTACCAGTTCTACCTGCAGCAGTTCGACGGCGTGCTGCCCGCGCACCTGGCCCCGGTCGTACTGCTCGCCGTGGCGGGCGCGCTGATCGGCCTCGGCGGGTTCCTGGGCCCGGAGACCAAGGACGTCGACATGGCCGACGACCGCACCGTCCCGGCACTGTCCTGAATGGACGTCGCGGGTCTTGCCGCGGGCAATCCGGTGTGGGTCGGCTCGTCCGAGCTGACCATGACGCTCGGCGGGCTGAGGGCGTGCATCGACGCGGGCGCCGGGGCGGTCGTGGCGAAGTCCGTCAACGAAAGCGCCGCGGCCCGGCGGCAGCTGGACATCGCGGACTACGCGTTCGTCTCCCCGGACGGCCACGTGCGGACGGGCCCGGCGCAGCGGCACGACGGACTGCTGAACCGGTCCGGGCTCGCGCAGGTGGAGCTGGACGACTGGCTCGGCACGCTCGCCGCCGCCTCCACCCACGGCGCGCCCGCCGGGTGCCCGGTCGTCGGCAGCATCACGCTCGGCGAGCCGGACGCGGCCGCGCGCATCGGCCGGGCGATGTCCGCGGTGGTGCCCGCCGTCGAGCTCAACCTCGGTGCGCCCCACGGACGTGAGGTGCGCGCGGTGCGTCAGCTGACCGAAGTGGACGGTGTGCGCGCCGCGGTGCGGACGGTGCGCGCCGCGGTCGAGGTGCCGCTGTTCGTGAAGCTGCCGGGGCAGGCCTCGGACGTGGTGGCGCTGGCCCGGGCAGCGCGCTCGGCCGGCGCGGACGCGGTCGGCCTGGTCGGCCGGTACCCGGGGTTCCTGCCCGATCCGGCCGGCGGCGCGGCGCTCGGCTCGTGGGGCGCGTGGGGATCGCCCGGCTGCCTGCCGATGAGCCTGTACTGGGTCGGTAAAACGCGCCAGGCGCTGGACGTGCCGGTGATCGGCACCAACGGCGCGCGGACCACCGCGGACGTGCTGCGGTTCCTGGCGTCGGGTGCGCGCGCCGTCGAGGTCGTGACCGCGCTGTGGATCGGCGGACCGGCGGTGCTGCGGGAACTGGTCAACGGGGTCGGCGCTGCCTTGGCGGGACGGGACTTCGACGAGTTCGTCGGCAGCGCCGTGGCCGCAGTTCGCGAGTACGGCGACGTCCCGCCACCACCGTCACCCGCGTGGCTGCCTCACACCGCGCGCTGGTTGTCGTCCGGGCGGTAGTGGCCGCCGAGTTCGTTGGTGAGCTCGCGGGCCGTGTCGACCACGACCCGCAGCTCCGGCGCTTCGTCCGACATGGACAGCGTGTTGTCCGGGCCGACGATCGCCAGCGTCGCGCAGATGCCGTACTCGTCGAAGACCGGCGCGGCGACCGCGACGATGCCCGGCGTGCTCATCGCCGAGCAGTGGCCGACCTCGCGGACGCGGTCGACGTCCGCGCGCAGTTCGTCGCGCGCCGTGCCGGACAGGTTGCCGATCAGCCGTTCCATCGACAGCTGGTCGGCGTGGTAGGCGAGGAACACCTTGCTCTGCGCGGTGTCCAGCGGCAGGTGGCTGCCGACCCGCACGGACACGATGACCGTGGACACCATCTCCTCGACCCGGGACACCACCGGCCCCGTGAGGCCCCACAGGCTCAGCACCGCGCTGGTCTGCGTCGCCCGCGACAGCGCCTGCATGTGCCGCGGCGCCAGGTTGACCACCCGGCGGTGGCCGATCGCGAACGCGCCCAGCTGCAGCAACAGCCCGCCCGGCACGTAACCGCCGTCCGCGCTGCGCTCCAGCAGCCCCGCCGCGACGAGGGAGGTGCAGTACCGGTACGCGGTGGTGCGGTTCAGGCCCAGCCGCTCGGCCACCTGGCCCGCGGTCACCTCCGGCGTCGCCGGATCGAACAGCGACAGGATCTGGCTGACCCGGCTCACCGCCTGGATGTCGGCCTGGTCGGCGCGGACTTCGCGGGACCGCGTCGGCTTGGTCACGAGCCCCTCCCCCGCTCAGCGTGATACGGCTGTTCACTTCGTGAACACCGCTCGTCAGGCTACCCGACGGCGCACTTTCCCGCTGCCGCGGCCAGTGCGCACGGGCTGGGCGCAGCGCCGCAGTCGCCACCGCGAAGTCCTCCTGGGAAAGGCGTTCCGTCACGCGCTCGTCTCCCCGGGCGCGTGGATCACCGGAGCCGGCCCTGCCGCAGCACCTTGTTACGCGAGTCCGGCGCAGAGTTCACAAACGGAGGGCCTCGCGGTAACCACCGATCACCGATCCGGAGCGATCGTGATCTCAGATCACAGCGGGCTCGGCGCTTTCGGGCGCGGCGGAGAGGAGACCCGATTGACGACCGGCGGGCGGCGCGCGGTCGACCGAGCGGGTGGCCGGCTCGGCGACCAGATCGCGATGACGAGCGTCGCGGACGAGGTGTACGGACGCCTCCGCGAGGCCATCCTCGATGGCACCTATCCCCCTGGCACCCGGCTCTCGCTGCGCACGCTGGCCGACGAGCTCGGCGTTTCCACGATGCCGGCGCGTGAGTCGCTCAAGCGGCTGGGCGTGGAGGGGCTCGTCGTGTTCGGGCGCCGCACCGTGACAGTCGCCAACCTGAGCGCCGAGGAAGTACGGCAGATCTTCGAGATCCGGCAACGGCTGGAAGGCCTCGCTACGCAATGGGCCGCGGAGCGGGCGACCGAGGAGGACCTTCGGGACCTGCGGGCCATCCTCGACGAGATGGCTGACGCCCACTTGGACCCCGTGGTCTGGCGTGGCTTGAACCGCCGATTCCACGAACGCCTCTACAGCTGCTCGCGCAGTCCTCATCTGCTCGATCTGATCCGGAACATCTGGGACCGGGTCACCCCGTCGATGGCGATCTACGCGACCGCGGTCGAGGACTTCGGCGAGGCCCACCGCCAGCACCTTCAGATCCTGCACCTGTTCGCCACCAAGGACCTCCCGGCCCTGCTCGCGACGACCGCCGAACACCTGGAACACACCGCCGCCACCGTCGTGACAGCTCTCACCGGCGCCTCCGGCGCAGCTCTCGAAGGGGACCAGGCCATGACCTACGACGAACTCACCATCGAATCCTTCCACGCCGCGCTCGCCGCGGGAGCCACGACCAGCGCGGACCTGACCCGGTGGTACCTGGGCCGCATCGAGGCGATCGACCAGTCGCAGGACGGCCCGCGTCTCGGCGCGTACGTGACGCTGAACCCCCACGCTCTGGCCGAAGCCGCCGCACTCGACGAGCGCTACGCCGCCAGGGGCGAACTCACCGGCCCCCTGCACGGCGTCCCGGTCGTGCTCAAGGACCAAGCCGAAACCGCCGGGATCGCGACCTCCTTCGGGTCCGGCCTGTTCGCCGACTACGTGCCCGAACAGGACGCGACGGTGGTCGCGCGTCTGAGGGAGGCGGGGGCGGTGATCCTGGGCAAGTCGACGATGTGCGACTTCGCGGCGGGCTGGTTCTCCTTCTCCTCGCGCAGCGGCTTCACCAAGAACCCCTACGACCTCGCCCGTGAAACCGGCGGGTCGAGCGCCGGCACCGCCGCCGCCGTCGCCGCGAACCTCGCCCTGGTCGGGATCGGCGAAGACACGGGCGGGTCCATCCGGCTGCCCTCGTCGTTCACGAACTTGTTCGGCCTGCGCGTGACCACCGGCCTGATTCCGCGCACCGGGTTCTCGCCGCTGGTCCACTTCCAGGACACTCCGGGGCCGATGGCGCGCACCGTGCCCGATCTCGCCGCCACGCTCGACGTCGTCGTCGGGTACGACCCCGCCGACACCTACACCTCCCTCGCCACGAGCAGTCCGGAAATCGGCCGCTACCGCGAAGCTCTCGAGGACGTGACACGCTCGACACTCACGGACTTCAGTGTCGGCGTCCTCGCCGATGCTTTCGGCACGCAGCCGGAGTCCGGCGAGACCAACGAGGTGGTCGCGACCGCGGTCAAACGACTCGCCGATCTGGGCGTCCGGGTGGTCGACGACGTCGAACTCGGGGATGGCGAGCGGGATCTGGCCGGCTGGGTAGCGGCCACTTCCCTCTACACCACCGTCTCGAAACACGACATCGACGCGTTTCTCGGCGCTCGGCCGCACGCGCCGGTGCACTCCGTCGAGGAGGTCCACACCAGCGGCGTCTTCCACGAGCTCACCGACCTGGTGGCCGACATCGCGGCAGGCCCGGCGGACCCGGCCGACGACCCGGCGTACTACAGCCGCCGGCTGAGCCAGGACGAGCTCCGCCGGCGACTGGTCGACCTGATGGCTCGCACGGGGACCGACTTCCTCGTCTACCCGACCGTCCAGGTGCCCCCACCCACGCGTGAGGCACTCGCGGCGAAGCGCTGGACCGCGCTGGACTTCCCGACGAACACCGTGCTCGCCTCGCAGTCGTCGCTGCCGGCCATGAGCGTGCCCTGCGGGTTCACCTCCGCCGGCCTCCCGGTCGGGCTGGAAGTGCTCGGCAAGCCGCTGGCCGAGAAGGCGCTGCTTCGGTTCGCGCGCGCCTGGGAGCTCGCGACCAGCCCGCGCCGCCCGTCGCCCCTGCTCACCAAGGCACCGGCCTGAACACCGGTGGACGAGACCATGACGCGATTCCTGGACCTCAATTGCGACCTCGGCGAGAGCTACGGCGTGTACCGCTACGGAGCCGACGCCGAGATGATGCCGTTGATCACCTCCGCCAACATCGCTTGTGGCGCCCACGCCGGCGACCCGGCGACCATGCGCCGCAGCGTCCGGGCCGCGCTGGACCACGACGTCGCGATCGGAGCCCACGTCGGACTGGCGGACCGGTGGGGGTTCGGGCGGCGCGAGATCCCGACCAGCGCCGGCGAGCTCTACGACCTGTGCCTGGCCCAACTCGGCGCGCTCGACGCGTTCGTGCGCGCGGCCGGCGCGCGCATGCACCACCTCAAACTGCACGGGTCCCTGTATGTGATGGCCAACCGCGACCCCGACCTGGCCGCCTCGACCTGCCGGGCGGTGCTGGATTTCGACGGTTCCCTCGCCGTGTACGCGCTGCCGGGCTCGGCTCTGGCCGAGGCCACCGGAGCCGCGGGCCTGCGACTCGCCGGCGAGTACTTCGCCGACCGCCCGTACGCGGGCACCGAAGTCCAGATGTACCGGCGGACCCCCGAGGACATCGGTACTCCGGCGCAAGCGGCCGCCCGGGCCCTGGCCGCGCTCACCGGTCCCGAGTTCAGCGCACTCGGCGGGATCGACACCGTCTGCGTGCACAGCGACACCCCCGACGCGCCCCGCTACCTGCGGGGCCTCCGGCAGCACCTGGCGAGGGCCGGCTTCTCGCCCCGAGCGCCCGAGCACGTCCTGCCGGAACACGACCTCGGGCCGAGAACCCCGGCGCTGCCGGCGTCCTAGCCCCACCCGGACGCCTTCGCCGCGTTCGTCTCCCTTGTCCCTACCAGGAGTGAGGCATCGCCATGACCACCGACACCCCCGGCGCGCCCGAGCACCACCTCGAATCGGAGTTCGAACACGAACCCGTCCCCCGCACTCACCGACGCAGCCTCGCCTCGGTTTCCGCGGTCTGGTTCGGTTTTCCGATGGTCCTGACCAACGCCGTCTTCGGCGGGACCATCGTCTACGGACTGGGTTTCTGGAAGGGGATGCTGGCGATCGTCGTCGGCAACCTCGTCCTGCTCGCTTACGTCGGCTGCCTGTCCTACATCGCGGGCAACTCGGGGAAGAACTTCGCCCTCACCGCCGCCGAGACGTTCGGCCGGTCCGGTGCCAAGGTCGCCGCCGGGTTCCTCGCCACGGTCGTGATCGGCTGGTTCGCGTTCCAAACCGGACTCACCGGGGCAACGCTCAACGCGTCGCTCGGGTGGAACGAACCGTCGATGATCCTCCTCGCCGGGGTGCTCTACATCGCCATCACCTTCGTCGGCATCCGCGCGCTGACCGTCATCGGCATCATCGCCGCGCCGCTGTTCGTCGTCCTCGCCGTCGTCGCGCTCGTCTTCGCCGCGCGTGATGGACATCTGGCCGGGTTCGCCTCCTATGCGGGCAGCAGCGGCAACGCCACGGTGCTCAGCGTCGGCGCGGCCATCACGATCGTCATCGCCGGCTTCGCCGACTCCGGCACCATGACGGCCGACTTCACCCGCTGGTCCCGCACCGGAAAGGAGGCTGTCGCGGCCGCGTTCACGGCCTTCCCGGTCGCGAACTTCATCGCGTTGCTCGTGGGCGGCCTGATCGTTGCCGCAGGCGCCGCCGCCAACCCGGCCTCCGACGGCGGCGACTTCCTGCCCATTCTCACCTCGCACGGCCCGCTGCTCTCGGCGCTCGCGGTGATCTTCGTGTTCGTGAACCTCGGCTCCGTGTGCACGCACTGCCTCTACAACGGAGCTGTCGGCTGGAGTCAGCTGACCGGCTCCAAGATGCGCCTGCTCACCGTCGTCCTCGGTGTCATCGGGCTCGCCGCGGCGCTCGCCGGCGTGTGGAGCTACTTCTCGACCTGGCTCAACCTGCTCGGGATCTTCGTCCCGCCCATCGGCGCGGTCCTCATCTGCGACCAGCTCATCGCCCGCCGCCACCGGAACCGGGCGATCCGGGCGGTGCGCATCGAACCGTTCGCCGCGTGGGCCCTCGGCTCAGCGGGCGCGTTCGCGGTTCACGAATACGTCTCCGCCTGGTGCGAGGCCGGCGCCGGCATCGTCGTCACCGCGATCGCGTACGCAGTCATCGAAGCCCTGGCCCCATCGCGGGCTCGGAGCACGGAACCGGCACAGGCCGCTGAATCCGGCGTCTGACCTATCCGAAAGGAGGCCACATGACTCTCAGTCCCCCCTCGCCCGCGCACCCCACCGGCCGGAGTGGAGCCGAGCTCGCCGGGCTCCCCGCCACGGTCCTCGCCCGGCTGATCCGTGACCGCGAAGTGTCCGCGGCCGAAGTGACCGCGGCCGCGCTCGATCGGGTGCAGGCCCTCGACGACGACCTGCACGCGTTCGTCGAACTCACCGCGGCCGGGGCACGCACCCGGGCCGCCGAGATCGACGCCGCGCTCGCCCGCGGCGACGAGGTCGGGGCGCTGGCCGGGGTGCCGGTGGCGATCAAGGACCTGATCGCGACGCGAGGCATCACCACGCGATCGGGCTCACCCGCCTACGCCACCTTCATCCCGGACGAGGACGACATCGTGGTCGAGCGCCTGCGCGCCGCCGATGCCGTGATCCTCGGCAAGACGACCGTGCCCGAACTCGGCTTCAGCGCCGTCGCGGACAACCCCGTGTCCCCCACCGCCCGCAACCCGTGGGACCCCACCCGCACGCCCGGCGGCTCCTCGGCCGGCTCCGGCGTCGCGGTCGCCACCGGAATGGTCCCGCTCGCGCTCGGATCCGACGGCGGTGGCTCGGTCCGGATCCCGGCGTCGTTGTGCGGTGTCTACGGGCTGAAGGCGTCGATGGGCCGCGTACCGCTCTACCCGGGCTGCCGTGACGAGCGCTACCCCGGCATGTCCAGCTGGGAGACGCTGGAACACATCGGGCCGATGACCCGCACCGTCGACGACGCGGCCTTGCTGATGTCGGTCATCGCCGGCCCGGATCCGCGCGACCGGCACTCGATCCCGACCGCCGACGTCGACTGGCGCGCGACCGCGGCGAATCCGGACCTCTCGGGGCTGCGCGTCGCCTACGCCCCGGACCTCGGCTACCTTCCCGTCGACCCCGAGGTACGGCGCGTCGTCGGCGCCGCTGCCCGGGTCTTCGCCGACCGGCTCGGGTGCGAAGTGGTCGAAGCCGACCCCGGCCTCACCAACCCCCAGGCACACTTCTGGGCGCTGGTGTTCAACGACACCGACCTGGACGGAATGCGCGCCATGGTCGCCGAACACGGTCCGCGGATGTCACCGCACCTGGTCGAGCTCGTCCTGCGGCCCTGGACCGCGGAAGACTTCTCCCGAGCCCAGACGGCCCGCAAACGGCTGGTCAACCAGATGTGGCGCTTCATGAGCGACTACGACCTCCTGGTCACCCCGACCCTCGCGGTGCCGGCGTTCCCCGTCGGGTTCCAAGGACCTGACTCGATCGACGGCCGGATGACCGGTCCCGGCTCCTGGCTGGGATTCCTCAACCCGTTCAACCTGACCGGGCAACCGGCCGCTTCGGTCCCCGCGGGATTCACCGCGCACGGCCTCCCCGTCGGCATGCAGATCGTCGGCCGCCACCTGGCCGACGCGACCGTGCTCGCGGCCTCCGCCGCCTTCGAGGCGACCGCGCCGTGGGCGAGCTCCTGGCCGGCCTGCGTCGCGGCCACGTCGACCGGGAGCACGTCATGACCGGGCTGGACGGGCTCAACCCCTCGCCGGGAGCCGTGGTTCTCGGGTTGGTCCAAGCACGGGTCCCCGTCGTCGAGGAGCCCGCCGACCTCGCCGTGACGGCGCAGCGCCTGGCCGCCCAGCTGCGAAAGGCCAAGCAGGCCATGCCTTCGCTGGATCTGCTCGTCTTCCCCGAGTACAGCCTCAACGGGCTCGACCCCGGCACCTGGTTGGACGAGCGCCTGCTCTGCGATCTCGACGGCCCTGAGATGACGCTCCTGGCCGGCGCCTGCGCGGAGGCCGGAGTGTGGGGTTGTTTCTCGCTGATGGAGCGGAACCCCCGCGGTGCCCCGTGGAACAGCGGCGTCATCGTCGACGCCTCCGGGGAGACCAAGCTCTACTACCGCAAGATGCACCCGTGGGTGCCCGCCGAACCCTGGCACCCCGGCGATCTCGGCGTCCCCGTGTGCGACGGACCGGCCGGTTCACGCCTGGCGCTGCTCATCTGCCACGACGGCATGCTGCCCGAAATGGCCCGCGAGGCCGCCTACCGCGGGGCGAACGTCATCCTGCGCACCGCCGGCTACACGTACCCCATCCGGCACTCGTGGCAGATCACGAACCAGGCGAACGCCTTCCACAACTTGGCCTACACCGCATCGGTGTGCTTGGCGGGGCCCGACGCGGGCGGGATCTGGTCCCAGGGCCAAGCCATGGTCTGCGACATCGACGGCACCGTGCTCGTCCACGGCGACGGCCTCCCCGACCGGATCGTCACCGCGGAGGTCGTGCCCTCCCGCGCCGTCGACGCCCGCACCGGGTGGGGCGTCGAGAACAACATCTACCAACTCGGCCACCGCGGCTACAGCGCCATCCCCGGCGGCGCGACGGACTGTCCCTACACGTTCATGCGCGACCTCACCGCCGGGCGCTACCGGCTGCCGTGGGAGGACCGGGTCGCACACACCGACGGCACCGGCGCCGGCTGGGGCCCACCACCGTTGTCGGCCAGCACTCCACCGGCAGAACCGGGCCGGGCCCCTTTCTGACGGGCGCCGGTCGCGGTGCCCGTCCGCAGCGAGGGGCTCCCGCGAGAACTCCGGAGCCGGTACGCGCACGGCAGGCACGCGGGGTTGTGCGCTGAGCCGCCTAATTCGAGATCAGGTGGCTCAGCGCGGCGAGTTCGTCGGCGCTGTCGCTCCGGTAGTCGGCCAGCTGACCGCGCCACCAAGGCGTCTCCACGAAGCCGCGCTTCATCGTCAGAAGTTCGACCGACGCGTTCCAGCCGACCACGCCCTCGAGCTTCGCCAGGCTCGCGGTGGTGAACTCGAACAGCCCGCGCGTCGAGTCCGCGATCACTTCGCACAGCAACGAATTCCCGTCGAGAGTGGCGCCGAGATAGCGAACCGACCGGTGCCGTGCGAGTGCGCCGGCCACCTCGTCGAGCTTCGCCGGCGCGACGCTCACCGTCAGCAGCGTCTCGGCCTCCAGGCCCAGCGCCGGAGCCGGCACGATGGTGGACACGGTCGCACAGCCATCGGCCACCATTCGTTCGAACCGGCGGCGCACCGTGCTCTCGTTGAGGTCGAGCGCCTTCGCAACGGTCTTGAAGCTCGCTCGCCCGTCGTCGTGCAGCAGGTCGAGGATGGCCCAGTCCACTTCGTCCAGGTGCTCAGGCGAGCAGAGCTTCGGTTCCGGCTCCGGTACCGCGCTCTCGTCGAGCAGCTGGCGGCTCCACTGGTGCGACACCTTGTACACGTGCAGCAGCAGGTCGCTGTACCACCGCTCGACGCCGTCGATGCGCTGCAGCTCCAGCATCGTCCGCGGGTAACGGGTCGGCCCCGAGCCGACCACGACCTCCAGGGCGATGTCGTAGCGGCCGGTCACCAGCGCGGCCCAGCGCACGTCCGACCTGGCCACGAGCTGTTCCGCCACCCGCAGCTGCGTTCCCGGACGGCAGCCGATCCGCACGAAGAACGTCTCCACCGTGCCCGTGCTGCCGAGTGCGGGCATCACGGCAACCCGCAGGATCTTCTCGTCCATCAGCTGCTGCACGCGCCGGGACACCGTCGGTACCGACGTGTCACAGCGGGCCGCGATGCTGGTCCAGCTCGCGCGGCCGTCCTGCTGGAGGGCGACCACGATCCGGCGGCTGAGCTCGTCGAGCGGCTTCATGGCACCGGGCACGTCTCCGCCAGGAACGCGCGCACCGCCTCCGTCCACGCCTCGGCCTCCTCGATCTGCGGGGAATGTCCCGACCGCTCGAAGACCACGAGCCGCGCGTGCGGGATCAGCTCGGCGATCTTCTCGCTGCACTCCACCGGGGTGATCCAGTCAGTGCGGCCCACCGTCACGAGGACCGGGCACGTCAACGACGGCAGCAGCGGCTTGACATCGTAACCGGGGATGTTCACCGAGAACGCGTAGTTGTGCGCTTCGTACCGGTACGGCGTCGCCGCCACCTTCCGCTCCACTGCCTCCGGATCGTAGTGGTAGTCGTACAGCGGCAGGATCTCGCGCCAGCAGTCACGCAGGTCCCCGTCGTCGCGCACGGCCCCGGCGAAAATCCGGTCGAGCTTGTCGCGGTCGATCTCGACCCTGGCCGACGCCAGCGCGTTGGCCAGTGCCTTCTCCTCGTGCGCGTGGTCCGGCGAGGTGTCGCGCAGCACCATCGCGCGCACGCGGTCCGGGTAGCGCGTCGCGTACTCCATCGCCATGAACCCACCGTAGGAGCCGCCGGCCATGATGATCTGCTCGGCGCCGATCCATTCGCGCAGCCCGTCGATGTCGGCGGCCCACTGATCGTGGCTGAACGTGCCCTTCCCTTCGCTCTGCCCGGAGCCGCGAGCGTCGAACACGACCACACGGTAGGTGTCGGCCAGCCGGCCGAAACTCGCCCTCGGCTCCGCGCGCGAGCCGAGACCCGGGGCCCCGTGGTGGGCGATGAGCACAGGCGCGTCCGCCGGCCCGAGCACCTCGACGGCGAGCCGATTGCCGTTGATCTCGACGAGCCGGGCATCAGTGGTGGCGGCGGCGAATTCCGGTGAGTCTGCCAACACGATCACTCCTTCAGGCGGGAATCACGCAGTCGTCCAGACCACGTGGATAGGACGTCAGCGGGCGGGCGCCCCCCGAGGTGACGAGCATGCTGTCGGAGATGCGGTACCCGGCATGGCCGGGCACGTAGACACCCGGTTCGTTGGACACGATCATCCCCGGCTCGAGCACCGTGGGGTCGCCGTCCTCGAGCCACGGCGGTTCGTGCATGCCGAGGCCGATGCCGTGTCCCTGGCGATGCCGCAGGTAGCCGCCGAGCCCGGCGTCGCGGATCACCGCAAGGCAGGCGGCGTTGGCGGCCCGGCACTCGGCCCCGGGCCGGATCGCTTCACCGCCCTTCTCCTGTGCCAGTCGCACGACATCGTGGTAGCGGCGCTGCTGTGCGGTGGGCTCGCCGAGCACGAACGTCCGCTCACCCTCGACGAACCGGCCGCCCACCGCGCAGCCCAGCGACAGCATGAACGTGTCGCCGGGCCGGAGGCGGTAACCGGAGGGCAGGCCGTGCGGGTACGCCGAGTTGGCGCCCGCGTAGACGAGGCCGCCGGCGAGCGGCGACACCACGACGACATCGGTGTGCTCGGCGTACATCGCGCCCGTGCCGGCACTCGTGACGTGGGCGGCCAGTTCCGCCTCGCTGGGGAGTTCGCCGGCGCCGACGGCGTCGGTCACGAGCGCCACTCCCGCCGCCAGCATCAGATCGGTGATCCGGGCGGCTTCGGTGTGCAGTGCGATCTCTTCGGCCGTTTTGACGTACCGGGCGACGGTCACCACGTCGGTCGGCGCCAAGTCGGCCGGAGGAAGAGCCGCGGCCGCCGCGGCGAGCCGTTGACAGGTGATCGCGGTGGTGTGCCCCACCCGACGGCGCCGTGTGCCCACCACTTCGGAAAGCGCTTCGAACGGCGGCCGCACTCCGGGGTACTCCGGATAGGACACGAGCTCGGCGGCCGCGTGCTGTGCTTCCGCGTGCTCGCGCTCCAGCTCGGGCAGCAGCAACGCACACCGCCCGCCGACGTCCAGCCAGACCGCGACCGGGCGCTCGCACGGGTGGTGGAAGAACCCGGTGAGGTAGGCGACGTCCTCGGGGTCATCGGTGAGCACCGCGTCGAAACCGGCCTCGGCCGCACGAGCGCAGACGCGCTCCTGGACCGTCGCGAAGAAGGCCGGTTCGAGCCGCTGGGAGAAGGTCATCTCACATCTTCTTCCGGCGCGGGTTGCGCGCGTCGTTGTACGCGGTGGACAACAGCGTCGCTGCGAGCACGAGCAGGAAGATCGCGATCGACGGGAACAGCGGCAGCCACCACGCGGTGGACATGGCCCCGGCTTGCTGGGCCTCGAAGAGGATCCGGCCCCACGACCACGTGTTCGGGTCGCCGAGGCCGAGGAAGGCCAGGCCGGCTGCGGTCAGCACGGCCCGGGATGCTGTGAGCACGACGGAAACGAGGATCAACGGGGTCACCGCCGGAACCACGTGCCGGGTCACGATCCACGCGGGCGAGCTGGTCATCAGCCGCGCCGCGTCCACATAGGGCAGGCGCACCGTGGCGAGAGCCTGTGACCGGACGACTCGCGTCACCTCGGGCCACGAGAACGCCGCGATGACCAGGATGATCGTGAGCGTGCTCGGCCCGGCCAGCGCCGCCACCAGGATCATCAGCGGCAGGATCGGCAGCGACAACGTCAGGTCGACGAACACGCTGACCACGACGTCGAGCTTGCGGAAGTACGCGCCCGTGACCGCGAGCAGGGTGCCGAGCACGATCGCGATCAGCGACGCCGCGGCCGCGACGAGCAAGCTCTGCCGGGTGCCCCACACGACCTCGCTGAACACGTCGAGGCCGAGGCTGTCCGTGCCGAACCAGTGCGCACCGGACGGCGCCGCGAGCACCGCGTCCCCGTACCCGGTCGGATAACCGGCCAGCAACGGCGCCGCGACCGCCACGAGCACCAGCAGCACGAGCACCGCCAGTGCGGCCAGGCCCAGCGGCTGGCGGCGGAACGCGGACCAGGTGCCGCGCTGGGGGGCGACCACGGCCGGTGGTGCCACCGGGGTCGCTTCGGGAGGAGCGGAAGTGGTCATGCTGCCGCCTTCACACGGGGATCGAGGACGCCGTAGACGATGTCGGTGAGCATGTTGACCAGCACGACCACGGCGGCCAGCAACAGGAAGGCGCCCTGCAGCACGGGGAAGTCGAGCCGTACCACCGCCTCGTAGATCCCGCGGCCGATGCCGGGGTAGGCGTAGACCGTTTCGATGAGGATCACGCCGCCGACCAGGTACAGGCACACCTGCAGGCCGACGAGCGTGGTGGTGGGCAGCAGGGCGTTGCGCAGCGCGTGCTTCCACAACACCCGGCGCCGTGGCAGGCCGTTGGCACGGGCCAGCGTCACGTAGTCCTCGCCGAGCGCCTCGATCAGCGTCGATCGCACCGTCAGCACGTACGGGCCGAGCTGGACGAGCACGAGCGACAGGCACGGCAGCACCAGGTGCGCCACCACACTCAGGTACCACTGGCCGCCGTAGACACCGTCCGCGTAGGCCCCGCCGATGGGCAGCAAGCCCAGCCGCAGGCCGAACAGGTACAGCAGCCCGATGCCCACGCTCGGGACGAAAAGGGACTGCCCCGCGACCGCGACCACCTGCACGACGCGGTCCGCGAGACCACCGGAGCGCGCCGCCGCCAAGACTCCCAGCGGAATGCCGACGAACACGGTGACCACCAGAGACGACAGCACCAGCAGCAGCGTCCACGGCAGACGGTCCAGCAACGCCTGGGTGACGTCGATGTTCTGGCTGAAGGAGACGCCGAGGTTGCCGTGGACGAGCTGGCCGAGGTACTTCACGTACTGCACCGGCAGCGCCTGGTCGAGGCCGTACTGCGCGAGCAGGCCGGCCCGGATGGCCGGCGTCATGTTCGGACTCGCGATGGCCAGCGCGGGGTCACCCGGCAGCAGGCGCAGCAGGAGGAACGTGATCGTGACCGCGAACCAGATGGTGAGCACCCCGCGGCCGAGCCGCCTGAGCACGAACAGCACCAGGGACATCCGGGCCTCCCGCCTCAGCCCGTCTTGGCCGCCGACGCGACCGAGATCGGGTTGACGATGGACAGCAGCTCACTCGGCTTGGCCACGAAGCCGCTCCAGGCCGAGCGGTAGGCCAGGTAGAGGTTCTGCGTGTACATGATGTTGTCGTAGACGTTGTCGTGCACGAGCTTCGCCGCGTCCCGCATGAACGGCACCTGCGCGGCCTGGTCGAACGTCACGCGGGCCTTGTCGATCAGCGCGTTCAGCGCCGGATCGTCGACGTAGGAGTAGTTGATCGAGCCCTGGGGCAGGTAGGCCAGCGACATGTTGGTGGCCGGATCGTCCATGATCGCGAAGTTGCCGGCGTAGATGTCGAAGTCACCCTTGTCGGTCATCGCGAGGTAGGTGTTGCGTTCGATGCCTTGCAGCTGGATCGTCACGCCCGCCTTGGCCGCGCCGTCCTTCACGAGTGTCGCCCACTGCGCGGTCACCGGGTCCTGCAGCGAGTAGATCAGCCGGAACGACAACGGGAAGTTGCCGTTCGCGTCGGCCTGGTAGCCGGCCTGGGTGAGCAGTTGCCGTGACAGGCCCGGGTTGTACTCGTATTCGGTGACCGACTTGTCGTAGAACGCCGACAGCACGGGCATCAGCGGGCTGGACCCGGTCGACACCGCCTGGCCCTGGAGCACGACGCGCCGGATGGCGTTGTAGTCCACCGCGTGCGCGAGCGCGAGGCGGACGTCCTTCTTCGCCAGGTCGGGCTTGGTCATGTTGTAGGTCAGGTGGGCGTAGCCCAGCCCTGGCGCCTCGGCGACCTTGATACCCGAGGCGCTCTGCAGCTGCTTGACCTGCGCCGGTGGCAGCGAGTTCGCGATGACGTCGACGTCGCCGTTCTTCAGCGCCAGGATCTCGGTGTTGACGTCGGGGTAGACGCGGTAGACGATCTGCGCGGCCTTGGGCTTGCCACCCGGCACGAGCGGGTAGTCGTCCACCCGTTTCATCGTGTAGCTCTGTCCACGTTGGACACCGGTGAGGACGTACGGGCCCGCGCTGACCCAGCCGCCCTTGCTCCCGTCGTTGGCGAACTTGGCGACCGAGCCGGCGGGCTCGAACACGTGCTCCGGCACGATGTTGCCCCAGAACCCGACCTCCGGGATGAGCGACGAGTCGGGGTGGGTCAGCTTCACCTCGACCCGGGTGTCGGAGACCGCGGTGGCGGAGTCGAAGTTGGCGAGCTGACCGTACAGCGTGCCGGCGGGCTTGTCGTGCTTGACCGCGTTGAGCGTGTAGGCGACGTCCTTAGCGGTCAGCGGCTGCCCGTCCGACCACTTCATCCCGGATCTGATCTCGTAGAACCCGGTGGTCTCGTTGGTGTATCCCCACTTCTCGGCGAGCTCGGGTCCCTTCGCACCGTTCGGCTCGATCGACAGCAGGTGCGGGTACATCAGGTTGGTGATCCAGTAGTCGCTGCGGCTGTTGCCGATCAACGGGTTGTAGTTGACCACGTCCGTGGTGGTCGCGATGGTGAGCGTCGCGTCGGAGACGGCACCGCCGGCCGGTGGCGGGCTGGGCGCGCACGCGGTGGTCAGCACGGCGGTGACAGCGAGGGCCGTCACCGCGGCGAGCGCCGAGCGGGGGCGGCACATCAGACCCAGACCTCCTTGAGGATCCGCAACGTGTTCCCCCCGACGACCTTGCGGATCTCGTCGTCGCTGTAGCCGTGCGAGACGAGCCAGCCGATGATGTTGTAGAAGCCTTCCGCGGGATTCTCGAGGCCGTCGACGTACTCGACCTTGTCGAACTCGACGCCCCCGTGCGCTTGCCCGAGCGAAAGGTTCGCCGCGAAGGCGTTGTGCAACCCCACGTGATCGCCGAACAGCGTGTCGGGGCCGAAACTCACGTGGTCGACACCGACCAGCTCGACGCAGTAGGTGAAGTGGTCCATCACCGATTCGAGCGAGTGCCTCGGGTGATCACGGGACAGCGTGGTGTGCGGCGCCGCTTCGATGCCGATCACGCCACCGCGCTCGGCGCAGGCCCTGATCGTCTCGTCGTCCTTCATCCGGTTGGTCGGCCACACCGAACGCGCCCCGGCGTGGGTGATGAACACCGGGACCCGCGACGTGCGGATCACGTCGAGGCCTGTGCGGTCACCGCTGTGGGAGATGTCGATGGCGATGCCGAGCTTGTTCATCCGCTCGACGGCACGCTCGCCGAGGAAGGTCAGTCCGCCGTCGCCGCGCTCCTTGAGGCCACTGCCGAGCAGGTTCGCCTCGGAGTAGGCGATACCCATCTGCCGGACGCCGAAGCCGTAGAGCACGTCGAGCCGGTCGATCTCGTTCTCGATCGGCGTCGCGGCTTCAAGCGCGAAGATGTGCGCGATGCGGCCGGTTTCCCCGGCGCGCTCGATGTCGGCGAGGCTCTCGGCTTTGAGCACGAAGTCCTGGTGCGCCAGATCGGCCATCCGCACGCCGAGATCGAACAGCACGTCCTGGTACTTCCAGCCGGCGTCGGAGCTGATGCAGCACGTGCCGTCCATGCCGTTGTCGAACACCGCGGTCAGACCGGACCGGGACAATCCTTCGTAGCCGGTGGGTTCCCGGCCCTGGCGGATGTGTTCACGCAGGTCGGTCATGTCCTCGGGGAAGACCTGCACGTGTTCGTGCAGCGAGATCACAGTCTCCTCGGCCAGCAGCCGGCGAGTGCGCTCGGCTTGCTCGGTGCTGAGGTCGAGACCCTCGTAGGCCGGGACGCGGCCGATCTGTTTCGCGTAGGCGATTTCCCGGTAGTCCTTGCCGGCTTCCAAGTAGTCGTAGGCGGTGTAGCCGGTATAGCGGGGAGCGGGGTCGAGCACGTGAGTCTCCTCGTCCCCGGACGGCCCGCGGGGATGGGGCGGGCCGTCCGGAACAGTTGACTGGGGCTGGGGAATGAAGGAGAGTCTCATCAATATTCGGCGCCAATGTCAATGTTGATGTTGAAATTAGGCATCGCAGAACTTGAAATGAAACATTCAGGCAACACGGGCAGGTGATGATGCGATGGTGGAGACACTGGTCCGGCCCGCGCTGCGGGTCAGAGAGCTCTCCGTGACGTTCACCCTCGAGGGCAGGACCGTCCCGGCCGTCCGGCACGTCGACCTCGATGTGCCACGAGGCGAGCTGGTCGCGCTGCTCGGTGAGTCGGGCTCGGGCAAGTCCGTCACCGCTCGCGCGATCGTCGGCCTCGCCGGCCCGGACGCGCAGGTCTCGGCGAGCGAACTGGCGCTGGGCGACACCGACCTGCGGGTAGCCGGAGCCCGGGAACTGGAAGCCTTGCGGGGCCCGCGAATGAGCCTCGTGCTGCAGGACGCCCTCTCGGCGCTGAACCCGGTGCTGACGATCGGCGACCAGCTCGGCGAGCTGTACCGGGTCCACAGTGGAGCTTCTCGGCGAGTGGCCCGGGAGCGGGCGGCCGAACTGCTCGGTCTCGTCGGCATCCCGGATCCACGAGCGCGCGTCAAGGACTACCCGCACCAGTTCTCCGGCGGGATGCGGCAACGAATCCTCATCGCGATGGCGATCGCGCTCGAGCCGGAGCTGCTGATCGCCGACGAGCCGACCACGGCGCTCGACGTGACGGTGCAGGCGCAGATCCTGGACCTCCTCGCAGCACTGCGCGAGCAGCTGGACATGGGCGTTCTGTTGATCACCCACGACCTGGCCGTCGTGAGCGAGGTCGCCGACCGGCTGGCCGTGATGTACGCGGGGCGCATCGTCGAGGCGGGCGACGCCGACTCCGTGCTCGCCCACCCGGCTCACCCCTACACCGAGGCGTTGCTGCGGTCGGTGCCCCGGCTGGAACACCGCGGCGGAGACCTGTTCACCATTCCGGGTGCGCCGCCCGATCCGCGCCGGGTGCCTCCGGGCTGCTCATTCCACCCGCGCTGCCACCGCGCGGTCCCGGCGTGCGCCGCGGTACGACCCGAACCGGCCGAACACCACGGTGGGCGGATCGTCGCCTGCCACGAAGCGGAGGTGCTTCCCGATGTCCGCAACGGATGACGTCGTGCTTACCGCGACGGACCTGGTCCGGTCGTTCCCGGCGGGTTCGGTGCTGCGCCGCCGGCACGTGTCGGCCGTCGACGGCGTGAGCCTCGCCCTGCGCCGTGGCGAAGTGCTCGGGATCGTCGGCGAGTCCGGCTGTGGCAAGTCCACGCTCGCCCGGATGCTGGTCGGCCTGGAGAAGCCGGACGCCGGACGGCTCGCCTACCGCGGCCAGGACGTGACGGCGGGTCGCCGTCGCGACCGCAAGCGGTTGCGCGACGGCGTGCAGATGATCTTCCAGGATCCGTATTCGTCTCTCGACCCGCGGATGACGGTGCTCGAGGTGGTGGCCGAACCACTCGCGGCGAACCGGTGCGGTTCGCGTGCCCAGCGCCGAGACCGAGTCGCGGAGCTGCTTTCGCTCGTCGGCCTGTCCCCGGACATGATGGGCCAGTACCCGCACCAGTTCTCCGGCGGCCAACGCCAGCGCATCGGCATCGCGCGTGCTCTCGCCCTCGACCCGGACGTGCTGATCTGCGACGAACCGGTGTCCGCGTTGGACGTCTCGGTGCAGGCGCAGGTGATCAACCTGCTGGAGGGGTTGCGCGCCCGGCTGGGGGTGGCGGTGGTCTTCATCGCCCACGACCTGTCGGTCGTGCGGCACCTCGCCGACCGGGTGGCCGTCATGTACCTCGGACGCATCGCCGAAATCGGCGGCACAGCGGCGATCTACGACCACCCGGCCAACCCGTACACCCAGGCCTTGCTGTCCGCCGTGCCGTCCCCGGACCGCGCCGCGAGAGGCCGGCTGGCTCAGCGGCGGGTGCTGGCCGGCGAACCGCCCTCACCGCTTTCCCCTCCCCCCGGCTGCCGGTTCAACCCACGCTGCTGGCTGGCCACCGACGAGTGCCGCGCCGACGTCCCCCGCTTGCGGGAGATCGGCGGCGAACCCCGGCGCAGCGCCTGCCACCACGCCGAAGACACGCTCCGCGAGGTGGTCGGCTAGTTCACTCCTTCCGCCGGTGAACTCGTTGCCCGCGACGCATCGCTGCGTTCTTCGCCGGCGGCACAACAGAAAGCGCCTTCGGCCCCGCCTTCGCGGCCGAGACCGAGCGGGCTGACCGGAACCGGGAGCCGCGCAGGACACGGGGCAAGTGGTGGGTGTGAGCAGCCGGCAGTGGCTCGGCACCGGGGAGGGGATCGAACAGCCCCTGGCCGGTCAACCCCCGCTTCTGCCCAACCCGCCGGCCTTGCCGCAGCCCTGGCGGCGGCGAGACCCACCGCCGGCACCGACCCGGCCGGCAAGACCCGGGCCCTCTCGTGTGAGGCGGCCCGGGCAGCTGCTTTGCGACGGTCAGCGGAACCTCCGCCATCCGGCCCGCGGACGGGGACCATCGCCGGGCCGGTCGGCCACGACGGCTCCGGCGAGGGGCGTCGCGAGCACGCGGTGGTCGACGTCCTCCAGCCGGGCGCAGCCGGTGAGGGCCATCGCGCGGTCGAGTTCCTCAGTCAGCACCTGCACCACCCGCTCAACGCCCGCCTGTCCGCCGGCGGCGAGCCCGTACAGGTAGGGCCGGCCGATCAGCACCGCGCGGGCGCCGGTGGCCAGCGCGGCGAGCACGTCGGTGCCCCGCCGCACCCCGCCGTCCAGGAACACCTCCGCGCGCCCCGCGACTTCGGCGACGACGTCGCCGAGTGCCTCGATGGTCGCGGGCGCGCGGTCGAGCTGGCGGCCGCCGTGGTTGGACACCACGATGCCGTCGGCGCCGTGGTCGAGGAGCACGCGGCAGTCGGCCGGGCGCAGCACGCCCTTGACCACGAGCGGGCCGGACCACCACGCGCGCAGGTCGGCGAGGTCCCGCGCGGTCACCGGGTAGAGGCTGCGCAGCATGTCCCGCTGCATCGCGTGCGGCGTGACCCGGCCGTGGCGCGACCCGCGCCGGCGCAGGTGGCCGCGCGCGATGTCCACCGCCCAGCTCGGGCGCATCGCGCAGTGCAGGGCCATCCGCGGCCCGAATCGCATCGGCACGGTGAACCGGTTGCGGCGGTCCCGTTCCCGGTTGCCGAACACCGCACTGTCCACAGTGACCACCAACGCCCGATACCCGGCCGCCGCGACGCGGTCGAGCAGCGCGCGCACCGCCGCGCGATCCGGCCAGAGGTAGAGCTGGTACCACCGCGGTCCGGGCGCCGCGGCGGCGACCTGCTCGAGGGTGAAGCTGGCGACCATGCCCTGGACGTAAACGGTGCCGCGGGCGGCGGCCGCGCGCGCGACGGCCACCTCGGCGTCGCCGTGCAGCACCCGCGCCGCGCCCGTCGGCGCGAGCAGGATCGGCGACGCCACCCGGTCACCGAAGATCCGCACCGACGTGTCGCGCTCACCCGGCACGGCCAGGGCCGACGGCAGCAGCCCGGTGGCCCGGAACGCCTCGACGTTGCGCCGCACCGTCACCTCGTCCTCGGCGCCGCCCTCGATCAGGTCGAACACCGGGCGCGGAAGCCGCCTGCGCGCTCGGTCACGCAACTCCGCGACGTTACCGGCGCGGCTCACGACTCACCTCGCACGCACCGCACCAGCCGGGCGGCCGCCACCTCGAACGCGCACGCCATTCCCCTGTCCCCGGCGCCATCCTCGGACAAGCCGAACACCAGGCGCGGAAGCCGCCAACGCGCGCGGCCGCGCAACTCCCCGACGTTACCGGCGCGATTCACGACGCAGCTCCCACGTACTGCGCCAGCCGACCGGCCGGCGTATCGATCGCGCACGCCATTCCCCCGTCCCCGGCGCCATCCTCGAACAAGACGAACACCAGGCGCGGAAGCCAACCGCGAGCACGCTCACGCAACTCACCGACGTCACCGACGCAGCTCACGACCCACCCCGCACGTACTGCGCCAGCCAACCGGCCGGCATACCGATCGCGCACGCCAATCCCTCGTCCCCGGCGCCACCCTCGAACAAGACGAACACCAGGCGCGGAAGCCAACCGCGAGCACGCTCACGCAACTCACCGACGTCACCGACGCAGCTCACGACCCACCCCGCACATACCCCGCCAACCCGCCCGCCGCCAGCTCGAACGCGCACGCCATTCCCCGTTCTCGGCGCCACCCTCGAACAAGCCGAACACCAATTCCGGAAGCCGACGGCGAGCACGCTCACGCAACTCCCCGACATCACCGACCCGGCTCACGACCCACCTCACACATACCGCGCCGGCCCGCCAGCCGCCACCTCGATCGCGCGCACTTTTCCCTCGTCCCCGGCGCAACCCTCGAACAAGCCCAACACCGGGCGCGGGAGCCGCCTGCGCGCGCGGCCGCGCAACTCCCCGACATCACCGACCCGGCTCACGACCCACCTCCCACGTACCGCGCCAGCCCGCCGGCCGCCGCCTCGATCGCGCGGGCCAGGCCCTGCCGCGTCGCGCCCGCGATGTGCGGTGAGAGGAAGCAGCCCGGGGCCGTCCACAGTGGATGGTCCGGCGGAAGTGGTTCGGGGTCGGTGACGTCCAGGACCGCCAGCAGCCGTCCGGAGAGGACTTCGGTGGTCAGCGCCGCGGTGTCGACGACCGGGCCGCGCGCGGCGTTCACCAGCACCGCCCCGTCGGGCATCCGGGCCAGCAATCCGGCCCCGGCCAGACCCGTGGTTTCGGCGGTCGCCGGTACGAGCAGGACCACGGCGTCGGCCTCGGTGACGAGGTCGTGGAGCGCGGTGACCGGGTGCACGGCGGCGCGAGCGGTGCGGGCGACCACCGTGACCGCGGCGCCGAGGCCGGTGAGTTTGGCGCGGGCGCAGCGGCCGATCGACCCGGCGCCGACGAGCACCACGCGTGTGCCGGCCAGCTCCGAGCTCTCCGTGCGGCGCCAGCTGCGAAGGCCCTGCTCGCGCACGGCGGGCAGCAGCCCGCTGGCCAGCCCGAGCAGCGCCGCGGCGACCCACTCGGCCACCGCGTTGTCGCGTGCGCCGGCCGGCCGGCTCAGCCGCACCCGGTCCGGCAGGTGCGGCTCGAGCCATTCGGCGCCGGCGATCAGCGTCTGCACCACGCGCAGCGCGGGCAGCTCGCCGAGCACCGGCAGCAGGTCGGTGCGCTGGTGCTCCAACACGAGGAACTGGACCTCCCACAACGCCTGCACCGCGGCCGTGCCCCCGGACGAAGGCAGCGGGACGACGCGGACCCGCCCCGGCGCGGCGGCGCGCAGCGCGGGCAGTGCGTCGTCCGGCCCGGAAGCCACGACCTGTCTCGTCATCGGCCCAGCTCGGCCAGCCGCTTGTCGAACTTGTGCAGCTCCTCGACGCCGTCGTCGCCGATGATCACGTTGTCGCACACCCAGTGGCAGAAGCCGTCGAGCACGTAACGCGGGTGGCACGCGAGGTTCATGCCCGCCGCCAGCACCATCGGCTCCTCGGCCCGGATCAGCGGGCGTTCGACGAGGTCGGTGCCCTGGCCGTGGCAGTGCAGCCGCAGCTCCTCCGGCCGCCCGTTGTCGCGCAGGAATTCGTTGTACTCCGCCCAGATGTCGGCGGGTGCGGCGCCGGGACGCAGCAGGCCGTAGCAGAACCGCTGCGCCCGCAGGCAGAACTCGTACTCCTCGGCGATCCGGTCCGGCACCCGGCCGACGACGCCGGAGCGGCCGATCTCGGTGTACATCCCGCCGGGCCCGTTCACCTCCACCATGAGGTGGAACGCGTCGCCCTCGCGGATCACCCGGTGCTGGCTGTGCGGGTGCGCGATCCGGCCGGGCTCGCCGAGCGGGGTCGAGACGCACCAGTAGATGCCCTGCTCACTGCCCAGCGATTGCGCCGTGTGCTGCGCGACGGCGGCCACGTCGCTGTCGCGCATCCCCGGTGCCACCGCCTCGAACGCCGCCGCGATCGCCGCGTCCTGCAGCTTCGCGGTGGCGCGCACCAGCTCCAGCTCCTCCTCGGACTTGAGCGCGCGGACGGTGTCGACGACGTCCGCGGCCTCGGTGAACGTCGCCGCGTGCAGCTCACGCTGCAGGTACTCGCCGAAGGCCATCGGGATCGTGCCGGTGCCGACCCACCCGATCCGGCCGGTGGCGAACGCCCGCAGTGCGTCGAGCGCCAGCTCCGCCCCGTCGTAACGGGTGTAGGACACCGAGCTCATGTACGGGCCGGCGAGCGCCCGGCCGACGCCGCGCAGCACCGGGTCGTGGTCGGGATCCACCACCAGGTCCTCGCCCCGGGCGCCGTGCCGGATGATCGTCATCGGCTCCTCGCGGGGGAACACGACGGTGACCGGGTAACCGTTGGTGGCCGGGATGTCGGTGAGGTAGCGGACGTAGCCACCGACGTAGTCGTTGTTGGTCTGCGCGACCAGCACGTCGATTCCGCGATCCGCCATGCCTTCGCGGATCGCGCGCCACCGGCGGTGCAGCTCGGCGGTGCTCACGGGGTGGTTCAGCCGTTCGGACAGTTCGGTTCCGGTCATCGGGCGGCTCCCGCGTCCGCGCCGCTGATCAGGGTGAGCACGTCCGTGCGCAGTTCGGTGAACCGCGGCAGGGCCTTGGTGGTCACCTGGTTGCGGGGCCGCGGCAGGTCGACCTCGAGCGTCCGCAGCACCGTCGTCGGGCGCCCGGACATCACGATCACCCGGTCACCGAGGTACACGGCCTCGTCGATGTCGTGGGTGACCAGCACGATCGTCAGCCCGGCGTCGTGGCGCACCCGCAGCACCAGGTCCTCCAGGTCCGCGCGCGTCTGGGCGTCCACGGACGCGAACGGTTCGTCCATGATCAGGAACTCCGGCCGGTACGCGATGGCCCGCGCGATCGCGACCCGCTGCTGCATCCCGCCGGAGAGCTGCCACGGGTAGCTGTCGCCGAAGCCGCCGAGGCCCACCTCCTCCAGCGCCTGGCGAACCGCCGCCCGGCGCGCCGCGCGGTCGCGGATCTTGTTCTTCAACGGGATCGCGACGTTGCGGCCGACCTTCGACCACGGCATCAGCGACCGGCTGTAGTCCTGGAAGACGCACGCCACCTCGGGCGGCGGGCTCTCGATCACCTTGCCCGTCTCCGTGAGCACCACCTTGCCCCCGGACGAAGGCAGCAGCCCGGACAGGCAGCGCAGCAGGGTCGTCTTGCCGGCACCGGAGGGGCCGACGATCGTGACGAACTCGCCGGCGTTCACGGTGAACGAGATGTCGCGCAGCACCTCCAGCTCGCTGCCGGCGGAGCGGTAGGACTTCCTCAGGTGGTCCACGGTCAGCATGTCAGCTCTCCCCGTCCTTGGTGTACCAGCGCAGCAGCCGGCGTTCGAGCAGCACGAAGGCGCCGTTGAAGAGCACGCCGAGAATCCCGAGCAGGAGCATGCCCGCCCACATCTGGGACACCTCGAAGCTCTGCTGCGCCTGCAACGTGACGAACCCGATCCCGTTGGTCGCCGCGACGAGCTCCGTCACCACCATCATCACGAACGCCACGGTCAGGGCGATGCGCATCCCGGCGAGGATGTTCGGCGCCGCGGCGGGAAGCTGCACGTGCAGCACCCGCTGCGCCCGGGTCAGCCGGTACGACCGCGCGGCGTCCTCGAGTTCCCGGTCGACGCCCCGCACCCCGTCGATGGTGTTGAGCAGCACGGGAAAAACCGTGACGAACGCGGTGAGCACGATCTTCGGCAGGTCACCGATCCCGAGCAGCACGATGCTCACCGGCACCAGCGCGGTCGCGGGCAGGGCGCGGCAGAACTGCAGTGCCGGGTCGAACGCGCGGTGCAGCAGCGGCAACCGTCCGAAGAGGACACCGAGCGCGATGCCGACCACGACGGCCACGCAGTAGCCCAGCAGCATCCGCCCGACGCTCGGCAGCACGTCGGAGGCGAACCGGCTGAACAGCCACAACTGCTGGAACGACACGAGGATCGAACGCAGCGACGGCCAGAACGGCGAGGTGCTGCCGAGCGAAGCGAACCACCAGGCGAGCAGTGCCGCGACCGGCACGACGAGCGAGACGAGCCACGCCGTGAACCGGCGCCCGGCCCGGCGCGGACGCACCACGGAAGTCATCTGGCCTCCTCACGGTAGGAGACGTGCCAGTGCAGCAGCCGGCGCTCGATCGCGAGCAGGCCGACGTTGGCCAGGACACCGAGCACCCCGACGACGAACACGAGCGCGTACATGCTCGGGTAGACCGCGTTCGAGGCGTAGACCGCGATATCGGCCCCGATCCCCCGCACCGACGCGATGATCTCGACCGCCACCACCACGACCAGCACGTGTGACGCCGCGAGCCGCACGCCGGTGGCCACGAACGGCAGCACCGCGGGCAGCACCACGTGCCCGAGGCGCTGGTGGGCGCGCAGGCCGAACACCCGGGCGCTGTCGCGCAGCACGTCGTTGATGCCGCTGACCCCGTAGAAGGTCTGGAAGAGCATCGGCCACAGCGCGCCGACCATCCCGAGCAAAGTGGACACCCGCGGCGTGGCACCGAGCAACAGCAGCAGCAGCGGCAGGAACACCACGGCCGGCACGAACCGCAGGAAGTCGAGCGGGTAGTGCACGAGCCGGTACAGCAGCGGCACGGCGCCGAGCGCGACACCGAGGGCCAGCCCGGCGACCACTCCGCCGGCCAGCCCGACGGCGAACTGCTCGAGCGTCGCCATCAGGGCGTGGACGAACCCGGCGGTGGGAGCCAGGTCGACGAGCGCCGCACCGATCGCGCTGATCGGCGGCACCTCCGGCGGCAGCCAGCCGGCGCGGGCGATCAGTTCCCACAGCACGAGGATGCCGAGGGTGGTCAGCCACGGGAGACCGCGCAGCAGCCACGGCCGGGAAGCCCGGCGGGCGGGTGCGGCCGCCGGCGTCGGCGCGTCGAGTCCGGCGGGCGCGGGGGCCAGGCCGGTGGGGGTCGGCTGGGTGCTCATGGCACGACGTACGTTCCGTACGCGGGCGCGGCCGAGACCACCCCGTACTTGACCGTGAACGCCGCTTCCTTCTCGATCACCTGGCGGCTCACGTCCGCGGTGTAGAGCGGGAGCGGGGCCTGGGCCACGAGGGCCGGATCGGCCTTCGTCTGCTTCACGATGGCCTTGCGGGTCTCGTCGGGATGTGCGTTGGCGTACTCACTGGACTGTCGCACCGCTTTGCGCCACCTTTCCACGATGCCGGGATGCTGATCGATGAAGGACTTCGCCATGAAGAACACCGTGTTGTCGGCGTTCGGATCGGCGAACGCGACGGCCGGCGAGTCACCGATGTCCCGGAAGCCCTTCTTCCGCAACGCCGTCGCGTACGGCTGGGCGGTGCTGATCGCGTCGACCTTGCCCTGTTCGAGGGCGGTGAGCTGATCGGGGAACGTGAGCTGGACCAGGTGGACGGACGACGCGTCGCCGCCGTCCTTCTCGATCGCCTCGCGCATCCAGAACTCCCAGCAGCACTTGAGGGAGTTCACCGCGACCGTCTTGCCCGCGAGGTCCTTGAAGGACCGGATCGGGCTGCCGCCCGCCACCATGGTCTGGTACTGCGCCCCGGCCGCGGCGGGGCGATCGGCGACCGCGCCCGACACGATCTGGACGGGGATGCGCGAGGCCGCCGCGATCACGACCGGCGAGATGCCGCCGAGCGCCACCTGCTGCTGGCCGTTGATGACCTGGGTGATCGCTCCGGCGCCCGTGGCCGCGCGGCCGATGGTGAGGTCGATCCCGTTCTGCGCGAAGAACCCGTGCGCCTGCCCCACGAGGATGGCGGTGGACGACTGCGAAGCGGCCACCCCCGCCGTGATCGGGATCAGGCCGCCGGTCGACCCGCCGCCGAGCGTGTTGGTCGCGCTGAGCGCCCCGCACGAGGAAAGCAGGAAACCGGCCGCGGTGACCAGCAGGCAGGCCACCTTGCGTCGATGCTTCACGATTGGCTCCGTTTCGCCGCTGAAACGAGTCAAAATGCCTTGCGGGGAAGGGGGATTCACCCACCCGGCGAATGATGTGTGTTCGTAGGGTACGCCGCGCCCGCGCGCAGGGACATAGTTTTTTCGTTGCCGTTACGAGGAAAAGTGCGCCTTCGCCGCGCCGGCCACTCGCGGTAGCAGGACCAGTGCGTTGTCGCGGTTGATCCCGTCGCGCTGGGCCGGGGTCAGCGGGTAGGCGTCCAGCTGCGCGGTGAAGTACTGGGAGTTGTCGCCGCGGGCGTAGGGCCAGTCGCTGCCGTAGAGCACGCGGTCCGGACCGGCGAAGGCGAGCAGGCTCGGCAGGGTGTCCGCGTTGGCGGACAACGCCGTGTCGAAGTAGAACGTGCGCAGGTCGCGCAGGAAGTTCTCGCGCGTGACGACGTGTCCCGCCGCGCCTTCGGTGAGGCTGGCCATGCGGTGCGCCGCGTACGGGACGAACCCGCCGGCGTGCGAGAGGATCATCCGCAGCCGGGGAAACCGGGCCACCACGCCGTGGCGCACCAGGTTGAGCGCCGCGCGGGTCGTGTCCAGCAGGAAGTCTGCGGCGAAGGGCGGCACGCCGGGCACGGCGGGGCCGGGCGGCGCGGTCGGGTGGACGAACACCACCGCCGCCCGCCGGTCCAGTTCGGCCATCAGCGGGTCGAACGCCGGGTCGCCGAGGTACGTGCCGTCCACATTGGCCAGCAGGATCACGCCGTCGGCGTGCAGCTCGTCGAAGGCGTAGGTCACCTCGGCGAGCGAACCGTCCACATCGGGCAGTGGCACCGAGGCGAAGAACCCGAAGCGGCCGGGGTGGTCGCGGACCAGGCCGGCGGAGAACTCGTTGACCTGCCGCGCCAGTTTCCGCGTGTCGTCGGCGCTGTCGCCCAGGTGCACGCCGGGCCGCCCGACGGACACGACGGCTGTCGCGATGCCGAGTTCGTCGAGCAGCTCGAGCGCGGCGGCCGGGCTCCACGCCGGCGTGGCCTGCCCGCCGAAGTAGCCACTCGCGCTCAGCGCGTCCGCCCACATCGGAGGGACGACGTGGTGGTGGGTGTCGATCCGGCCGGTGGTCATGTCAGCACCTTTCCTTCCGTGCTTTGCCCTTCCCCGGCCGGGGCACCTAGCCTGCCGCGGGCCCGGGTGAACCCGCGGGGGCTGTTCCAGCCGAGGACGCCGGTGACGCGGCCGCCGGCCGCGTGGGCCGCGACGAACTTCCCGTCGGCCACCGCGCCGTCGACCACCATCAGCTCACCGTCGGCGAAGGTGCCGGCGGCCTGGATCCGGACGTCGCCGGCGTCGGTCCAGAAGAAGTGCGACGGCGCGAACGGCTCGTCGTGCCCGAGCAGGTTCAGCGCGGCGCGCCGGCCCTGCTCGGTGGCGTTCATGCGGTGCTCGAACCGCCGGTGGGCGCCCGTTGCCGGGTCGGGGTTGCACGCCACGTCACCCGCCGCGTAGACGCGATCCGCGGCGCGGCAGAACGCGTCGCAGCGCACTCCGCCACGCAAGTCCAGCCCGGAGCCGGCCAGCCACTCCGTGGCCGGTTCGGCGCCGACCGCCGCGACCACGAGATCCGCCGCGAGCGTCGTGCCGTCGGCCAGCGCCACCGTCCCGGCGTCCGCGGCCGTCACCCCGACACCCAGCCGGAACACCACGCCGTTCTCCTCGCCCGCCGCGCGCACGAGCTCGCCGAGTGCGGGCCCGAACTGCCGGATCATGGGACTGGGCAACGGATCGACGACGGTGACCGCCGAGCCGAGCGACCGCGCGGCCGCGGCGATCTCGATGCCGAGGAACCCCGCCCCCACCACGACGGTGTGCCGCGCCGAGGACAGCCGCTCCCGCAGGGCCAGCGCGTCCTCGACGGTGCGCAGGTAGCACGCGCCCGCCCCGGGCAGCCGCCGCGGCCGCACCCCGGTGGCGATGACGAGCCCGTCGAACTCGACCGTGGTCCCGTCGTCGAGCCGGACCCGGCGCGCGGGCCGATCCAGTCCCGTCGCCTGCCGGCCGAGCCGGAGATCCAGCCCGAGCTCGGCGTAGCTGCCGGGCGGGCGCAGTGCGAGCCGGTCCGGCTCCCAGGAACCGAGCAGGACCTGTTTCGACAGCGGCGGCCGGTCGTACGGTGCGTGGGATTCCGCGCCGATCAGGGTGATCCGGCCGGCGAAACCGTGCTCCCGCAACGTCTCCGCCGCGGTGAGCCCGGCCGCGCCCGCACCCACGACCACCACCGCGCGCACGTCCGCGCTCACCCGCCCGACGCGCCCAGCCGGATCGCCCGCGCGGGGCAGATCCGCTCGGCGCTGCGCACCGCGTCCTCTTCGGACGAAGGCACGTCGCTCACGCGGAGCACGACGATCCCGTCGTCCTCGCGCTGGTCGAACACCGCGTCGGACAACAGCACGCACTGCCCGGACGCGATGCACTTGTCGGCTTCCACTTCGACCTTCATGCGCTGGCTCCGTTACCACTCGACGGGCATCGCGAAGAGCCCGTAGAACACGTTGTTCGTCTTGAACGGCAGTTCGCTCACCGGCGCCGCGAGCCGCAGGCCCGGCAGGCGCCGCAGCAGCGTGGGGTACACGACCTGCAGCTCGACGCGGGCCAGCGGCTGCCCGAGGCATTGGTGCACCCCGTAGCCGAAGGTGAGGTGGTGCCGCGCGGACCGGGACAGGTCGAGTTCGTCGGGGTTGCCGCCGAACGCCTCCGGGTCGCGGTTGGCCGAGTCGTTGGCCGCGACCACCCCCTCGCCCTTGCGGATCAGCGTGCCCGCGACCTCGACGTCCTCGAGCGCGACGCGCCGCCGGCCGTAGTGCGTGATCGTCAGGTAGCGCAGCAGCTCCTCGACCGCGTTCGCCACCGCCGCCGGCGAAGTGCCGGCCTTCAGCGCGGCGAGCTGGGCGGGGTTCTGGAGCAGCGCGAGCGTGCCGAGCGCGATCATGTTGGCGGTCGTCTCGTGCCCGGCGCGCAGCAGGAGGTTGAGCATGTTGATCAGCTCGTCGCGGCTCAGCCCGCCCTGGCGCTCGATCTCGAGCAGGTGGCTGATCACGTCGGGCGCGGGCTCGGCGGATTTGCGCTCGACCAGCTCGCCGAGGTACGCGCGGATCGTGGCGAAGGCCTCGAGCGCGTCGTCCGCGCTGGTCTCGCCCGAGATGAGCAATCCACTCTGGCGCTGGAAGAACTCGTGGTCCTCGTACGGAACCCCGAGCAGCTCGGAGATCACGCCCGACGTCACCGGCAGCGCGAACCCGGTGACCAGGTCGGCGGGCCGCGGGCCGGCGGTGAACGCGTCGAGCAGCTCGTCGACGTGCCGCTGGATGCGCGGCCGCAGCGCTTCCACCCGCTTGATCATGAAGTCCCGGGTGAGCATCCGGCGGTGCGTGGCGTGCTCGGGGTCGTCCATGTTCAGGAACGTGGGGTGCTTCTGCCGGGTCACGGAAACGCCCGCGCTGTGGCTCGGGAAGCCCGGGTTGGTCATGTCCGCGCTGAACCGCGGGTCGGCCAGCACCTCGCGGACGTCGTCGTAGCGGGTGACCAGCCAGGCGATCTTGCCGTCCCACAACCGCACGCGGGAGATCGGCTGCTCGGCGCGCAGCGCGCGGAACTCGGCCGGCGGGTCGAACGGGCAGCCCGGCGGCCGGGACATCGGGTACTCGGGGATCGGCTGCCCGGAAATCTGTGTGGTAGTGATGGCGCACCTCCGACTGGCTTGAGCGGCCGGGAAAAGCGGATCAGCGATCCGCGCGGACGGGAGTGAGCTCGGCGGGCGGCACCGGGCCAGCCCCCGCGCCCAGGGTCGGGCAGGCGACCGCGCCGGCGGCGCTGACGCCGACGGTCAGCTCGCCGACCCGCGTCACGGCCGCGGTCACCGAGTCGCCGTCGTGGATCGCGCCGACACCCGCGGGGGTGCCGGTGCTGATGACGTCACCCGGGTGCAGCGTCATCACCGACGAGACGTATTCGACGAGAGCGGGCACGTCCCAGATGAGGTCGCGGATGTCGGCGTCCTGGCGACGGGTGCCGTTCACCGAGCAGGTCAGCCGGAGTGTCTCCAGTGGACCGACCTCCTCCGGTGTCACCAGCCACGGCCCCATCGGCGTGAAGGTGTCGAACGACTTGCGGGTGGAGCGATCCTCCCCGCCGCGCATGGTGATGTCGAGCAGGCACGTGTAGCCGAACACGTGGGACAGGGCGTCGGCCGCGGGCACGTCGCGGGCGGTGCGGCCGATCACCAGCGCCAGCTCGCCCTCCTGGTCGAACCGGCGGTCGGTGTAGGGCAGGCGGATCACGTCACCGGCACCGATCAGTGACGAGGGCGCCTTGAGGAACACCCCGAGCGAGCCGACGTGCACGCTCTGGCTCATCTCGGCCTGGTGGTCCACGTAGTTCACCGGCGCGGCCACGATCTTGGTCGGATCCGGCACCGGCGGCAGCACGCGGACCTCGTCGAGCGGGACGCCGGGGCCGTCGGTGAGGGCGGCGTCCAGCGCCGCGTCCCCGGACGCCGCGATGAGGCGCCGTATCGGGCTGAGCCCGGCCGGTCCGGCGAGGCGTTCCGGTGCGACTTCGCGCACCACGCCATCGGCGACGACGCCGACCCGGTCGAGGCCGTCGCGGGCCCGGTAACTGAGCAACTTCATGGTCGGCTCCTCGGTGTCGTGCTCAGGACGAAAGTACGGTGGATTCCGCCGCGTACAACCAGTCCAGCTCGCTGTAGTCGTCCGGGCGCCGGCCGCGCAGGTACCGGTCGCGCAGCCCGAGCGTGACCGGGTCGCCGGTGTGCCAGACCTGCCCCCACAGCCGCGCCCGCGTCTGGCACAACCCCGCGCGGGGGACGCGCACGGAGTCGTAGGACTTCACGGCCTTCCCCATGTCGGTGCCACTCCCCCGGACCGCTTCGCCGAGCGCCAGAGCGTCCTCGAGCGCCTGGCACGCCCCCTGGCCGAGGTACTGCAGCATCGGGTGCGCCGCGTCGCCGAGCAGCACGGCCCGGCCGTGCACCCACGTGGCCAGCGGGTCGCGGTCGTAGATCGGCCAGCAGCGGCCGGTCTCGATGCGGGAGACGTGCCGCTGCACTTGCTCGCACGCCTCGCCGAACCGGCCGAACAGCTCCTCGACCGGCCCCACCGGCTCGTCGCCGCGGCGGAAGCTGTCACTGCGGAACACGGCGACCTGGTTGTACAGCTCGCCGCGGCGCACGGGGTATTGGATGAGGTGCAGCCCGGGTCCGACCCACAGCACCACATCGTCGTTGCTGACCTCGGTCCGCACCTCGCTCATGGGCAGCGCGCCGCGGTAGGCGACGAACCCGCTCGGCACCGGCTGGTCGGCGGAGACCAGCCCGCGCACCACGGAGTGCAGCCCGTCTGCGCCGACGAGCAGCTCGGTCCGGTAGGTGGCGCCGTCCGCGCAGCGCACGCCGGCGCCGTCCTCGTCGGCCCACACCTCGGCGACGGTCCGGTTGTTCTCCAGTCGCACCAACGGTTCCGCCCGGCAGGCTCCGACCAGAATGGACAGCAGATCACTGCGGTGCACCACCACGTACGGGTAGCCGTAGCGCTCGCGGAAGGCACCGCCGAGGTCGAGCGTGGTGAGCGGGTCTGCGGTGATCGCGTGCCGCATCACGCCGTGGCGCGGCAGCACGGCGACCTCCAGCAGTTCGGTGAGCAGGCCGAGCCGGTCGAGCATCCGGATCGCGTTCGGCCCGAACTGCAGGCCCGCGCCGATCTCGGTGAACTCGGCCGCGCGTTCGAGCACGTGCACCTCGCGCCCGGCGCGGGCCACGGACAGCGCCGCGGCCAGCCCGCCGATCCCGCCACCGACGATCAACGTGGGCAGGGGCGTCGTCGCCATGCGCTCAGCACTCCCGTTCGCGGTAGAGGCCCAGTTTGTCCAGCACGGGTGCGTCGCTGACGCTGAACACGTCCAGGGTCTCCCCGGCGACGAGGCCGTAGGGAGCCCACGACGGCACCGCGAAGACGTCACCCGGTGCGAGCGCGAAGCGCTGGTCACCGATCAGCACCTCGCCGGCGCCGGCCAGCACGGCCCCGATCCGGGACCCGGTCTGCCGGGTCGTGCGGCTGCGGCTGCCGGCGCGCACGCGCCGCATCTCGCAGCGCATGGTGGGCATGACGTCGGCGCCGGTCTGCGGATTGGTGTAGCGGATCTGCGCCTCCGTCCCGCCGGTGGCGGCCAGCTGTGCCGCGAGCGCCCGGTCGGTGTCGGCCCGCCGGTAAACCAGCAGCGGCGAATGCGCGGCCTCGTGCCGGGCCTTGCCGAGCCCACCGGGCACGAGGCCGGGACCCGCGCCCCAGAGCCGTTCGGCGGCCGAATCCGGATCGCTGCGCAGGCCGCCCTCGGTGTCGGCGCCTTCCTCGAAGAACACCGCGTCGAGCGCGGCCACGACCGGCAAGTCGAGCACGTCCAGCCACATCATCGGCTCGGCGCCGGGGTTGTGGTGCTCGTGGAAGGTCAGGCTCGGGGTGAGCACGAGGTCGCCCGTCGCCATGCGCAACGGGTCGCCGTCGACGAGCGTCCAGGCACCTTCGCCGGCGAGGACGAACCGCAGTGCCGCCGGGGTGTGCCGGTGCGCGGGCGCCCGCTCCCCCGCACCCAGGTACTGCATCCCGGCCCACATGGTGGAGGTCGCGTACGGCGCACCGCCGAGACCGGGGTTCGCGCAGGCCAGCACCCGGCGGTCGCCGCCCCGGTCGATACCGACCAGGTCGCCGCTGCGAGCCGCTAGCGTGCTCAGCGCTTCGGCCCGCCACCGGTACGGGACGGTCCGGGGTACCGGCTCCGGCGTCAGCAGGCCGGAGAGCTTCCACAACGGCTGGAGATCGGCTGCCGCCACGTCGCCGTACAGCTGGTCCAGCCGGCTGTCCTGATCGGTGAAGCGAGATGTCGCCATGGGGGTTTCCCTCCGCATGCCACGATACAGGCTAAATTACTCCGTGTACGTACTATCTGGTCGACGCTAGACGCTGGTTTCCCAGCAGTCAAGGGGATCTGTGGACGATCCGACCCGGCGGAAAGGTCAAGATGGTACGGATACTGCCTATCTCGGTCCGCTACAGTGAACCGGTCAAGAAGGGGACTCCACGTGCGAGACACCGCCATCGGCAGCAGCCCGCCGCCCCGCGCGCCGGGCCCGGTCACCCTCGCCCTGCCGCCCGACACGACGGCCGGGCACCTCATCCGCCGCGCCCAGCAGGTGCACACCGCGCTGTGGTCGGCCGAGGTCGGCGTCGAAGTCACCGGCCCCCAGTACGCGATCCTGAGCGCGCTGAGCCGGCGGTCGGGGGTCGACCAGGTCACCGCGGGCCGCGCGGCCTCGCTGGACAAGTCGACCACGGCCGACATCGTCGACCGGCTGCGGCGCAAGGCCTGGATCCGCCGCGACCGCGACGCCGGCGACGGCCGCCGGTACTTGCTGTCGCTGACTCCCTCGGCCAAGGAAATGCTGCCCGGCCTCACCGCCCGGGTCGAGGCCGTGCAAGACCGGCTCCTGCGGCCACTGGGCCCGAACCTGCGGCGCAGCTTCGGCAGACTGCTGGGCCAGGTGGCCTATCAGGGACCGGTGCCCACGGCGGGCAAGGACGAGGACGAAGACGTCGAGGTGCTGCGGCTCGGCTCCACGCCCGGTCACCTCATCCGGCGGGCCGAGCAAGTGCACGGCGCGCTGTGGAGCCGGCACGTCGGCACCCGGCTCACCCCGTCGCAGTACGCGCTGCTGTGCAGCCTGGTCTGGCGCCCGGCGATCGACCAGACGGCCGCCGGCGAGATGGCCTCACTCGACAAGTCCAGTGCCGCGGACATCGTGGCCCGCTTGCGGCGACGAGGGTGGCTGCTCGACACCCGCGACGAAGCCGACCGGCGCCGCAAGCTCCTGGTGCTCACCGACCTCGCGCGCGAAACGCTCGCCGAGGTGACGCCCGCGGTGCAGACCGTTCAGCGCGAACTGGTGGCCCCGCTGCCGCCCGCCGAACAGGACAAGCTGATCAGCCTGCTGCGGCGCGTCGCGTATCGATGACCGTCCGGTGAGGACGGTGGCGGTCGAGGTCCGCCGTCGGCGACACCGGTTGTTCTTCCACCGCACCAGGTAATCGCCGGGTTAACCGGGTAAGCTCCGAGTTAAACGCCTGGTCGCCCGGAAATCCGTCGACGCACTGGCGGTGCCGGCACTGCGGCTCCACTATGGACACCGAACCCGGGTCCACGCGAGCGCCGGTCCGGCCGAAGAACTTCGGCTGTTTGACCGGATTGTTGCGTTTGCCGTCCTTGACGGTGGCGGGTACTCGTCTGGACCTGTTCCGGTGGTGGACCGTCGCCGGGTCGTAACCAGCCGGACATCCCTTCACCGCACCCGGGCAATCGCGCTTTCGGCGCCGCGCCGCCTTGGGGTTGTTGAATCGCTTCCCGGAGTTCCCTCCGAACATTCGTTCTGTGAAAGGATCGATGGTGCAAGTACAAAGACGACGATCCGCGGCGCGCAAGCGCTGGACGGTCGCCGGCTCCGCCGTGGTCATGCTCGCGGTCGGCGGCGTCGCGTCCGCCAGCGTGGCCGACGTGCCGGTCAACCCGTTCGGCACGAGCAGGCTCGGCGAGCACGTGGCCGGGCGGATCCTGACGTCGGACAACCACTGGATCTCGCCGTTCGGCACGCGCGCGGCCACGTTCTCCGCGCAGTCGATCGGCAGCGCCGTGAGCCCGGACGGCTCGAAGGTGGCGGCGCAGACCGGTGGCACCAACTCGGGCAAGCCGTCGATCACCGTCCTCGACGCCGCAAGCGGTTCGGTGCTGCAGACGTTCGGCGGTACCGGCGTCGCCGCGCCGGTGTACTCGCCGGACGGCACGGCGCTGTACGCCGCCACGACGTCCACCGTGCTGAAGTACGCGGTCGGCTCGGACGGCCTGATCACGAACCCCACCACGCCGGCGAAGCTGACACTGCCGGGCGGGTCGTTGCCGTACGGGCTGACGGTGTCGGCCGACGGCGCGAAGCTGTACCTCGCGTTGAGCGGCAGCAACAAGCTCGGCGTGGTCGACACGGCCACGAACACCCTCACGGCCCAGGTGCCGGTGGGCAACGCGCCGCAGGCCGTGACGATCGCCGGCACCACGGCGTTCGTGTCGAACCGCGGTGGCCGCACCGCCGTGGCCGGCGACACGACCAACAAGTCCGACGGCACCAACATCGTGTCCGACCCGGTGACCGGTGCTTCGACGACCGGCACGGTCGCCGTGGTGGACCTCGGGACCAACAGGGTCGTCGACACCGTCGACGTCGGTCTCCAGCCGACGTCGCTGACGCAGCACGACGGCGCCGTGTTCGTGACCAACACCAACAGCGACACCGTCTCGGTCATCGACGCGGCCACGCACGAGGTGACGCAGACCGTCGACGTGGAGCCGCTGCCCGGCGTCCAGGTCGGCTCGTCGCCGAACTCGATCGCGTTCACCGACGCGACGCACATGCTGGTGAGCGTCGGGCGCGACAACGCGATCGCGCAGTTCGAATACGACGGCGCCCGCAAGCCCGTGAAGTACCAGGGCCTGATCCCCACCGACTGGTACCCCAACGAGGTGCAGTTCGACGCCGAGCTGGGCAAGGTCGTCGTCAGCAACCAGCAGGGCGTCGGCACCGACGGCGCGCCGCAGACCTACGCCTACAAGGGCACGCTGACCTCCTTCGCCCCGCCTGCCCCCGCGCAGCTCGCCGACACGACCCGGCAGGTGTTCAGCAACAACGCCTGGGACCGCGGGGAGCAGGCGCAGAACGACTTGCCGGACGGCAACGACCAGGGCAAGCTGACGGCGATCCCGCGGGTACGGGGCGATTCGTCGCCGATCAAGCACGTGTTCCTGATCATCAAGGAGAACCGGACCTACGACCAGATCCTCGGCGATCTGGGCAAGGGCAACGGCGACCCGTCGCGGACCAACTTCGGCGCGGCGGTCACGCCGAACGAGCACAGCCTGGCCGACACGTTCACGACGTTCGACAACTTCTACGACAACGGCATGCTGTCGGCGGACGGGCACAACTGGCTGACGCAGGCCGAGCCCAACGACTACCTGGCCCAGAACGCGGCCAGCGCCTGGGCCCGGAGCTACCCCTACAACGCACGGGACGCGCTGGCCTACCAGCGTGACGGGTTCATCTGGGACGCCGCCGCGCGCGCCGGCAAGCAGGCGCGCAACTACGGCGAGTACGAGGCCATCGCGAGCGGCACCCCCGGCTCGTGGCAGCAGTACTACGCGGACTCGCAGATCCTCGAGGGCAAGGCCACCGGCACCCTCCCGGTGGCGATGGACGCGTACAAGTCGTACTCCGACGTGCCGTCGAACAACGCCATCAGCAACCCGGAATTCCCGCAGTTCAACCTGGCCATCCCCGACCAGTACAAGGTCGACGTCTGGGAGCAGGACTTCAAGAAGGCCGAGCAGACCGGTGAGCTGCCGGCGCTGACGACGATGTCACTGCCCAACGACCACACCGGTGGACCCGCGACCCCGCGGGCGCAGGTCGCCGACAACGACCTGGCTGTCGGCCGGATGATCTCCGACATTTCGCACAGCCGGTTCTGGAAGGATTCGGCCGTGTTCGTGGTCGAGGACGACACCCAGGCCGGTACCGACCACGTCGACGGGCACCGCGCGCCGTTCTTCATCGCCAGCCCGTACGCCCAGCGCGGCGTCGTGAACAGCGAGTACTTCACGCAGGTCAACGCGGTGAAGACGATCGAGCAGATCCTCGGGATGCAGCCGCTGAACCAGGAGGACCGCGCCGCGACGCCGATGTTCAGCGCGTTCACCGACAAGCCGGACTTCACCCCGTACACCACGGCGGCCAACCAGATCCCGCTCACCGAAGGCGTGAGCAACCTGATCCCGGTGACTCCGGCGCCGGCTCAGGCGAGCGCGGCTCCCGCCGTGCCCGCCGGCCAGCAGCAGACGGCCGAGGCCTGGGCCCAGTGGCACCAGGACGAGGCGCTGCCGAAGCTGACCGGTGCGAACGCTCAGGTCGACGGGGTCAACCAGCCGCAGCTGGGCCGGTACGACTGGTACACCTCGACCGGGTGGACCAAGCCGTTCCCCGGTGACGGCAAGATCCTGCGGCCCGACGAGGTACCCGGCCGCTACCTGTTCAACGAAGACAACCAGTAACACCCCGCGGTGACCGAGTGTCGGCCGGGGCCCGCTGGTGGGCCCCGGCTGACACTTCTGCGCGTTACGAGACGGCCGGGCGATCTTCGCCGGCCGACGGAGAAAGGGGAACAAACCCATCGTGTGCGGTTCTTCTGGTGAGGCGGACGAACCGATTCCCGCAGCGAGATCCGGCGCGGGGCGCCGGACGCATCCCGAGCTGTCGCGGCTGGCGAACCGCCTGGCCGGGCAGGCCGATCCGTTGGCGCGGCGGCTGGCGGCTGTGTTCCGCGAAGAGATCCCGTTCTACCGGCCCGCGTCAGCGGACCCGGAGCAGCAAGTGCTGAACTCCCTGCGCGTCAACCTGCGCAGCGTCTTCCTCGCGCTCGGCATCGGGCGCTTACCGGATACGGGCGCGGCCTACGCCACGGGTGAAGCCCGGGCCCGGGCCGACGTCCCGCTGGCCGCGGTTCTGCAGGCGTCGCTGCTGAGCACGCGCTTCATCTGGCAGGCCCTGGTGGACGAGAACCGCGCCGGCGGCGCCGTGCCGGATGGCGAGCTGCTCGACGCGGGAGCGGCCGTGTGGGAGGTCGTGCACCACGTCACCCAGGCGGCGGTCGAGGGGTACCGGGAACACCAGGCAACCCGGATCCTCGCCCGTGAGCACGAACGCTCGGCGCTGCTGCGGGCGTTGCTGGAGGGCCGGCTGACGTGGCCGATCACGCCGCGGGAAGCGGCCGAGATCCTCGGTGTCGGCCTCCAGGGGAGCTACGTGGTCGTGGCCGCCGGACTGGCCCAGCCCGGCCGGCGGAGCCTGCCCGGGATCGACGCCACGCTGGCGTCGCTCGGAATCCGGTCGGCGTGGCTGGTCCTGCCCGAAGTGCAGGCCGGCATCGTCGCGGTGCCGGACGAAGCCCGCCGGCGCGAACTGGTCGACGCGCTGCGGGCCGAGGCGACCGGGCCGATCGGGGTGTCACCGCCGTTCGACGATCCGGCCGCGGCCGCGCCCGCGTTGCAGCTCGCCAACGTGGCCCTCGCCGCCACTCTCCGGGAGCGCGGGCTGGTCACCGTCTTCGACGACGACGCGTTCGCCGTGACCGCCGTCGCGGCGGCCCCGGTCACGGGCCGGGCCGCCGACCGGGTGCTCGCCGGCCTCGACGCCGCCCGGCCCGAGGAGCAGGACCTGCTGCTGCGCACCTTCCTGGCCTGGGTCGCCCACGACGGCCAGGTGGCGCGGACGGCCGAGGAGCTGTCCTGCCACGCCAACACGATCCGGCGCCGGCTGCGCCGGTTCGAGAGCTACACCGGCAAGAGCCTGGCGAAGCCCCGGGATCTCGCGGAACTCTGCCTCGCCGTCGAAGTCCGCATCCGGCGTGCTCCCGCTGCAGGCGGCCACGCTCAGCCGACGACGCCACCGGCCGGCACCGTCGACCGGCTCATCGGATAGGTCCGGCGGTGTCAGGTGTTCCCGGCCGCCTGACACCGCCGTGGTGGTCCGGACGGCTGGGCGTTCTCGCCGGCGGTAACTTCCGCCGAGGGCGCGGACGGATCGGACGAAGCGGCCCGGGCCGGCGGCGCAAGACCCAAGTGCCGCAACGGGTTCTCGGCCGGATGGCGGACAGGGTGGCACTGGTTCACCGGCCCGGCACGGTGGACAACGCGCGCAAGTCGGTCAACAGCCCGGCACTTCGGTGGTGCCGGCCACGTGATCCTTGCGGCCGTGCATCTTTTCCCCCTGTGGCGCAGGATGGGGGCATGCTTTCGTATCCGATGTGGTGCCCGCGCAGGATGACCGTCGAGATCCCGGGGGTGCGGGCGTGACCGAACCGACGACGGCCGGAAACCGGCTGCGGGGCTACGTGTCGCACGGCGGGCAGTTGCGGTCCGGTGAGCTCAGCCCGCGCACGTACCTGGAAGAGACCCTGACCCGCATCACCGAACTCGACGGCGCGGTGGGCGCCTTCGTCGTCGTCAACCGCGAGGGCGCCCGGCGGGCCGCGGACGAGTCGGCGAAGCGCTGGGCCGCCGGGAAACCGCTGTCGCCGATCGACGGCATGCCGGTGGCGATCAAAGACATCATCGAAACCGCCGACATGCCGACCGGTCAGGGCTCGCCGCTGTGGGAGGGCACCGAAGGCAAGCGCGACTCCGCGAGCGTGCACGCGTTGCGGGAGGCCGGCGCCGTCGTCCTCGGCAAGACCACCACGACCGAATTCGCCTCGAAGCACCCGTGGCACGAGACCACGAATCCGCACGATCCGACGCGCACACCGGGCGGCTCGTCCAGCGGCACGGCGGCCGCGGTCGGCGCCGGCATGGTGCCGGCCGGCCTCGGCACCCAGGTGATGGGCTCGATCCTGCGGCCGGCGAGTTTCTGCGGCGCGGTGGGCTTCAAGCCGAGTGTCGGCGCGATCAACCGGAGCGGTTCGCACGACCACTTCAGCCAGAGCTGCCAGGGCTCGATCGGCGCGACGCTGGCCGACACGTGGGCGGTGCTGCGCGCCATCGCCGACCGCGCCGGCGGCGATCCGGGCTTCGCGGGCCTGGCCGGCGAAGTGGACTTCACCCGGCGCACCAAGCCGGTGAAGCTCGCGGTCCTCGAGACCGCCGGGTGGAGCGCGACGACCGAAGGCGCACGCCGGGCGTTCGCCACGCTGAAGCAACGCCTTCAGGACCACGGCATCGAGGTCGTGGGCCGCGCGGACGACGACCGGATCGAGACCGTCGAGCACGCGGTCGCCGACGCGCCGGCGCTGACCACGGCGATCCTCGCGTGGGAAGGTCGCTGGCCGCTCAACACCTACGCGGACCTGGACGCGAGCAAGCTCAGCCTCGACGCGCGCGACCGCCTGAAGGTCGCCGAAGCGATGACACAGGAGGAATTCGGCGAGCTCCTGACCCGGCGCGCCGCGGCCCGCGCGACCTACGAGAACGCCGCGACGCACTATGACGCGATGATCACCCTCGGCGCCTGCGGCGCCGCACCACTCGGCCTCGACTCGACCGGCAACGTCGCCATGAACGTGACCGCGTCCTTGCTCGGCTGCCCCGCCGTGACCATCCCCGCCCTGTCCGACGAGGACCTACCCCTGGGCCTGCAACTCCTGGGCCGCACCAACCACGACGCCGCGCTGTTCGACGTCGCGACGTGGCTCACGGGTGAGGCGCTGGACCGGCCCGACCTGGTGGGGTGATCCCGGGGCCCGCCGTGGTTCCGCGCTCGGTGAGAACGACTGCCGGGCGCGGAGCACCGCGTCGTCGACATCCCTGCCACCGTCGCCGCGGGCAAACCACAGCTGTGCCGTACCGGACCTCCTGACCGCAGGCTGTCGGCCCGCTGATCTACTGTCAGGGCAGTTCAGCGGGCCTTGGTGCCTCGAACCGCGTGACCGGAGGAGTCGATGCTGGGATGACGGCAGGGCGGCCGATGCCGACGCAGGACGACGTGCTCGGGTACTTCGACACGTTGTCGAACTGGGGACGGTGGGGCGAGGACGACGAACTCGGCACTCTGAACCACATCACCGACGACGTCCGGCTGGCGGCGGCGCGGGCCGTGCGCCACGGCAGGAGCGTGTCGTGCGCGTGGGAGGTCGCCGTGCCCGAAGACATGGAGCGGTCGACGACGGCGTGCCCGTATGCGGTCGACATGCCGGGTGCCGAGAACATGCCACCGGCTTTTCACGCCGACCGGCGCTGGGGCTTTTCGAACGAGCGGCTCGGCTTCATGTTCCACGGCAACACCCTCACCCACGTCGACTCGCCGTGCCACCTCTTCTGGGACGGCAAGATGTACAACGGGCGGCCGCACTCGTTGGTCGACGCCGCAACGGGATCGGCGTGGGCGGCCGTCACGGCCGCGGCGAACGGGATCGTCACGCGGGGTGTCCTGCTGGACATCACGAGGGTCCGCGAGGTGCCGTGGCTGGAACCGGGCCAAGGTGTGTTCCCCGAAGATCTCGAGGAGGCCGAGCGCCGCCAGGGTGTGCGGGTCCGCCCCGGCGACGCCGTACTCCTGCGGACCGGCTACGGCCGCGCCCGGCGCGAGGCCGGTGAGTCCGCCGGGTTGGCGCAGGCCGGCTGGCACGCGTCCTGCCTGCCGTGGCTGCGGGAACGGGAAGTCGCCCTGATCGGCGCCGACACCCCCCAGGACGTTCAGCCGTCGGGCTACGACGACGTCTTGATGCCGGTTCACGCCGTGAGCCTCGTCGCGATGGGCCTGTGGCTCCTCGACAACTGCGACCTGGAGGCCTGCGCGACGACCGCCGCCGAACTCGGCCAGTGGGACTTCCACCTCGCGGTCGCCCCGGTCCGCTTCGCCGGCACCTCCGGCAGCCCGGTCAACCCGATCGCCACCTTCTGACCGCGGCACTCACGCCGGTGGTGCAGGACCTGGGTGGCGAGGCGCACCCAGGTCCTCGAGCGGCAAGCTCATCACCTTGCCGGCATCGCGGTCAGGGGCGGCCGCCCTCGAGGTGGACGGTCTCGCCGGTGAGGAAGTCGGCCTGCAGCAACCACAGCACCGCGTCCGTCACATCGGCGACAGTGCCGGTGCGGCCGACGAGGGTCCGCTTCGCGGCGGTCGCGAGGAAGTCCGCTTTGGCCTCGCCCTTGGCGTCCCAGGCGCCGGAGTCGATGATCCCCGGCGACAGCGCGTTGACCCGGACCGGCGCGAGTTCGGCGGCGAGGTGCCGCGCGGCGAACGCGGCCGCCCCGTTGGTCACGCCCGTCACGACGCTTCCGCGCGCCGGACGCCAGCCGACCTGACCGGAGAACAGCAGCAGCGATCGCCGGATCGTGAAGTGCTTCGCGAGCAGCAAGGGCCCGATCACCTTGGCGGTGAAGGCGTCGACGGTCTTGTCCCGGTCGAGCTCGCGGACCGGCACCGCGTGCGGTGCCGCGGCCGTGGTGATCAGGTGATCGACCGCCCCGAGCTCGGCGGCCGCGGCGGCGATGGTCGCCTCGTCGCGCAAGTCGATGTGCAGTCCGCCGGGCCGATGGGACGCGACGTGCACCCGCGCGCCCTCGGCGGCCGCGGTCGCCGCGATCGCCGTACCCAAGTGCCGCCCGCCCAGTACGAGCACTGATTGACCGGCCAGCCGGTTGCCCATGGTGCTTCTCCGTTCCGTCGATGGTCATCGCCGACGTACACTATGGAAAAGTAACCAGGTACTTCAACGTAACCGGAGCCGGAGGAATCGCCGTGGGCTACAACGTCATGTCCGCCAGCTGCCCGTCCCGGGTGGTGCTGCACCGCATCGGGGCGCGGTGGACGGTGTTCGTGGTCAACGCGCTGGAGCACGGCCCGCTGCGCTTCAGCGCCTTGGTGGCGAAAATCCAAGGCGTCACCCCGAAAGTCCTGACCGAAACGCTGCGCGCGATGGAGGAAGACGGCCTCCTCGTCCGCGTCGACTACGCGGAACAGCCACCCCGCGTCGAATACGGGCTCACCGACCTCGGCCGGTCCCTGCTGATCCCGCTGCGCGCCGTCCGCGAATGGGCGGAAACCCACGTCGCCGAAATCCTCGAAGCCCGCGAACGCGCCCAGCACGGTTAGCGCGGTGCTCACGATCACCGCACCAGGCCGGAGCTAACCGATCTCGTCGACGAGGCCCCGGACGCGGTGCCGGATCTCGTCGCGGATGGGTCGGATGTCGGCGAGGGGTTTGCCCGCCGGGTCGTCGAGCTGCCAGTCGAGGTAGGTCTTGCCGGGGAAGACGGGGCAGGTGTCGCCGCAGCCCATGGTGATGACGACGTCGGAGGACTGCACGGCGCCGGCGGTCAGGATCTTCGGGGTTTCGGCGGAGATGTCGATGCCGGCTTCGGCCATGGCCTCGACGACGGCGGGGTTGAGCGCGTCGGCGGGTGCGGATCCGGCGGAGCGGACCTCGACGCGGTCCCCGGCGAGGTGGGCGAGGAACGCGGCGGCCATCTGGGAGCGGCCGGCGTTGTGCACGCAGACGAACAACACCGACGGGCGCGTAGGTGGCGTGGTCATGGGCGGGTCTCCTGGAGTGCCAAGGGATCGGGGACTTCGGCCGGGCGCCCGAACAGCACGGCGACGAGACCGAGGCCGAGGGCGGCGCCGGCGAACTGGGCGACGAGGAACGGGACCACGGAGGCGGGCGCGATCCCGGCGAAGGAGTCGGTGAACGCGCGCCCGATGGTCACGGCCGGGTTCGCGAACGAGGTGGACGAGGTGAACCAGTAGGCGGCGCCGATGAAGGAGGCCACCGCCACCGGCGCGTGCCGCTCGCGTCCGGTGCGGGCGAGGCCGAAGATCAGCAAGAGCAGCCCGGCCGTCGCGACGACCTCCCCCAGCCACAGGTGCCCGCCGAAGCGGTCGTGCGCGGACCACTGCACCAGCGGCCGGCCGAACATCGCGTTCGCCACGACGGCGCCGCCGACGCCGCCGGCGATCTGGGCCGGCACGTAGACGGCAAGGTCCCGCAGGGCCAGGCCCCCGCCGGTGCGGCGCCCGGTGAACCAGGCCGCCAGCGAGACCAGCGGGTTGAAGTGCGCGCCGGACACCGGGCCGAGCAGGGCGATCAGCACGCCGAGGCCGAAGACGGTGGCCAGTGAGTTCGCCAGCAGCTGCACACCGACGTCGGGCGACAGCGCGACCGCCTGGATCCCGGAGCCGACCACCACGGCCACCAGCGCCGCCGTGCCCGCCGCCTCGGCGGCGGCGCGGCGGCCGAGCGAGGTGCTCACGCGCCGGCTGGCCGCGGAGTCCGCAGCACGGCCGCGAGACGCTCCATTGTGGACGGCAGCGCCCAGTAGTACACCCACGTGCCGCGCCGTTCGCAGTCGATCAGGCCGGCTTGGCGCAACAGCTTCAGGTGGTGGGAGATGGTCGGCTGGGCCAGGTCGAACGCCGGCGTCAGCTCGCACACGCACATCTCCCCGCCCTCGCGCGAGGCGATCATCGACAGCAGCCGCAGCCGCACCGGGTCCCCGAGCGCCTTGAAGACCTTCGCCAGCTCGGCGGCGTCGGGCTCGTCCAGCGGCGCCGAGGCCAGCCCCGCGCAGCAGGCGGCGGGCTGGTCGACCAGCTCCAGCTCTTGCATCGACATGCTTCTATCTTGACGTTTGTCGATGCAAGGCGCAAGGTTGTTTCCACAACCATCGATACAAGCTGCTGGAGGAGATGGGTGATGACCGAGCAGACCGACCTGCGCGAGACCGTGCGGCAGCGTTACGCCGCGGCCGCCGTCAAGGTCACCGAAGGCGGCGCCGCCTGTTGCGGGCCGGAGCCGGTCGAGGTGGACGAGCACTTCGGCTCCACCCTCTACACCGCCGGCGACCGCGACGCCCTGCCGGCCGAAGCGGTGGCCGCCTCACTGGGCTGCGGCAACCCGACCGCCGTGGCCGATCTGCACCCGGGCGAACGGGTGCTCGACCTCGGGTCCGGCGGCGGCATCGACGTCCTGCTCTCCGCCCGCCGCGTCGGGCCCGAAGGGAAGGCGTACGGGCTGGACATGACCGAGGAGATGCTGGCCCTGGCGACCGCGAACGCGGCCAAGGCCGGCGCCACGAACGTCGAATTCCTCAAGGGCGCCATCGAAGCCATCCCCCTGCCCGCGAACACGATCGACGTGGTGATCTCCAACTGCGTGATCAACCTGTCCACCGACAAGCCCGCCGTCTTCGCCGAAACCTTCCGCGTCCTCAAGCCCGGCGGCCGCCTCGGCGTGTCCGACGTCGTCGCCGATGACCACCTCTCCCCCACCCAGCGCGCCGAGCGCGGCGACTACGTCGGCTGCATCGCCGGCGCCCTGTCCTTCAGCGAATACCGGGCCGGCCTGGAAGCGGCCGGGTTCACCGACGTCGAGATCACCCCGACCCACACCGTCGCCGACGGCATGCACTCCGCCATCGTGCGCGCGGCCAAGTCCGCCGGGCCACCCCTGACCACGGCCGCCGCGTCCTGCTGCGGCGTCACCGGCTGCTGCACCCCCGCCGAGCACGCCACCGACCCGGCCACCACCGCCGCCCAGGCCAAAACCGACGCGGGCTGCGGCTGCCAGAACTGAACACCGGCGCCCGGCGGCTGACGATCACGGGATCAACACGATCTTTCCGCGGGTTCGCTGCTCGGCCCCATGCCGGTAGGCCGTGCGGACGTCGCCGAGCGGATAGGTGCCGGCGACGGGGATTTCCAGCTCGCCCGCGGCGACGAGGTCGACGAGACGCTGGAGCCCGGCGGCCCCGCCGGCGTCGTTGGTGCCGGCGATGCGGGCGCGGCCGCCGAGCGCGGCTTGAAAGTCGACGACGGTGTTGATGCGCTTCCCGGGAACGCCGAGCTCGTGCGCGAGGTCGACGTAGCCCGCACCGAAGGTGTCGATGAACGCGTCGACCCCGGTGCGGGCGGTCGAGCGGATCCTGGCCGCCTGGCCGTCGCCGTAGGTGAGCGGGGTGACGCCGTGAGCGCGCATCCAGTCGTGATTGGCCTGGCGCGTCAGGCCAATCACGGCGGCACCGGTGCGGCGAGCGAGCTGGACCGCCACGACGCCGACCGCACCGGCGGCGCCGGACACGACCACGGTCTCGCCCGGCGCCGGGGAAACCGCCTCGACGGCGGCGAGCGCGGCCATCGGCGCGACGTACATCGAGCCGGCCACTTCCCAGCTCAGGCCGGCCGGTTTCGGGACGAGGTGCGCGGCGGACACGGCGGCGAGTTCGGCGTGGCTGAGCCGCGCGTCGGACCAGCCGAGCACTTCATCGCCGACGCGCCAGCGCTCGGCCCCGTCGCCGACGGCGATGATCTCGCCGGCCAGGTCCGTGCCCTGCCCGGCCGGGAAGGGCATCGACCACCGGGGCACGTCCGAGTCCTTTCCGGACAACCGCGCCCGCAGCGCCCACGCCTGTTCGGCGAGGCCTTCGCGCACGTAGCTGTCTCCGGGGTTGGTCGCAGCCGCCCGGATCCTGACCACGACTCGCCCGGGTGCGGCCACCGGATCGTCGACCTCGCGCACGTCGAGCACGTCGACGTCGCCATAGTGGTCGAAGCGCACTGCTTTCATCGTCACTCCCTCTGGGCGGGCCTGCTCACGCCCGCAACTAGACATGTCTCATGTCTATCATGGTGGATGTGGGCCCCGCTAGACTGGGCGTCGTGACCTCGGACGTCGACGACAGCCCGCCACCGGGCACACCCGGCGCGCTCGGGTTCCAGCGCACCACCTCGTGGCTGCTCGCCGGAGCGGGCAAGCTCGTCCTGCAACGATGGACCGGCATGCTCGCCCGGCTCGAGCTGACCTCGAGCCAGTTCAAGCTCCTGCTGACCCTCGACGAGACCGGTCCACTCGGCCAGCAGCGGCTGGCCGACCTGATCGGCATCGACCCCCGCAACGCCGTGCCGATCATCGAAACCTCGGTTGCGCAAGGATTGCTGATCCGCCAGGTCGACCCCGCCGACCGGCGCCGCCGGGTACTGGAACTCACCCCCACTGGCCGACGACGCGCCACGAAGCTCAAATCCTTGAGCGCCGAAATCGAGGATGAGCTGCTGGCTCCGCTCGACCCGGCCGACCGCATAGCCCTGCGACGAATGCTGCACGCTCTGCTCGACGCGTCCGGCCCGCACTCCTGACTCCGGCTCCGGCACGGAGTTCGGCCCCGGCTCTCAATCGCCGGCGGACGTGCCCGCGTGCGCCACTGTCCACTCTGGAATGTCGGCCGGCTTCCGGAAAGACGACCTCCATCGACGCCCCGCTCCCGAGAACGTGGCGAGGTCAGTCCGCTTTCACGAAACGGTGTGTCCCGCTGCGCACAGCAGGAGACGCGCGGGCTGCTCGCAATCGCGTTCGTCGTCGGCGGAGTGGTGGGCCGTGCGACCCCGGCCGGACCTGCGGTTCCCCGCCGAAATCCCTGATGGGCACTGGGGCGAGGCCGGCGAGATCAGGCCGGTGAAGCCTCGCCCGGCTCGCCGATGAGCGCAGCTCCGCCAGCCGCGCCGAACGCACCCGGCTCCCGGGACGGCTCGCGCTGACGGCTCCCGTTGAGCATCGGAAGCAAGTCAGGATGATCGCTGAATCCAGAATGGACAGATGCCAGGCTCAGTCTTGCCGCAGGTCTCGCTGGAACCAGTGGTGTGCGTACGACTCGTCGTTGAACGCGTCGACTTCGGTGAATCCGGCGGTTTCGTAGAGGTGCCGGGCTTCGACGAGAGCCTTGTTCGTCTCCAGCCGCAGCGTGTGCAGGCCGCGGGTGGACGCCTCCTGCACCAGGCGGTCGAGCAGCCGCCGGCCGAGACCGAGCCCCCGGACGGTCTGGGAGACCCACATTCGTTTGATCTCGGCGATTCCGGTGTCGGCGTGGAGCTTGAGGGCGCCGCACCCCACCGGAGAACCCTGCAGCGTCGCGACCAGCAACAGCCCCGAGGGCAAAGTCATCTCGTCGTCGCCGGCCGAGATGCTCTGCGACGGGTCGAAGCCCGCGTCGAACCGACGTCCGAGCTCTTCGAAATACGACCGCAGGCAGTACCTGGCATCCGACGTGCGCGGATCGGTGATCTCGATGCGCACGAGCGAGGCGACGAGCAGTTTCTCGACGTCGGCCATGGCTGCGAGAAGACGTTCTTGCTGCGCTGTCGTCAACGGCGCCAGCATCGATTCGGCGAGCTCGTCCGATGCCCGGTCGAGCAGCTCGCGCTCGGCGAGGCCCGCGGCCGTGAGCCTCGCCGTGCGCACCCGCCCGTCGTGATCCCCGGGATCCGTGGTCACCAGCCCCTGCGCCTCCAGGGCGCGCAGCTTCCGGCTCACGTAGCCGGAATCCAGGCCCAGGCGGGCGCGCAACAGCCGGATTTCCACCCCGTCCGGCCCGATCTCCCACAGCAGCCTCGAGAGCCCGAGCGAACGCTCGCGCGACAGGTACGCCTCCTCCAGCGCCCCCACCCGCTGGGTGACGACCCGGTTGAACCGCCGGACAGCCACGATCTGCTCCTTTATTCTCTGACCATAGTCAGAGAAATTCGCCGCCGACAAGTCCCCCGCCGCACCGCCACCACGACTACGCGGTTAGCCCGGACGCCGCCACGATTCGCTAAATCCTCGTCCGGAGAGGATCGTGAATCGAGCTCAGGAGCTGGCGCGCCGAGCACCGACCGAGGCAAACGCTCGGAAACCGGAGGGGTAAAGATCGGCCGGCCGAGCCTTCACACCCCCGGCCGCGAGGCCACTGTCCGGTCGAGGCAGCCGGCTCACCCGCACCGCCAGAAAGGCCCCGACCGTGAGCTCCCACGACGAGCCGCGCCCCCACTCCCTGCCCGCCGACCTCGACGCCGCCTTGTCGCGGCACTTCCCCGGTGGTGACGAACTGCCCTCCTGGCAACGGCTCGGCGATGCCCGGAACGCGCTCGAAGTGCTGGCCCGGGTGCTGCCGTACGTCGAGGACACCGAGGACGTGATCGCCGAAGCCTTCCCCGGCCACGGCCCGCGCAGCCCCGACACAGCTCGTGCCATGGCTGCGCTCGGGGGCGCCAACCCGCCCGGGGAATCGACCTTCCCCACCCACGAGGCCGTACCGCACCAGTTCGACCAGTTGCTCGAACAGCTGGCGGAGGGCGCACTCCGGCTGGCCACCGGCGTCCGCACGGCCATGACCATCGCCGACCGGCTGCACCACCTGCACGCGGCCACCGCCGACAAGGTCCAGACGTCGCCGCCGACGGACGCTCCCCCGCCTGCTGATCTGCTGTGACCTACGGAGCCGCGCCGGCGCCAGATCGCTTCGTCCAGCCGGTGCGCAAACTCTCCCTTTGATCAGATCCGTGCAAAAGCCTTATCGCCGCGCGGACGATGTCGTGCCGTCGAATGATGACGCGTTGTCGAGGCGGTGCCGCAGCTCGTCGTCCAGCTTCAGGTCCAGGGCGCCGAGGCATTCGTCGAGTTGACTCACCGAGCTCACGAAAGGCGGCACCCAGGCGCGCGATGCCGTCTCGACCCGCACTCCCTGGTGGTGATCCACCCGACGCCAGTCGTGTGCCGCCAGTTTACCAACGCTCCAGCATGTGACCAGGCGTTACAGCCGGAAGCCACGTAGGTGAACTTCGAGATCACCTCGTTGCGGATCAGATCCGTGATCGACACAGCACGCCGGAAAAGCCGGCAAGCCGGTCGGCACGTCGGTTCGAGGTCCGGCGCGCTGACCGGCCCCTGCGTCAACCAGCCAGCAAGTTCGCCGGACGCGGCAAGCCGAGGTTGTCCCGCAGAGTCCCGCCGGTGTACGAAGTCCGGAGGATCCCGCGCTTACGCAGCTCCGGCACGGCCAGGCGGACGAAGTCCTCGAAGGCGCCCGGCAGGTGGGTGGCCGCGATGACGAAGCCGTCGCAGGAGTGGGATTCGAACCAGTCCTGCATGTGCTCGGCGACCTGCTCGCCGGTGCCCACGAAGCGGGGGCCTTGCAGCAGGGTGGCGCGCTGGCCGGCCAGGGTGCGGAGGGTGAGGGGCCGGTCGCCGAGCTGGCGTTTGACGCTTTGGACCAGGCCGCGGATGCCGGAGATGGAATCGATGAGCTCGTCGGTGATGACGTCGTCGAGGGAGTGGCCCGAAAAGTCGTAGTTCATGAGTTCCGAGAGCAGCGTGAGAGACGCCATCGGGTCCACGAGTTGCTCGAGGAACATCGCCTCCTTTTCCTTGGCGATCGTTTCGGTTTCGCCGACGACCGTGTACACCATGGGCAGCAGGCGCACCTTGCCGGCGTCGCGGCCCGCGGCGGTGATGAGGTCCTTCTGCTCGCGGTAGTGTTCGATGGCGCGCGCCCGGTCGGGGTCCGCGGTGAAGATCAGGTCGGCCCACCGTGCGGCGAACTGCCTGCCGCGCGCGGACTGTCCGGCCTGGATGATCGGCGGGCGCCCCTGCGGCGGGCGGGGCACCGTCAGCGGGCCCTGGACGGAGAAGTAGCGGCCCTGGTGACGGAGTTCGCGCACCTTCTCCGGGTCGGCGTAGAAGCCCGCCGCGCGGTCGCCGACGATCGCGTCGTCCTCCCACGAGTCCCAGAGCTTGGCGACGACCTCGATGAACTCCTCGGCCCGGTCGTAGCGCTCGTCGTGCCCGAGGTGCTCTTCGATGCCGTAGTTGCGCGCCTCCGCGTCGTTGACCGACGTGACGACGTTCCACGCGGCCCGGCCGCCGCTGAGGTGGTCGAGCGTCGCGAAGGCCCGCGCGACGTGGAAGGGCTGGTAGTAGGTGGTCGAGTAGGTCGCACCCAGCCCCAGGTGCGAAGTCGCCGCCGCGGCGGCGCCGAGCACCGCGGTGAGGTCCATTTTGACCGGACGCGCACCGTGGCGCACCGCCTCGGCCGGCGAATCCCCGTAGATCGAGGGGATGGCGAGCCGGTCGTCGAAGAACATCAGGTCGAAGGTGCCTTCCTCGAGCACCCGCGCCACGCGCTGGTAGTACCGCAGGTCGAGGTAGTCCGGCGCGGCGCTCGGGTACCGCCACGAGCCCGAGTAGACGGTCACGTTGGACGCCTGCATGAACCCGACCAGCGTCATCTGATCGGCACGTTTCGCGGACATCGCCGCTCCTTTCCGAAGAGCCGGACGGCAGAGTCAGGTGAACTCGTGGAACGCCCGGCGGTAGTAGATGGACGGGGCCTGCGGCCAGATCCGGGTGCGCTCCACCCGGCCGATCAGGATCGTGTGATCGCCGCCATCGGGTTTCGCGTGCGCCACGCAGCCGAGGGCCACGCTCGCCTCCGCCAGCACGGGCAGGCCGTGGATGTCGGCGGCGAACCCGGCGCCGGCGAACTTGTCCGCCCCGCGCGTGGCGAACCGCACGGCGAGCGGGACCTGGCCGGCGTGCAGCACGTGGATGACCCACCGCTGGGCCGACGTGAACACGCGCCAGCACTGGGCGTCCTTGTTCACGCACGTCAGCACCAGCGGCGGGGCCATCGACACCGAACAGAACGAGGAAGCCGTGAACCCCCACCACTTCCCGTCCTCGTCGGTGGTCGTCACGACCGTCACCCCGCTGGGGAACGACGCCATCGCCTCGCGGAACAGATCCGAGTCCTGCTCTCCCCGGACGGCACTGGACATCAGCACTTCCTCACAAGCCGAGCAGGTCGGCGGTCTGCGCGATGGTCGCCGCGTGGCGCAGGTGCGCGGCGTCGACGAGCATGCCGTCGAGCCCCGTCGCTCCCCTGCCCTGCGCCTCGGCCTCCCGGTACGCCGCCACCAGCCGGCGGGCGTGCTCGATCTCCTGCGGGGTCGGCGAAAACACGGTGTTGGCGACCTCCACTTGCGCGGGGTGGATGGCCCACTTCCCGACGTAGCCCATGGCGGCGGCCCGGTCACACGCCACGCGGTAGGCGTCGCTGTCGCGGTAGTTGGGGAACGGTGCGTCGATCGCGTCGATCCCCGCCGAGCGCGCGGCGACCACCACGCGGGCCCGCGCGTAGTGCCACATGTCCCCCGGGTACTCGACGAAGGGGTCGAAATTGGTGTCCACGCGGGCGCCCTGGGACGCGGAGAAGTCACCGGCGCCGAAGATCACGGCTTCGAGGCGGTCGCTCGCCCGCACGATCTCGCCGACGTTCTCCAGCCCTTCGGTTTCCTCGATGAGGACCTCCAGCCCGATCCGCTTGCCCAGCCCGAGGGTTTCCTCCAGCTGGGTCAGCAGCGTGTCCACCCACCACACGTCGCGCCCCCGGCGGACCTTCGGCACGATGATGACGTCGAGCGCGTCGCGCGCCTCGGTGACGACCTCGATGACGTCGCCGTAGGCCCAGCGCGTGTCCACGCCGTTCATCCGGATCGCCCGGGTCGTGGCGCCCCAGTCGAGCTCCCGCAAGGCGCGGGCGGCCTTGCCGCGCGCCTTTTCGCGTTCGGCGGGGGCGCAGGCGTCCTCCAGGTCGAGGAACACCAGATCGGCCCCGGCGGCGACGGATTTCGCGAACATCCAGTCGTTGCTGGCGGGCGTGGCGAGTTCGGACCGCCGTGGCCGGACCACCCGTGCCATCAGATCACTCCTTTCGCGACCAGGCCGGCGATCTCCGCGTCGCCGAGACCGAGCCGTTCGCGGTAGACCTCGTCGTTGTGCTCCCCGATCCGCGGACCGAGGTGATCGATCCGGCCCGGCGTCGCGGACAACCGCGGCACCGGCGCCTGCACGCGCATCGCGCCCAGCTCGTCGTCCGGGATGCTCGGATAAACGCCCCGCGCGACCAGGTGCTCGTCGGCCACGAGCTGTTCGGCGTCGTACACCGGGGCCGCGGCGACTTCCGCCTCCTCGAACACCCGCATGGCGTCCTCGAGGGTGCGATCGGCCACCCAGTCCGCCACGACCTGGTCGATCTCCGCGGCGTTGCGAAGGCGTTGCTGCGCTTCGGCGAACCGCGGATCGACGGTCAGATCGGCCCGCCCGACCGCGCGCAACGCCCGCATCGCGACCGTGGGCGCGCTGCCTGACATCGCGAGCCAATGCCCGTCCTTGGTGCGGTACACGTTGCGGGGAGCGCTGATGTCCCAGCGGTTCCCCGTGCGCCCGGGCACCGTGCCGAGCTGGTCGTAGGTCAGCACCGGCTGTTCGATCAGCCGCGCCAGCGGTTCGACCAGGTTCACGTCGATCAGCTGCCCAGGTCCCTTGTGGACGTCCCGGTGGTACAGCGCCATCATCACCGCGTAGGTCGCGTTGAGCGCGGCCACCCCGTCGGCGAGCATGAACGCCGGCAGCGTCGGCGGGCCGTCCGGCTCGCCGGTCAGGTGGGCGAACCCGCTCATGGCCTCGCCGAGGGTGCCGAAGCCGGGCCGGTCGGTCTTGGGGCCGCCGGCCCCGAACCCGGTGACGTGGACCATGACCAGACCCGGGTTGACGTTCGCCAGGCTGGGGTGGTCCAGCCCCCAGCGGTGCAATGTGGACGGACGCAGGTTGATGACCAACACGTCCGCCTCCGCCACGAGCCTCCGCAGCAGGTCGCGCCCCTCGTCGAGGCGGAGGTTCAGCGTGACGGATTTCTTGTTGCGGCCCAGGCTCTTCCACATCAGGCCGACGCCGTCGCGCTGGGCGCCCCACTGGCGCACCGGGTCGCCGGAGCCCGGCTGTTCGATCTTGATCACCTCGGCGCCGAATTCGCCGAGCCACGTCGCCACCAGCGGTCCTGCCGCCAGCGTGGCGGCGTCGATCACCTTCAGCCCGGAGAGCGGGCCCGTATCAGCGGTCATGGCCACCTTTCGCCACTGCGGTTTCCTGGATCCGGGTCTGCCCGGTCGTGCGGTTGCGGGGCGTGCTCCGCATCCCGAAGCCCCACGCCAGCGCTCCGATGAGCGCGAGCACCGCGGCGAGGATGAGCGGCGCCAGGAAGGAGCCCGTGGCGTAGACCACCGCACCCGTGATGATCGGTCCCAGGATGCCGCCGACGTTGCCGAGCCCGTTGATGAACCCCGTGGCCGAGCCGGTCAGATCCAGCTCGCGCACGATGTCCTGGGTCGCCGCCCACACCGCACCGTTCGCGGTGATGATCCCCGCGGTGGAGATCGTCAAGCACACGATCGCGAGCGCGGCCGAAGAGGCGAGCGCGGTGCCGACGATCGCCAGCGCCGCGACCATCCCGCCGACGAGCACGATCTTGCGGGCGTTCAAAGTGGACACTCCGCGCCGCAGCGCGAAATCCGACAGCCGTCCGCCCAGGATCCCGCACAGGAAGGCGACCGCCCACGGGATCGACGTCGCGAACCCGGACTTCAGCACCGTCATGTGCCGGTCTTCGATGAGGTAGCTCGGGAGCCACGTGATGAACGTGTAGAGGATGTAGAGCAGGCAGAAGTACCCGGCGGTGATCGCCCAGATGTCGCGGTGCCGCGCGATCTGGCTCCACGGGGCGCGCCCCTCCTGCTTCGGCGGCTCCTGATCGCGGAAGATCAGCTGCCGCTCGGCCTCGGTGAGCTTGGTGTCGTCGAGCGGGTGGCGGTACCAGGCGTACCAGATCGCCGCGACCAGCAGCGACAGCACGCCGGTGGCGATGAAGGCGCTCTGCCAGCCGAACCCGCTCACCAGGTAGGCCAGCACGGGCGGGCCGACCGCCGAGCCCAGCGCCACCCCGGAAATGAACATGCTGCTGCCGGTCGCCCGTTCGGATTTCGGCAGCCAATCCGCCAGCGTGCGGATCGCGGCCGGCGCGAACGGTGCCTCGCCGATGCCGAGCAGCAACCGGGGCACGAACAACGTGCCCGCCGAGCGCACGAGCGTCGTGAGCAGACTCGACACCGCCCACACGAGCAGTGCGAGCGAGTACAGCACCCGCACCTGAATGCGGTCGACCAGCATGCCGGCCGGGACGTTGAACAGGGTGTAGGTCCAGGTGAAACTCGACAGGAGAAGTCCCATGACCGCGGCGTTGGTGTGGAACTCGTGGGTGAGGATCGGTGCCGCGATCGAGAGATTGACTCTGTCGATGTACGCAACGGCGGTGATGATCAGGACGAAGGTCGCAACCAGCCATCGACGGCGGCCCTTGAACATGGATGCTCCTCGCACTTCGTTGTGCCGGACAGGTGTTCGCGGAAATTCAGCTGCGCGGGGGTGCGGTCGAGCCGCCGGTGAGCAGGTGCGGGCTCACGAGGTGCGGTCCCGGGCGGGGTCCCGCCAGCCCGGAGTGCCGAGCGTCGAGCGCCTCGATCAGCAGTTGCGCGGCCCGCCGGGCGAGCCCCGGGTAGTCGACCTGGATCGTCGTCAGCGGTGGGTCCGCCAGTGCGAACCACATCGGATCGCCGTACACCACCAGGGAAAGGTCGTCGGGAACGCGGCGCCGGTCCGCGCGCACGGCCTGGGCCGCACCCACGGACAGCGAGCCACCGCCGACGACGAGCGCCGTGATGTGGGTGGCCAGCAGTTCCACCGCCGCGGCATAACCGTTCTCGTGAATCGGTTCGCAGAGCCGCGTGACCATGGTGTCCGGGTCGAGGCCCGCCAGGTCCATCCCCCGGCGGATACCGCGCAACCGCACGGCACCGTTCGACAGCTCCTCCGGTGTGCCCAGGTAGCCGATCTTGCTGTGCCCGAGCGCCGCGAGGTGCAGCACGCTCTCGACCAGCACCTGCTCGTCGTCGCTGAACACACCCGGCGCCTCGATCCCCGACGCGCGGTGCAGTTCCACCACCGGGAGCCCGCCGAGCAACCGCCGGGTTTCGTCGAGCACTCCCGTGGTCGGGGAGATCACCAGCCCGGCGATCCGGCTGGCGACGAGCTCCCGCAGCTGCCGCAGCTCCTGCATCGGGTCGTTGCCGGTGACGGTGAGGATCATCTGCGTGCCGTCGGCGGACAGCAACCGTGCGCATTCCGCCGCGACCGCGGAATACGCGGGCGTGTCCACGTACGGGATGACGAAGCCGACGAACGCGCGGCTGGTGTTGGCCGACAGCGCCCTGGCGAGCCGGTTGGCGACGTACCCGCGGGACTCCGCGTGCGCCCGGATCCGCTCGGCCAGCTCGGGACGAACCGCTGTGCTGCCGTTGAGCGCGCGGGACACCGTCGCCGTCGACACCCCGAGCTCACGGGCGAGATCGACGACGCCCACCGAACCGGCGCGCCGCTGCTGAGCAGTCATGACCGAACCTCCGGCCTGTAAAGGTTTGCAGAAATCGATGAAAACGTTTACATTGCCTGTGAACAATCGTCGCATCCTCGACGTCGGCGCGTCAACCGCCGTCAGGTGCGGCGGATCCGCGCGCGGCTTTCAGGCTCCGGGTGCGGCGAGGTTGTCGGCGGCGGAGTGCGTGCGTCCGGCCGACCCTCAGGCGTATTCGCGCAGGAACCGGCGCTGATCGCGGCGTTGGCCGTCTTGTCCGCGTGATCCTCGGGGCAGGTGGGGTCCAGCGCGCAGGTCCAGTACTGGGGTACCGGCGGAGAAGACGGCGGCGGCGGCCGTGGTGCAGTAGGTGGCGTCGGCGAAGGCCGGGCGCCCGCGGCAGGTCACCGGCGAGTGGAAGAGGAATTCGAGGAACGCGGTGTCGGCACCGCAAGGTCCACTCGCTCGTACTCGTTCCCGACCGGCTCGGGAATTCCTGTCCGTTGTGGACGGTCCCGGACAGGAGCCAGTTCGCCTCGTCGGCAGCGACGAGCGCGCCCCGTACGGGGTTGCATGCCCAGCAGAACGCTTTCCGGGCGAGGGAAGGTAGGGGAACGCCACTGCGATGTGGCGTCACTGGGATCCGTGAAGTGGTAGGAATCCTCGGTGAAGGACTTGTCGTCCCGGGCGTGAGTCCTGGCCGGGCAACCCGGCCCGGCCGGTCTCCCCCGCGCGCCGATCCGCGCGAGTCCCGGCCGGCCGGCGGCTGGTGCCGTCGAGACCCGTCTAGCGGCGCACGGACGCCACCGGCGGGAGCCCCAGGTGGTCTCGCAGCGTGTCGCCCTCGTAGTCGTCGCGGAAGCGGCCGCGGTTGCGCAGGATCGGGAGCACCAGGCTGTAGAAGCGGTCCATGCCGTAGGGCTGCAGGGCGGAGGAGAAGACGAACCCGTCGACGGCCCGGCGGTCGACCGCGTCTTCGATCAGGTCGGCGATGGTCTCGGGCGACCCGACCACGGTGGCGAGCAGTGCGTCGTCGAAGACCCGTTGGACCAGGCGCGTCATGGAGAGGTGCTCGTCGTCCGCGATGGCCTTCAGGCGGGCGAATGCCCTGCGGGGGTCGCGTTCGCCGCGGAGGCGGTTGGCCGTGAAGACGTCGGCGACGGCCCAATCGGGTTCGAGGTCCGGCAGCGGGCCGTCGACGTCGTAGGCCGACAGGTCGCGGCCGAAGTAGCGGCCCAGGTACGTGTGCACCATGGCGGGCGTGGTCAGGGATCGGCGGATCTCGGCGAGTTCTTCGGCGGCTTCGCCGTCGCTGCCGGCGACGTGGACGAAGGCGGCGGCCATGATCTTCACCGCCCCCGGGTCGCGCCCGCGATCGGCGACGCGCTGTTTGACGTCGGCGTAGAACGGCTGGCCGCGTTCGACCGAGTCGAACCCGGTGAACACCAGGTCGGCGCCCGCCGCCGCGAAGTCGCGCCCGGCGGGCGATTCGCCGGCCTGCATCAGCACCGGATGCCCCTGCGGGCTCGGCGGGAGCCCGGCGTCCGTGGCCACGTCGAAGAAGTGCCCGCGGAAGGACATCCCCTGCGGCCCCTTGGTCCACAGCCGCTTGAGCAGGTCGGTGAACTCGGTCGCGCGGGGGTACCGCTCGGCCCGGGGCACGTCACCGGCGGTGAAGTTGGCCGCGGTCGCGGGCGCGGCGGACGTCACCAGGTTGCACCCGCCGCGGCCACCCGAGATCGCGTCGAGCGAGGCGTACTGGCGCGCCAGTTCGTACGGGTCGTAGTAACTGGTGTTGACCGTCGCCATCAACCCGAGCTTCGACGTCTCGGCGGCCAGCGCCGAGTACATCGTCAGCGAGTCGAACCGGCCGGCCGAATACGCCTCGACGACCTCGCCGCCGGCGTCGGCCAGGCTGAGCGTCTCGCCGTAGAACATGAAGTCCACCTTGGCGGCCTCCGCGGCGGCGGCGAAGTGCCGGTGCGCGGCGAAGTCCAGCACGTCACCGGCTTCGGGGTGGGCCCACGCGACGGGCTCACCGGTGCTGTAGAACCCCGACCCGAGCGGGATGTGGCGCGACCGCGTCACGGCTTCTCCTCCCGGACGAACCGGCTGATCGCGGCCGGCAGACCCAGCCGCTCGCGAAGTGTTGCGGTGCGGGGAGCGCGCTCCCCCAGCCCGCCGGCGACCTCCCGCAGCGCCGCGAGGTCCCCGGGATCCCCGAATTCGACGACGATCCCTTGCGCCACCGCGGAAATCCTCTCGGCCGCGGCGAGCGTGGCCGACACGCCGTCGAACGGGACGTCCGCCAGCACCCGGGCGTCCGGGAACGTCTCGCGGGCCCGCCCGGCCGAGCCGGCCGGCACGCGGACGACCTCGGCCACCGCGCGGGCGAGCCGGCAGCTGTGCTCATCGCCGGTCAGCCGGACGAACGCCGGTGGGTGCCCTTGGACCGGCCGGGGCAGGATCGCCGGGCCGCGCACGCGGAAGTGCGCGCCGGCGTGGTCGAGGCGGTGCACGCGGTCGGCGCGCAGGAAGAGCCCGCGGGCCCGGTCCCGGACCACGGCGTCGGGATCCCAGCTGTCCCACAGGTCCCGCACGACGGTCGCGTATTCGACGACGCGCTCGGTCAGCTCCGCCGGCGGCAACGGAGCGCGTCCCCGCTTGCGCGCCGCTCCGGCACCCGGGTCGACGGCGAGCTGCCACCCGGCGCGGCCCGCGGAGACGAGGTCGAGCGTCGCCAGTTCCTTCGACGTGAAGAACGGTTCGACGTAGCCCGCGTCGACCTCGGCCACCAGCCCGATCGTCGTCCTCGGCGCGAGGAACCCCAGCGCGGCGATCGGTGCGAGGCCCGTGTCGCCGGTCAGCACGAGGAAGTCGGCCGCTTCGAGGTCCTCGAGAGCGGCGGTCAGCACCCGGATGTCGCTGCCGGGAGCGGGAAGCGAAACGCCGAACGCGAAGCGGTTCCCCGGGGCAAGATCAAGCACCCGCCCAGTGTGTGCCCCGGCTGTGCACGGTCACCATGCCGCTGCCCTGAGGATGGCCCACGAGGGCAAGATCAAGAGCACTTTCGCCGGACGCACCCGGGCCGGCGCCTCACGGTCGCCGGCGGCGCAGGATCCCGCGGATCAGCAGCGGCAGGCAGACGGCGGCGAAGAGGACGAGCGCGGCCCACGCGCCGAGGTCGCTGCCCTGGAACGACGTGGACTCAGCGGTGCGCCAGTCGCTCGAGCCGCCGCGCGCGCCGGCGTTCATCACCTCCTGCGACAGCGGCCGGCTCCGCAGGTTCCTCACCGGGCTCGTCGCCCTGCTCGCGGTGATCCCCAGCCCGCTGTACGGCTTGGGGGCTTCAGTTTCCCGCGCCCGTACATCACGCCGGTCTCGAAGTGGCTCACGAACAACCGGGCTGGTTCCCGTTGTTCACCAGGTCGGCGGCGGCAAGCAGGGCCAGAGCCCCGGAACCGTCCACAGTGGATCATCACCACCGGGTGCGACCGCATCAGTTCGGATCGGTCCAGTGAGGAAGCCGCATTCCGTGGAGGTTGCGGTACGCGGCGGGCTGCGGCGGCTGCCAGCCGGCGCGCAGTTCGTCGGGGACGCGGTAGACCTGGACGGCGAGCGGGCGGCACACGTCGATCGGGTCCTTCGCGTCCGGGCCCCACAGCGGCACGGACAGGTCGCCGCCCGGGCAGGTCGACAGGGCGCACAGGAGGTCGAGTTCGGCGAAGAACTCGAAGAAGTCGCCCGCCTTCGCGGGGCACGCCTTCATGAAGTACCGGTCTTCGTCGTTGAGGCCGGTGCACTGGAACACGTTCAGCACGTCGTGCACGTCGAATTCCGTGAGCCCGTAGGGAAGAACGGCGCGGGTGAGGTTCGAGTGGCAGTGGAAGTCGAAGTCTTCGCCGGTGAGCATCCGGTTCACGTACGGGTCGCAGCGCGTGCCGAGCAGGTCGTGCACGCGGCCGCCGTCTTCGTCGGTGCCGTAGCCGGCGAGGGTGTCGTTGGTGACGGTCAGCAGCGGCCGCAGGAACGGCAGCGTGGACCAGATCCGGTCGAACGTCGTGACGTGAGCCGCCTGCAGCTGGCGCGTGCGCGCGGCCCACATCCGCTCACGCGGGTCGTGGCGGTTCCACACGTTGAAGTCGCCCACCTGCGGGCCTTCCGGGGTGACGATGCGGCAGACGTGCCCCGCCGGCACCTCCCACGCCCGGCCCGAGCGGATCGGGAGCGTGAACTCCTCGACGAGTTCGCGGCCCTCGGTGTCGCTCGCGATGCGGCCGTAGAAGTCACGGTCGACGCCGAGCGCGCCCCCTTCCGTCTGGTACGCGGCGGGGTAGCTGCCCATGGAAAACCTCGCTGGTTCGAAGGGTCGGGTCAGGACGGGTACGGCACGGCGTGCAGCCGGAGGACTTCGATCACGGCGCGTTCGGCGTCGTCGAGGTAGCGGCGCAACGCGGCCGCGGCCGCGGCCCGGGAACCGGCCGCGAGCAGGTCGCAGATCTCGCGATCGCGCGGGACGAACGACCGCTGGAAGTCGGCCTCGTCCGCGATCGCCGCGAACGCGAGCCGCATCTGCGCGACGGTGGTGCGGAAGAGCGCGTCCAGGCGCGGGCTGCCGAGCGTCGCGACCAGAGCTTGGTGGAACCGCAGGCTCGCCGTGCCGACCTCGCGCCAGCTGCCGGCGACCGCGGCTTCCTCGGCCGCCGCGCACGCGCGCTCGAGCCCGGCCATCGTGCGCTCGGTCGCCAGCGCGCTGTCGTCGATCGCCCGCAGTTCGACGGTGCGCCGGACGAGGTAGATGTCGCGCACCTCCTCGACGGTGATCATCTTGACGACCGCGCCCCGGTGCCGCTTCACCTCGACCAGCTCTTCCGTGGTCAACAAGCGCACGGCTTCGCGCAGCGTGTTGCGCGAAACGCCGAGCTCCTCGGCGAGCGCCACTTCCCGCAGCGGCGCCCCTGGCCGCAACTCGCCCTCGACGATGCGGTCCCGCAACGTCTCGGCGACCCGCTCCGGCGCGGCGACGCCCGTGATCTGTGCTGCTGCGCTCTCCGTCACGGGATTGACTGTAGCGGAGTTTGTTCAACAGTCAATCTGGATTGTTGAGCAAAGTCTGCGCTTGTTCATCTCGATCATCGTTTCCAGGCCAATCTCGCTGAGGTCTTGACGTGGTTGTTGAACAATACCTACGGTGCTGCGCACTGCGACACGACAGCAGGCCCTCCCGACAGGAGAACCACCATGAGCAGTGTCCGAGGCAACGGCGCCGACACACCTGCGGAGACCGGTTCGCGCCGGACGCTCGACGATCTCCCACTGACCGCGTTCCACCGGCGGCTGACGGTGTACTCGGCCGGTGGTCCGTTCCTGGACGGGTTCGTGCTCGGCATCATCGGGGTCGCGCTGACGCAGCTGACCCCGGCGTGGCACCTGTCCGGAGCGTGGCAGGGCGTGCTGGGTGCGTCGGCGCTGATCGGCCTGTTCGCCGGGGGCCTGCTCGGCGGGTACGTGACCGACCGGATCGGGCGGACGGTGATGTACACGCTCGACCTGCTGCTCGTCGCGATCTGCTCGGTGGCCCAGTTCTTCGCGACCGGCCCGGTGATGTTGCTGGCGTTCCGGTTCGTGCTCGGCATCGCCATCGGCGCCGACTACCCGATCGCCACGTCGCTGCTGGCCGAGTTCGCGCCCCGCCGCAAGCGCGGCAGCCTGCTCGGCTGGCTCACCGCGATGTGGGCCGCGGGCAACGCCGCCGCGTACCTCGTGGGAGAAGGGCTCAAGCACCTCGGGCCCGACGCGTGGCGCTGGATGCTGCTGTCCCCGGCGGTGTTCGCGATCCTCCTCGTCCTCGCGCGCTGGGGCACACCGGAGTCGCCGCGCTGGCTCGCCGCTCGCGGCCGCGTCGACGAGGCGCGCGCGGCCCTGCACAAGGTGTTCGGCCCGGACGCCGAACTCGAAGACCTGCCCGAGGAACCCGAACCCGTCCGGTTCCGCACGCTGATCTCCGGAAACTACTTGCGGCGCACGGTGTTCGTCGCGCTCTTCTGGACGTGCTCGATCCTGCCGATCTACGCCATCTACGCCTTCGGCCCCGCCTTGCTGGCCGCGCTCGGCCTCGACGGCCCCGGCCTCGCCAACTTCGGCGACGCGTCGATCGGCCTGCTGTTCCTCATCGGCTGCGTCGCCGCGACCCTCGTCGCCAACCGCTTCAGCCGGCGCGGCCTGCTGATCGCCCCGTTCGCGGTCGCCACCGCCGCCCTGTTCGCCCTCGGCTTCTTCCCCCACGCGGCGGTGCCCGTGGTGGCCACGCTCTTCGCCGTCTACGCCATCGCGATCGGCGGCCCCACCATCATGCAGTGGATCTACCCGAACGAACTGTTCCCCACGGAAGTCCGCGCCACCGCCGTCGGCGTCGGCACGTCCGTCAGCCGCATCGGCGCCGCCGTCGGCACCTTCCTCACCCCCCTCCTGCTCGCCTCGGCGGGCATCGGCGTGACGATGCTGATCGCCGCCGTGGTCAGCACCGTCGGCGTCGTGGTGTCGGTGGTGATGGCGCCGGAAACCCGGGACCAGAGCCTGGCGGAGGCGAGCGGCCGGTAGAAATCCCGGCGGCAAACGGAATGTGGTTGCCGTGACTGATCGGCGTGGCGACCACGGCGGAGTGGACGTCGAGATTTCATTGCGCGGGTTGGCTGTGGGGGACGCGTTCGGTGAGCAGTGGTTCTCCGTGCCGTCGACCGACGACACGGCGATGGCCCTGTCGCTGGTCGCGGTGCTGCGTGAGTGTGGTGAGGTTGACCAGGACGCGCTGGCGAGCCGGTTCGCGGAGTCCTATCGCGACGATCCGCATCGGAAGTACGGCGGTTCGATGCACCAGGTGCTGCAAGCGATCGGGGACGGTGCGGGCTGGCGGGTGGTGACCACGGGGATGTTCGACGGGCTGGGTTCGTGGGGCAACGGTGCGGCGATGCGGGTCGCGCCGTGGGGGGTCTGGTTCGCCGATGGTCCGGGTGCTGTCGTCGAGCAGGCGCGGGCCCAGGCCGTGGTGACGCACGCGCATCCGGAGGCGGCGGCTGGTGCCGTCGCGGTCGCCGCGGCGTTGGCGGTGCGGGGCGTGGCGGGGCAGGACCTGATCCCGGGTGTCCTGGAGCACGTGCCCGACGGCGAGGTCGCGTCCGGGTTGCGGCGCGCGACGCGGCTGCGGTTCGGGCTGGATCCGCGGTACGCCGCGGGCACGCTGGGCTGCGGCCTGCGGATTTCGGCTGCGGACACAGTCCCGTACGCGCGCTGTGGAGCGCGGACCGCAGCCTCGATGATCTGCCCGAAGCGTTGTGGGCGACGGTGCCGGCGGGTGGGGACACGGACACGACGTGCGCGATCGTGGGCGGCGTCGTCGCGGCCGGACCGGGCTCGGGCAGATTCCGGCGGAGTGGTCCTGGGAACCGCTGCCCGGCCTCGGATCGCGCGGCCTCTCCCCCCTTGACGCAGCCGCGGTGAGCAACGGGGAACTGTGAACCCGCGGCGGTGAAGCAGTGCTCACCGAAGGCCGGCGATCGAGAACGCGGCTGCGATCGCGAACCCGCCACTTGAGTGCTGCCCCCTGCCCGAAGTCCGTTTCGGGGCAACCGTCCACCTCCTTCGCGCGTGTCGGTATTCGGACCGGCCGCAGCGGCGGCCGCCGCACACAGGGGGTGAGCCTTTTGGGCTCCGGTAGATCGATCCTGCCCGCGAGAGCGGGCGTCCTCGCCGTCACCGCGGCGCTGCTCACGACCGGGTCCGCGGTGCTCGCGGCACCGGCCGACGCGACCGGCTACACGTCGATCCAGTCCGTGTCGTGGTCGTACACCGACTCGGCCCGGCCGAAGGAGAGTTTCGCCAACCCGGCCGGTGACGCGCCGATCGGCGCGAAGGTCACGGCCGACCACGAGAAGCACGTGTCCAAGTCCTACTTCACCTTCGACCTCTCCGGACTGCGCGGCGCGAAAGTGCTCTCCGCGGAACTGTCCGGAAAGGAGACCGCGGTCGCCGACTGCTCGGTGCCGCGCCGCACCGAGCTGTGGGTCACCGCGCCGGCGACGAACCCGCCGACGTGGGACGACCAGCCCGAGGAACTGACCAAGCTGCCCGGCCCCGGCAGTCTCGACGTCTGCCCGTCGGACTACCTCGACTGGGACGCCGGACCGGCCCTGCAGCAGGCGATCGACGCCGGGCGCACCTCGCTGACGCTGGTCCTGCGCCTGCCGGACGGCCAGCAGGACAACCCGCGTTTCAGCCGCACCCACCGGCCGATGCTGTACGTGAGCCTGCAGAAGAACCAGCCGCCCACCGCGCCCGTGCAGCTCGCCACGAACCGCAGGGCCTGCACGGAAAACCCGGTAGTCGGAGTGGGTGACACCCGCCTCGAAGCGGTCTCCACCGATCCGGACGACGCCCAGCTCGGCGCGGAGTTCGCCTGGTGGCCGGTCGAGCACCCGGACCAGCGGCAGAACGCGGAGCTCGACCGGTTCTGGACGCCGGGCTACCCGATGTGGCTCGAGGTCGGGCAGCAGCAGCTCACCGACGGCGTCACCTACGACTGGCAAGTCCGCGCGAAAGACGGCCTGACCGCCGGGCCGTGGAGCCCGACCTGCCGCTTCAGCACCGATTTCACCCCGCCGGCGACCGCGCCCCTGGTGACCTCGGCCGACTACCCCGACGGCGAGGACGCCGAGGCCGGCGGCATCGGCGAGCCCGGCGTGTTCACGTTCGACGCGCGGGGCGACCAGGACATCGTCCGGTTCGCCGTCGGCGAAGCCGTTCCGCCCATCTACGTCGAGGCCGATCGGCCCGGTGGCACGGCGGCCTACACGTTCACCCCCAGGAACTGGGGCACCAACCGGCTGCTGGTGCGCGGCGAGGACGCGGGCGGCAACTCCTCGCCGTCCACTTCCTACCGGTTCTTCGTGGCCGCCAACGGTCCGTCGATGACGTGCACGCCGCCCCAGGCGTACCTCGGCGAGACCCGGCAGTGCACGTTCGGCCCGCACGACGGCGACAGCGCCACCGAATACGTCTACAAGATCGACGACGCGCCCGAGGTCACGCTGCCCACGGGCCCGGACGGCACCGCCACCATCACGGTCACGCCGACGGACGCCGCCAAGCGCTACGACGTCAGCGTGCGGGCGCGGATGACCAACGGGAACCTGTCCGGCCCCGGCGGCGGTCAGCTCGCGATCGATCGGGGCCTGCCCGCGGTCGACGTGCCCGAAGGCGTCATCACCGGCAAGCCCGCCACCTTCACCCTGCACGCCACTTTGCCGGGTTCGGTGTCCTTCACCTACGACTGGGACCACGGGGACCCGGTGACGATCCCGGTGGGCCCGGACGGCACAGCACGGGTCACCCTCGTCCCGGCGTCGGGGGGCCAGCACTGGATCAACGTCCGCACGACGACCGCGGCCGGGCTGGTGTCGGCGACGAACGACGTGAACGTCGTGGCCCGCACGAACGGACCGACGATCGCGAGCGTGGAATACCCGCAGTGGGCGGTCGGGGCCTACGTCACCACGCCGGGCACGTTCACGTTCTCGTCGCCGGTGCCGGGCGCGGTGAGCTACACCTACCGCTACCGCGGCGGGGACCCGGTCACCGTGCCCGCCGGTCCGGACGGGACGGCCAGCGTCGTCCTGACACCGCTCACCACCGATTCGCAGTACCTCAACGCGACCACCACGTTCGCCGACGGCACGGTCTCGGAAGCCGGGTACTACTCGTTCTCGCCGCGTTCGGCGGCGCCGCCGCTGACCTGTGACGCGAGTGGGTCCGTCCGGCCCGGCCAGGTGATCCACTGCACGGTCACCCCGGTCCAGCCGGGCCTGGTCTCCTACGGGTACGCCGTCGAGACGGCGAGCGGGCCGGGACCGGACGTGACCGTGCAGCCCGGCGCCGACGGCACCGCGGCGTTCGAGTTCACGGCACCGGCGGACCAGACGCAGTACGTGCTTTCCGTCCGGGCCTGGAGTGCCAACGCGTCCGGGCAGCGCACGGACACGTCGTACGCCGGTTATTGGGTCGACGCCGCCGCGGCCGCCCGCGTCGGGAAGGCGGTCTGAACCACGACCGGGACGGCCACCGCGGCGGCCGTCCCGGTCCCCCGGGTGGTTCTCCTCGGTGCGCCCGTCGGTGGTCCGGACCTCCCGGCGGCCGGAAACCCGTTTGACGCCCAAGGTGGGCCGGCGATCGGATAACACCCCATGAGCACCGGGCAGATGCATCTCGGCCAGCACCCCATCGACGACGACCTGGTGCGGCGGCTGATCGCCGAGCAGTTCCCGCAGTGGGCGGGGCTGACGGTGCGACGGTTTCCGTCCGGCGGCACGGTCAACGCCATGTACCGCTTGGGCGAGGGCCTGGTCGTCCGGCTGCCGCTGCTGAAAGGCGGGGCCGCGGACGTGGCGGTGGAGCAGGAATGGCTGCCACGCCTCGCGTCCCGGCTGCCGGTGGCCATCCCGGAGGTCCTCGGGGCCGGGGAACCCACCGAGGACTATCCCTGGCCGTGGTCGGTGTACCGGTGGCTGGGCGGGGAGACTCCCGAGCCGGGAGCGGTGGGCGAACCGATCCTGCTGGCCAAGGATCTCGCCGCGTTCGTGGCGTCGATGCGCAGCAGCACCCTGCCGGGGGCGCCGAACGCTTACCGCGGCGGCCCCCTCGCCTCACTCGACGCCTCGACCCGGGCCGCCGCGGAGGAACTGCGCGGCATCCCGCAGGAAGGCGTCGACTGCGACGCGGCGATCGCCGTGTGGGAGGAGGCGCTCCACGCGCCGGCCTGGGCCGGGCCGCCGGTGTGGCTGCACGCCGACCTGATGCCGGGCAACCTCCTGGTGCACGACGGCCGGCTGACCTCGGTGATCGACTTCGGCTGCACCGGCGTGGGCGACCCGGCCTGCGATCTGTTCCCCGCGTGGAACCTCCTGCCACCCGCGGCCCGCGCGACCTTCCGCGACGCACTCGGCCTGGACGACGCCACCTGGACCCGCGGCCGGGGCCGGGCGCTCTCCCAGGCGCTGATCGCGCTCCCGTACTACCGGACGACGAACCCCGCGATGGCCCACACCGCCCGCCACGCGATCCGTGCAGCACTGGCCGACGCCTGACCCGACTCGACCTCCTTCGGCGACGGAGGCAGTGCAGCGCGGAGAGCTCGCGATCAGAAGAAGACGGCGCAGGGCACCCAGCGCTGTGAGCCGCCGGTGCTCATGGCGGTGGAGACGCGGGCGAGCGCGGGGTACTTCCGGTGGCGTCGGTGATCAGCACGCGCGGCTCGGCCGGATTCGGGCGTGCGGGTGAAAGCTTCCCCAGCGCTGCGGCGTCGGTCACCGCGCAAGGTTTCCTCGTCGCCACGTCGTTGCGGACTGTCACACACAGGCCGGTCGCGTCCTGCCGCATCCCGGTCGCGGGGATGCCGGGCGTCCAGAGCCAGTGCCGACAGGCGCCTTCGTTGCAGGTGGTGCTGGAGGGGCCGAAGCCGGCCCAGCAGTCGAGGCACGAACCTGGCGCGTACTCGGACCGAAACTCATTGTGCTGCACCGCGTTCGGCGCCGTAACGCCCAGTCCCATCGCGAGCACGACGCCCGCACCCACCGCAGCCGGCCCTTTCCAGAGCACGGACTTCCCGTCGGCCCGGCCCCGTAGCCGAAGCACCGCGCAGCAATGACCCAGCGGTACCGACCCGAAACACCGATCGCGGCGGATTTCGCCCAGTCGCCGACACCCGACCGCGGAATCCGTCGCCGGAAGCAGAGCCGCGCTGAGGTTCGAAAGGCGGGTTGGGCGCCGTCAGGGGGTGTAGCGCCGATCGCCCAGCGGGCGGTCGAAGTCGACGAACCCCGGGGGCCAGACGCCGATTTCGTACCACCGCACGACGACGTCGCCGCCGGGGTGGCGGAACACGCTGCCGATGTAGAAGTTGAACAACCCCTGCGAGTCCGGGGCCGGGTAGTAGACGCGTTCGCGCACGAGCACGTCCGCGTGGCCCGCCGGCAGGGCGGGACCCGCGAGCTGGTGCGGATGCCGGGGCAGGAACCGCATGCTGAGGTAGTTCGACCTGCCGGGCGGCTCCGGCACGCCGGCCGCCAGCCAGCTCGCGCTCGGCCCGTTCAACGAAATGGTGCGGACGGCGGCGGCGAACGTCCCGACAGCGTCCTCCAGGGAGACGACGCTCTCACTCAGGCCCTGGCGCCGCGGCGATTCCGGGACGGGCGGGGCCGCCGCGAGCCACGCACGTACGGCCTGGTGAAGCCGTTCCGACGTCGCTTCCACCGCGGCGAAATCCTTCACCTCCCGGCGGCACACCCGGCACGCGTACCGAGCGCGGCGGCCGCGCGAGCGAGTGGCCCGCCGGTTGCACCCCGCGCACTTCTCTCCGAACAAGGCACCTCCGCTCACCGCCGGTGATCTGCACCGCGGCTTCACCCTAAGACCCGCCGCCGGGGACCGGTCCCCACCCGCGAGATCGCACCGCGTTGCCGGGCGATCGAACCGGCCGCCTCGGCTCACGTCTAGCCCAGGTGGTCGTTCGCCCCGCTGACCCACGCGATGTAGCGCTGCGCGGAACGCCGCACCGCACCCTTGGCGTCGCCCGGCACGGTGCCGCCCAAGAGTCCGTACAGGCGGTCGAACTCGTAGGGTTCGAGCCGGTCCACGATCCGCTGCACCAAGCCCGCGGAAAGCGGGATTTTGTTCGGGTAGCTGCGCATGAACGTCACCCAGCCGGCCGCCGCCACCGGGACGATGGTGTCCCCGACGAGCAAGGCGCCGGAGCCACTGGCGACGTGGGCCACCGACGCGCCGGGGAAGTGCCCGCCCGCCTCGACGAGGGTCACGCCGGGCAGGATCCGCTCGGTGCCGGACCACTCCCGGATCACCGGGTCCTCCCGCCGCACCCACCGCCGGTCGGCGGAGTGCACCAGTACCGGGATGTGCCCGAGCCAGTGGCTCCAGCTGACCTGCGAGCCGTACATGTGCGGGTGACTGGCCACGATCACCGCGGCTCCGCCGAGTTCGCCGACCTTGGCGGCCAGCGCCTCGTCGAGGTGGTTCGGCGGGTCCCACAGCAGGTTGCCCCCGGCGGTCTGCACCAGGTACGTCCACTGGCCGATGCCGAACGCGGGTTCCCGGTTGAGGCGGTGGATGCCCGGTTCGAGTTCCTGGTGCACCAGTTCGTGCCCGTCGGCGGCCAGCTCCGCCGGCGTCGTCCACGTCTGGCCCGAGCTCGGTACCCACTGCCGGTCGTCCGCGCAGATCGCGCATTCACCGGCCGGGGGCCGGCTGGTGTCGGGGTGTTCGACCCCGCAGGTTCCGCAAATCCAGATCGTCATTAAGCCAGCCTGGAACCTCCACCAACATAGAGGTCAAGCCGGGCGGCTCGGGATCCTTCCGCCGTGCGCACGGCGCCCCGCCCCTCTAGCGTGAGCCTCCGTGCGAGGGCCGCCCGGCACACGGATCGCGTGTTGATGATCCGGGGAGATTCTGTTGTGATGGACGGGGGAGGGTCACCGATGCCGAGTCCTTTGCCGACGTCGCCGCCGCCCGGTCGTGCCCCTTTCGCGGTGTCCGGGCGGATCCTGCTGCGCTTTCCATCGTTCACCGACACCTTGGAGTGACCATGCCGCGTCCCTACGCCAGCGGAGTCGTCGCCGCACCCGCCGACAAGGTCTGGGCCCGCGTCCGCGCCTTCGGCGACATCCCCGACTTCCTCGCCGCCATCGGACACAGCGAAATCGTCCAAGGCACCGACGGGCAGGTCGG
>NZ_JBITBT010000017.1:1285-172194 GCF_044452505.1 Amycolatopsis sp. NPDC051903 | reverse complement strand
CTCGACCAGCCACACGTCGTCGAGTTCAAGACCCGCACCCTGGCCGAACTGGGTGCCACACCCACCGCCGAGCGGCGCGTGGCCGCGGCCGACCTGCGCGACGACTGGCCCCCCGCACTGCGCACCGCCGGGTTCAACCCGGCCCTGCCGACCGCCTGGAGCGCCGAAGGCCTGCTGGGCTACCTGCCACCCGAGGCACAGGACCGGCTGCTGGACACCATCACCCACCTCAGCGCACCCGGCAGCCGCCTCGCCACCGAACACCGCCCCAACCCACAACCCGGCGACGAGGAAACGACCAAGGCAAGCCTGAACCGCATCTCCGAACGCTGGCAGGCCCAGGGTTTCGACCCCCACATGGCGACGGTGCGCTACTACGGCCCCCGCAACGAAGCCGCCCCCTACCTCACCAGCCTCGGCTGGACCCTGGAAGGAACCACCGTGCGCGACCTACTCGCCACCCACCGCCTGCTCTCGCTCCACGACGACAGCCTGCGCATCGCCGACGTCCGCTACCTCAGCGCCACCCTCACCAAGACCCGGGAACAGCGCCACCGGCTAAGGGAACAGCCCCCGCCGGACGGGGTTGCGGAGGGTGCCGACGCCGTCGATGGTGATCGTGACCTCGTCGCCGTCCTGGAGGGTCACGTCGGGGCCCGGGACGGCGGACGTGCCCGTGGCGAGCAGGACGCCGCGCGGGTAGAGGTCGCCCTGGTAGAGGGCGGCGACGAGGTCCGGCAGTTTGCGGTGCAGGCGCGCCGTGGTGGTCTCGCCGGACCACAGCGGGGCGCCACCGCGGTCGATGCGGACCGAGATCCCCAGGACGTACGGGTCGGGGACGGCGGCGGCGAGCACGATCGACGGTCCGGCCGCGCAGGAGCCGCGGTACATCTTGGCCTGCGGGAGGTACAGCGGGTTCTCGCCTTCGATGCTGCGGGAGCTGACGTCGTTCACCACGGTGTAGCCGACGATCTCGCCCACCGCGTTGGCCACCACCGCCAGCTCGGGCTCGGGCACGTCCCACGTCGAGTCGTCGCGGACGCCGATCGCCTCACCCGGCCCGCGCACGCGCCGGCCGACGCTCTTGAAGAACAGCTCCGGGCGCTCGGCGTCGTACACGCGGGCGTAGATCGCCGCGTCGCCGCTCTCCTCCATGCGGGCCTCGCGGGACACCTCGTACGTCACGCCGGCCGCCCACACCTCGGTGTCGTCGTCGACCGGGGCGAGTGGTTCGCCCGGCGGAGCGGATCCGAGCTCGACGGCGGCCACCCGCGCCGTCAGCTCGGCCGCCGGCAGTGCGAGCAGCGAGCCCAACGTCGTGCCCGGCGGCAGGAGCCCGGTGCCCGCGGCCGCGGTCACGCCCCAGCCCGCCGCTGTCTTGACCAGTGAAGTCATCCCGGCTCCTCAGTGTGAATCGCGCGGCACGCCCGGGCCGCGGGAACCGTGCAGGAAGTCGAAGTCCGCGCCCTGGTGGGCTTGCGTCACGTGGTGCGTGTAGAGCCACGTGTACCCGCTGACGTACGGCGATTCCGGCGGTTGCCACCCGGCCCGGCGCGCGGCCAGCTCCTCGTCGGACACGTGGAGCGTGAGCGAGCGGGCCGGCGTGTCGAGCGTGATCCGGTCGCCGGTCCGCACCAGTGCGAGCGGCCCGCCCGCGGCGGACTCCGGGCTCACGTGCAGCACGACCGTGCCGTAGCCGGTGCCGGACATCCGGCCGTCGCAGATGCGCACGAGGTCGGTGACGCCGTCCTTGAGCAGCTTCGTCGGCAGCGGCACGTTGGCCACTTCCGGCATGCCCGGGTAGCCCTTCGGCCCGGCGCCGCGGATCACCAGCACCGTGTCGGCGGTGACGTCGAGGTCCGGGTCGTCGGCGACGCGGTGGTAGTCCTCGGCGGTGTCGAACACGAGCGCCGGACCGGTGTGCGTGAGCAGCTCCGGCGACGCGGCCGACTGCTTGAGCACCGCGCCGTCCGGCGCGAGGTTCCCGGTGAGCACGGCGGTTCCGGTCCCCGCCGGCTGGAACGGTTCCGTCACCTCGGTGATCACGTCGTCATTCCAGCACTCGGCGTCGGACACGTTGTCCGCCAACGACTTCCCCGTCACGGTGACCGTGTTCTGGTGCAGCAGCCCGGCTTCGGCCAGCCGCCGCACGACCACGGGCAGGCCGCCGGCGTAGCAGAAGTCCTCCATGAGGAACTTGCCCGACGGCATGAGGTTCACGAGCGTCGGCACCTCGCGGCCCAGCGCGTCGAAGTCCGCCATCGCCAGCGGCACGCCGACGCGGCCCGCGAGGGCGAGCAGGTGGATGATCGCGTTGGTCGAGCCGCCGATGGCCGCGTTCACGCGGATCGCGTTCTCGAACGCCTCGCGCGTGAGGATCGCCGACGGGCGCAGCTGCTCCTCCACCATCGCCACGATCCGCTGTCCCGCCGACTGCGCGATCTCGAACCGGCGCGCGTCGACGGCCGGCCACGTCGCCGAGCCGGGCAGCTGCATGCCGAGCGCCTCGGCGAGGCAGGCCATGGTCGAGGCCGTGCCCATGGTCATGCAGTGCCCGTTGGAGCGCGCCATGCAGCCCTCGGCGAAGAAGCACTCCTCCTGGCTCATGCGCCCGGCCTTGAGCTCCTCCTCGAACTTCCACACGTGCGTGCCGGACCCGACGTCCTCACCGCGGAACTTGCCGTTGAGCATCGGACCGCCGGTCACCATCACCGCGGGCAGGTCGACGCTCGCCGCGCCCATCAGCATCGCCGGCGTCGTCTTGTCGCAGCCGGACAGCAGCACCACGCCGTCGAGCGGGTTGGCGCGGATGAGCTCCTCGACCTCCATCGCCATGAGGTTGCGGTACAGCATCGCGGTGGGCCGCATGAGCGTCTCGCCCGTCGCCATGGTCGGGAACGCCAGCGGGAACCCGCCGGCCTGCCAGACGCCGCGCTTCACCGCCTCGGCCACGCGGGTGAGGTGGACGTTGCACGGCGCGAGTTCCGACGCGCTCGTCGCGATGCCGATCACCGGCCGCCCGTCGAACACGTCCGGGCCGAAGCCCTGCGATCGCATCCACGAGCGGTGGATCATCCCGGCCCGGCCCGACGCGCCGAACCACGCCGCGCTGCGCCGGCCACCCTGCTCGTCACCCACGTGTACCTCGCCTCCCGGAGCCGCTGGTCCTTTCCCCCACTCCACCGCACCCGGCGCGGCGGGGCAAGTGATCAACCCTTGACCGACCCGGTCAGCCCACCCACGATCCGCCGTTGCGCCACCACGAAGAACCCGAGCGCCGGCACCATCGACAGCGCCGTGAACGCCAGCACCCGCGCGGTGTCCTGCGAATACTGCGACTGGAACGTCGCCACGCCCAGCGGCAGCGTGAAGTGCGCGCTGTCGTTGAACACCAGCAGCGGCAACAGGTAGGCGTTCCAGCTCGTCACGAACGCGAGCACCGCGACGGTGGTGAGCGCGGGCACCGAGAGCGGCAGCATGATCCGCCAGAAGAACCCGAGCCGGCTCGTGCCGTCGAGCACCGCGGCGTCCTCGAGCTCGCCCGGCACGGCGTGCATGAACGGCCGCAGGATCACGATCGTCACCGGCAGCGAGAACGCCGCCTCCGGGATCGCGACACCCAGCGGGTTCTCCAGCAGCCCGAGCTGGCGCAACCACAGGTACAGCGGCAGCGTCGCGACGCCCAGCGGGAACAGCAGGCCGAGGGTGAACAGGACATACACGGCTTCACGGCCCTTGAAGACGTAGCGGGACAAGGCGAACGCCGCCATCGACCCCAGGCTCACGGCCAGCGCCGTCGCCACCACCGCGATCAGCGCGCTGTTGCCGAGGAACCGCCAGAAGTCGGGCGAGGTGACCACGCTGCGGTAGTTGTCCCACACCCACGGCCCCGGCAGGCCCGCCGGATCGCGGTTCAGCTGCCCGTTGGTGCGGAAGCCGCCGAGCACCACGAACAGCACCGGCACCACCGTGACCACCACGACGACGACCGCGGCCGCGTACCCCGCGACCAGGCCCCAGCGCCGGCCCGCCACCTCAGCTCACCGCCCGGGTCAGCGCACCGGCGGTGTCGCGCCGAAGCGCGAACCGCTGGTACAGCAAGGCGAACACGAAGCAGATCGCGAACAGCACCACGGCGACGGCGCTGCCGAACCCGAACTCGTAGCGTTTGAAGCCGTGGTCCACGAGGTAGCTGGCCATCGTGGTCGACGCGTTGGCCGGGCCGCCGAGCGTCATGATCCACACGAGGTCGAACAGCTGCAGCGAACCGATGACGCTCAGGAAAACCCAGATCCGGATCGTGGGGCCGAGCAGCGGCAGCACCACGTGGCGCGTGGTCTGCCAAGCGGTCGCGCCGTCGAGCGCGGCGGCTTCGCGCAGCTCCGGCGGCACGCCCTGCAGGCCCGCGAGCAGCAGGATGATGCCGAAGCCGAGGTACTTCCACGTCATCACCACGAAAAGCGTGTACAGCACGATCCCCGGGTCGGCGAGCCACTGGTGCACGAGCCCGCCCAGGCCGGCGCCGCGCAGGATCTCGTCGACGAAGCCCCCTGGCTGCAGCATGAGCACCCAGATGACGGCCGTGATCGCCTCCGACAGCACGTACGGAGCGAACACGACCATCCGCAGGAAGGTGCGGCCCTTGAGCTTGCGGTCCAGCAGCAGCGCGAGGCCGATGCTCAGCGGCAGCTGGACCACGATCGAGAGCACGGCGATGATGACGTTGTGCCCGATCGCGCCGCGGAAGACCGCGCCGCCGAACGCGTCGGCGTAGTTCTGGAACCCCACGAAGTCCGTGAGCGGGCCGAACCCGTTCCAGGAGTAGAAGCTGTAGTACAGCGCGATGCCGATGGGCACCAGCACGAACCCCGTGAACAGCACCAGCGCCGGGCCGAGCAACAGCACGAGCTCGAGCCGGGTGCGGCCCCGGCGCCGCGCGGGGCGCCGGGGTGCACTGTGGACGGTCCGCGCGAGCGGCCGGGGCGGAGCGGGAGCCGCCATCACTTGTTCCCGGTGGCGGCCTGGTTCACGGCCCGCACCACCGCTTCCGGGTTGCCCTGCCCCGCGAACAGGTTCGCGACGGCGTCGTTGAGCGCCTGCCCGACGGCGGTCGGGAACGCGCGGTCGAAGTACATCTGCACGTACGACGCCTTGCGCGTCTGCTCGGCCACGGCCTTGAGCGACTCGTTCTTCAGCGACGACACGGCCTCGGCGTTCACCGGCAGGCCCGAGCCGGCCTCGGCGATCTTCTTCTGCACCGGCGTGCTCGTGAGGTACTGCAGGAACCCGGCGCACGCGGCTGCCGCGCGCGTCGTGCACGAGAACCCGTCACCGCCGCCGAGCAGCACCGCGGGGTCGCCCGCGCCGCCGGGCACCGACGGGAACGGGAACCAGCCGAGTTTGCCGTCGAGCTCCTTGTCGTCGGTGAGCGAGGACATGGTGCTCGGTTCCCAGTCGCCCTGCAGCTCCATCGCGGCCTTGCCGTTGGCGACGAGGCCGGCCGAGCTGCCCGCGCCCTGCTGCGCCGGCGTGCCGTTGAACCCGGTCTGGAACGGCTGCGTGGCGAGGAAGCCCTGCAGGTCCCGGCCCGCCTTGACCCAGCACGGGTTCTGCAGTTTGCCGGCGGAGATCTCGTCCTTGAGCACCTGCGTGGAGCACGCGCGCACGGCGAAGTAGTCGTAGTAGAACGCGTCGGGCCAGCGGTCCTTGCCCCCGAGCGCGATGGGCGCGATGCCGGCGGCCTTCAGCTTGCCGATGGCCGCGGTGAAGTCCGCCATGGTCGTCGGCGGCGCCGTGATCCCGGCCTGCGCGAAGAGGTCCTTGCGGTACCAGAACCCGACGACGTGCTGCACGTACGGCACGCCGTACTGCTTCCCGCCGACCTGCCAGCCCTGCGCCGTCTGGCCGACGCCGCCGATCCAGCTCTGCACCGACGACGTCAGGTCGGCCACGCGGCCCGAGGTGACCTGCGAAGCCTCGTCCCCGCCGCCCCACTGCTGGTAGAGGTCCGGCGGCGTGCTCGACTGCAGCGCCAGCGGCACCTTCGTCGGGAACTCCTCGTTCTGGATCGGCTGCACCGTGAACGACACGTCGGGGTGCGCCTTGTGGTAATCGTCGGCGACCTGCTGCCACAGGGACCGCACGGGTTCCGCGGTGCCGTTGTGCCACCAGGTCAGCGTGACCGGTCCCGACGCGGCGGCCGGTCCGTCGTCGCCACCTCCTCCGCACGCGGAGAGCACGAGCGCGGCGGCCGCGGCGAGCGCGGCGAGGGGAAATCTCCGGCTGGGACGCATGGGCGGATCCACTCCTGACGACTTCGGCCGAGTTGGACGGGGCGTGACGGCGCCCGGGATGGCGAAGAGTCTGCGCGCCCGAAATTCCCGTGTCAATCGTTGTCGATAACGTTTTACATCGCTAGGCTGAGCCGGTGCAGCCTCGTTCCCGTGTCACGATCCGTGACGTCGCCGCCCGCGCCGGAGTGTCCGTCGCGACGGTGTCCAAGGTGATCAACCAGCGCTACGGCGTCGCCGCCGACACGTTCGCGCGCGTCCGCGCCGTGATCGACGAGCTGGGGTACGAGGCGAGCCTCGTGGCGCAGAGCCTGCGCAACCACAAGACCAACGTGATCGGCATCCTCGTGGCCGACCTCGAACCGTTCAGCACCGAGCTGCTCAAGGGCGCGGCGGACGCGATCCGCGGCACCGGGTTCGAGCTCGTCGTGTACTCGGCCGGTGGGCGCACCGGCGACCCCGAGGGCTGGGAGCGCCGGTACCTGTCGCGGCTGAGCGGCACGCTCGTCGACGGCGCGGTGCTCGTGACCCCCGCCGCCGAACTCGAAGGCCTGCCCGGAACTCCCGTCGTCGCCGTGGATCCGCACACCGGGCGTTCGCCGCTGCCGGCGATCGTCTCCGACAACCTGCGCGGCGCGCAGCTGGCGACCGAGCACCTGCTCGCGCTCGGGCACCGGCGGATCGCGCTGCTCGCGGGCCGGCCGGACCTGCAGTCGGCGCAGCTGCGTGAGACCGGCTACCGGCGCGCCCTGGCCACAGCCGGCGTCGAGGTGGACGAAACCCTGGTCGTAGCCGGGGATTACGACGGTGAGCTGGCGGCGGCGTCGGCGCGCGAGCTGCTGACGCGCCCCGACCGGCCGACGGCGGTGTTCGCCGCCAACGACACCTCCGCCATCGCCACCTTGGAAGCCGCTTCGGCGCTGGGCCTGCGCGTACCGGACGACGTGTCCGTGGTCGGCTTCGACAACATCCCCGAATCGGCGCTGTGCACTCCCCCGCTCACCACGGTGGAGCAACCCATCCGCGAGATGGGCCACCGCGCCATCACCGTCCTCATCGGACTCATCAACGGCGGAACCGAGGAGCGTGAGCCCGTGGTGCTCGACACGAAACTGGTGGTGCGCTCGTCGAGCGCCGCGCCGCGAGCCCGCTCGTGACCACCGAGACCGCCCAGCCCGCCGACGCCGCGGGCGAACCGTGGCGCGACCCGCGGCTGCCCGTCGCCGAGCGGGTGCGCGACCTCGTGGCGCGCCTGTCCGTGCGGGAGAAGGTGGCGCAGCTGTCCGGGATCTGGGTCGGCATGGACTCCGGCGGTGAGGTCGCGCCGCACCAGCACGACTTCGCACAGGACCCGCCCGACTGGGACGCGCTCGTGCCGCACGGCGTCGGGCAGCTGACCCGCGCGTTCGGCACGCGGCCGGTCGACCCCGAGATCGGTGCGCGCGGGCTCGCGCGGACGCAGGAGGAGATCGTGGCGCGCGGGCGCTTCGGCATCCCCGCGGTGGTGCACGAGGAGTGCCTCACGGGCCTGGCGGCGTGGCAGGCGACGGTGTACCCGGCGCCGCTGTGCTGGGGCGCGAGCTTCGACCCGGACCTGGTGCGGCGCATGGCGTCCCGCATCGGGCGGACCATGCGCGCGCTCGGCGTGCACCAGGGCCTGGCGCCGGTGCTCGACGTGGCGCGGGACCTGCGCTGGGGCCGCGTCGAGGAGACCATCGGTGAGGACCCCTACCTCGTGGGCACCATCGGCGCGGCCTACGTCGCCGGGCTCGAATCGGCCGGGATCGTCGCGACGCTCAAGCACTTCGCGGGCTACTCGGCGTCGAAGGCCGGGCGCAACCTCGCGCCCGTGGCGATCGGCCCGCGCGAGTTCGCCGACGTGCTGCTGCCCCCGTTCGAGCACGCGCTGCGCGCCGGGGCGCGCTCGGTGATGAACGCCTACACCGACCTCGACGGCCTGCCCGCCGCGGCCGATCCGGCGCTGCTCACCACGCTGCTGCGCGAGCGCTACGGGTTCACCGGCACCGTGGTGGCCGACTACTTCTCCGTGGCGTTCCTCCACACCCTGCACCACGTCGCGACCGGACAGGCGGACGCGGCGCGCCAGGCGCTGACCGCGGGCATCGACGTCGAACTGCCCACAGTGGACTGTTACGGCACGCCGCTCGTGGAGGCGCTGGCCGACGGCAGCGTCGACGAGTCCCTCGTGGACCGCGCGCTGCACCGCGTGCTGACGCAGAAGTTCGAACTGGGCCTGCTGGATCCCGGATGGACACCACACCCGGCCGTGACGGCGCTCGACGACGCGGAGTCGCGGGAGCTCGCGCGCGAGCTCGCGGAGCGGTCGGTGGTGCTGCTGTCGAACACCGGAGCGCTGCCGCTGCGTTCCGGTGTCCGGCTGGCGGTCGTGGGCCCGCGCGCGGACGAGCCGGGCGCGATGCTCGGCTGCTACTCGTTCCCGATGCACGTCGGCGTGCACCACCCGGACGTGCCCTTCGGACTCGACGTGCCCACGGTCGCCGAGGCGCTGCGGGAGTCGTTCGACGTCACCTTCGCCCCCGGCTGCGGCGTCACCGACGGGACGGACGAGGACCTCGCCGCGGCCGTCGAGGCGGCCGCGGCGGCGGACGTCTGCGTCGCCGTGCTCGGCGACCGCGCGGGCCTGTTCGGCGGCGGCACGTCCGGCGAAGGCTGCGACGCGGCCGACCTGCGGTTGCCCGGCCGGCAGGAGGAGCTGCTCGAAGCGGTGCTGGCGACGGGCACGCCCGTCGTGCTGGTGCTGCTGTCCGGCCGGCCCTACGAGCTGTCGCGCCAGGTCGACCGGCTGGCGGCCGTCGTGTGCGGGTTCTACCCGGGCGAAGCGGGCGCGGCGGCGCTCGCGGGCGTGCTGACCGGCCGGGTCGAACCGTCGGGCCGCCTGCCGGTGAGCTTCCCCGCCGCCGGGGCGACCCAGCCCTCGACCTACCTCGGCGCGGCGCTGGCCGCGCGCAGCGACGTCAGCTCGATCGACCCCACGCCGGTGTTCCCGTTCGGCCACGGCCTCGCTTACCACCCGGCCACGTGGGTGTCGGTCACCGGCGCGGCCGCGTGGCCGACCGACGGCGTGTGCCGGGTCAGCGTCACCCTGCGCAACCCGCACGACACGGAGACGTCGGAGGTCGTGCAGGTCTACCTCCACGACCCGGTCGCCGAGGTCGCGCGCCCGCTGCGGCAGCTGATCGCCGCGCCGCGCGTGGCGCTCCCGCCCGGGGCGACCCGCGTGGTGCACCTGGACCTGCACGCGGACCTCACGTCGTACACCGGCCGGGCCGGCGACCGCCTCGTCGACGCCGGGCCGGTCGAGCTGCACGTCGGCCCGTCCAGTGCGGTCGCGCACAGCGTGCTGGCGGTGCCGATGGCGGGCGCGCGAAGGTTCACAGGCTTCGATCGCGTGCTCCAGCCGCAGGTCACGGTGGTTCCCGGCTGATAAGTCGCTGAGAACCCCGGCAAACGGGACACTCTCCGGGCCCTCCCCGCGTTGAGCAGGGTGCAACGACTGCCATCCGAGGAGTGTGTGATGAGCCTGATCGGAACTCTGGTCGGGTACTTGCTGACCCTGTTCATCCTCGTGCTGATCGCGCGGATGATCCTGGACTGGACGCGCGTGGTGACGACCGGGCCGCCCTGGCTCGGGAAGGCGCGCTACTACAGCCACCGCGCGACCGAGCCCGTGATCGCGCCCGTGCGCCGCGTCCTGCGGCCCGTCCGCGCGGGCGGGGTGTCGATCGACCTGGCGTTCACGGTGGTGTTCATCGCCGCGCTCGTCGTGCGGTCGGTCGCCTTCGCCCTGTGACGGCTGTACGAAAACCGCCGGGTTTCCCGCTTTCTGGTACGGCTACCGGTTCGGGCTCGCGGTGGGTGATAGTCGGCGGCGTGACCCACGTGCTGCCCGCTCTCCCGCAGACCGCCCCGCCGGAGCCCGAGCCGGGCCAGGGCAGCGTGCTCTACCGCGACGCCGTGGTCGCTCCCCTGCTCGGCTACCGGCCGCTGCTGCTGGACCTGGCCGTGCCGGCCGGCCCGCCGCCCGCGACGGGCTGGCCGGTGGTCGTGTACGTGCACGGCGGCGCCTTCGCCGTCGGCTCGCCCAAGCACGCGCCGCTGGGCCGCTACCTCGGCGAACGCCTGCCGGCCGCGGGGTTCGCCGTCGCCAAGGTCCACTTCAGACACAGCCGGGAAGCGGTGTACCCGGCGCAGCTGCACGACGTGAAGGCGGCCGTGCGCTGGCTGCGCCACCACCACGCGGCGCTCGCGCTCGACCCGGACCGCTTCGCCGCGTGGGGCCACGCGGCGGGCGGGCACCTGGCGGTGATGCTCGCCGTCACCGGCGGCCGCGCAGACCTGGAAGGACAGATCGGCGTCGCCGGCCCGGACAGCGGCGTGCAGGCCGTCGTGGCTTGGAGCGCACCCTCGGACTTCACGCGCCTGCCGCCGCCCCCGCCGAGCTCGCCGTTCCACGCCACCGGCGAAGACCCGCACGCCTGGCTGCTCGGCGGCGCGCCCGCCCAGCACCCCGCCCTCGCCGCGGCCGCGAGCCCGCTCACGCACGTCACCGCGGCCGCCGCGCCGCTGCTCGCCGTCCACGGCACCGCGGACGACGCCGTCCCCATCACCCAGAGCGAAACGCTGGTCACCACGTACTGGCAAGCCGGCGCCGACGCGGACTTCCGGTGGCTCGACGACGTCGGCCACGTCTACGGACTGCGCACCCGCGAAGCGATGACCACCGCGGGCATCGACTTCCTGCACACACAGCTCGGCGCTCCCGGCCCGCGAGCCGGGAGCGCCGCACGGAACTGAGATCTACAGCTGCACCCCGCGCGACAGCGCGCCGTCAGCCACGAGGTTCGTCCCCGTGATGAACGACGCGAGCGGGCTGGCCAGCATCGTCACCGCGTAGGCGATCTCCTCCGGCGTGCCCATGCGGCCCGTCGGGTTCAGCGCCAGCGCCTGGTTGTACAGGTCCGGGTTGCCCGTCTCCGTGCTGTGCCAGATGCCGCCCTCGAAGTAGGTGTTGCCGGGCGACACGGTGTTCGCGCGGATGCCCTTGGGCGCCAGCTGGAAGGCCAGGCCCTGGATGTAGTGGATCACCGCCGCCTTCATCGTGCCGTAGGCCGGCGCGGCGAAGTCGATTTCGCGGCCCGAGACGCTCGAGATGGCGATGATCGAGCCCGCCTCGCTGCGTTCGAGGTGGGGCAGCGCGGATTCGGCGACGCGGACCGTGTGCATCAGGTCGACCTCGAAGCTCGAGCTCCAGTTCTCCTCGGTCGGGCCGATGGACAGTGCGCTGACGTTCGCCACGACGATGTCGAGACCGCCGAGGTCGGCCGCGGCGCGTTCGACCCACGCCGTCAGCGCGGTGCCGTCGGCGACGTCCACCGCCTCACCGGACACGGTCGCGCCCGCGTCGCGGAAGTCCTTCTCCGTGGCGCGCACCTCGGATTCGGTGCGCGCGCAGAACGCCACCGCCGCGCCTTCGCCAGCGAGCGAGGCGACGATCGCGCGCCCGATCCCCTTCGTGCCACCGGTCACCAGGGCCTTGCGCCCGGCCAGCCGCAGATCCATGTCTTCTCCTCCTAGAGCTTCGCGGCCTGCTCGCGCAGGTAGCGGTGCATTCCGCCGTAGGCCTCGCCCGTGGGCAGCAGGCGCTTCGGGATCTTGGTGACGGCGCTGTAGTTCGCGTCGACGACGTTGGCCAGCGGGGCCTGGCTGATCTGGGTGAGCAGCTGGTAGGCGTCGAGCGGGTCGAGCCCGTACAGCTCGCCGAGCCAGCCGATCATGCCGTGCTGGCTCGCCCGCCACGCGTCCTCCAGCGGGCGCGACGACGCGACCACCACGTAGTGGTCGTCCTGTTCGATCCGCGGCCACCCGGGGGCGCCGCCCTTGATCAGTTCCACGATCAGCGTCACGTTCATGGCGCCTTCGACCGCGGTGCCGCACGCCTCGCCCTCGCCCTGGCGGTAGTGGCCGTCGCCGACGGAGAACAGCGCACCCGGCACGTTCACCCCGAGGTAGCAGGTGCTGCCGGCCTTCATCTCGGGCGTGTCCATGTTGCCGCCGAACATGTCCGGTACCAATGAGGTGCGGACCTCACGGCCCGCGGGCGCCACGCCGACCGTACCGAGCATCGGCTCCACCGGCAGATCGAGGCGGAACTCGCCGCGCAGCGCCTCGAACACCACGACCTGGCGGTCGCGGTCGAGGTGGTAGATCCAGGTCAGCTCCGGAAGCGGTTCGTGCAGCATCGCCGTGCGATCGGTGGCGGTCAGACCACCGAAGAACGGGATCGTCGCCGACGCCGCCCAGTCGCGCGCCGGGTCCAGATCCACGAAGTGCAGCGCGAGCGTGTCACCCGGCTCGGCACCCTCCACGTAGAACGGACCGGTCTGCGGATTCACCTCTCGCATGTCGAGCTTTTCACTCGGTTTGTCCGACGCGCTCTGCAGCCGTCCGCTGAACGCGTCCTCGGTCCAGAGCTTCATCAGCGTGCCGGGTGCGACCCGGCGAATGGGTTCCACCCCACCGAAAGTCCACGCGTACTGCTCGCGTTCGGGGGTGAACTCGACGATCTCCACCGCGGCTCCTCAAGACAGTGGTTTTCCCGGCCCCCCGCCGCGATCGATCTTGCCGACCCGGGCGCCCGCAGGCAAGTCAGCACGCGGGCCCTTCACGCGGCGCGTTCACTTTTCTAGCATGGAATGCCTGACGTGACGGGGGGAAACCTCCCGCGCCGCGCCACCTGTTCACCGGAGAACGAGGAAAGGCGGCAAGAAACTCATGGCAGGCAACAAAGCGGTCACGTACATGGGTCCGGGCAAGGTCGAGGTCGACACGATCGAGTACCCGGGATTCGAGCTCAAGGACGGCCCGGGTGTGAACCCGGCGAACGTGGGTCGCAAAACCCCCCACGGCGTGATCCTGAAGAACGTGGCGACCAACATCTGCGGTTCCGACCAGCACATGGTCCGCGGGCGCACGACGGCACCGCAAGGACTGGTGCTGGGTCACGAAATCACCGGCGAAGTGGTCGAGACCGGCCGCGACGTCGAGTTCATCAAGGAGGGCGACCTGGTTTCGGTGCCCTTCAACATCGCGTGCGGCCGGTGCCGCAACTGCAAGGAGGGCAAGACCGGGATCTGCCTGAACGTGAACCCGGACCGGCCCGGTTCGGCGTACGGGTACGTCGACATGGGCGGCTGGGTCGGCGGCCAGGCGGAGTACGTGATGGTGCCCTACGCGGACTGGAACCTCCTGAAGTTCCCCGACCGCGATCAGGCGATGGAGAAGATCCTCGACCTGACCATGCTGTCGGACATCTTCCCGACCGGTTTCCACGGCTGCGTCAGCGCGGGCGTCACGGTCGGTTCAACGGTGTACATCGCGGGTGCCGGACCGGTGGGCCTGGCGGCGGCCGCGTCGGCGCAGTTGCTGGGCGCAGCCGCGGTGCTCGTGGGCGACCTGAACGCCGACCGGCTGGCACAGGCGCGCAGCTTCGGCTGCGAGACGGTCGACGTGTCCAAGGGCGACCCGAAGGACCAGATCGAGCAGATCCTGGGCACGCCCGAGGTCGACTGCGGCGTCGACGCCGTCGGGTTCGAGGCGCGCGGCCACGGCAAGGAGTCCGCGACCGAGCACCCGGCGACGGTGCTCAACTCGCTGATGGACGTCACCGCCGCGGGCGGGGCACTCGGCATCCCCGGCCTGTACGTGACGGGCGACCCGGGCGCCGGTGAGGAAGCAGCCCGCCACGGATCGCTGTCCATCCGCATCGGACTGGGCTGGGCGAAGTCGCACTCGTTCACGACCGGTCAGTGCCCGGTGATGAAGTACCACCGGCGCCTGATGATGGCGATTCTGAACGACCGCGTCCAGATCGCCAAGGCCGTGAACGCCACGCCCATCTCGCTCGGGGACGCCCCGCGCGGTTACCACGAGTTCGACGAGGGTGCGGCGCGCAAGTACGTCCTGGACCCGCACGGGATGCTGGTCTGAGTTCACCGGCCGGGGTGGCGCTTCCGGGGCGTGGCGCCACCCCGGCCGGCCCGGGCTTCACCCGCCCCGAATCGTGTCCATTGTGGACGACTTGCCGAACTCGGTTTCGAAGCGAACCAGGAGGTCACCGAGCAGCGCGTTGAGCGCCGCCAGCCGAGCGGAGTCGAGCGCACCGGCGAAGAGGGCGTGTTCGTCTTCGGTGCGCTGCCGCGTCGCGGCGGCCCACCGGGCGCGGCCCTTGCGCGTGAGCCGCACCGGGCGGCTGCGGCCGTCGGCGGCCGCGACGCGGTCGACCAGGCCCGCGCGGGCGAGGCGGTCGATGCGCACGCTCACCGTGCCCGACGTGACGCCCAGCAGGTCCCCGAGTTCCTTGGGCGTGAGCACGGGCGGTTCGCCGGAGCGGTGCAGCGCCGAGAGCGCCTGCCAGTCGCCCGGCGTGAGGTCGTGCGCGGCGGCCGCGCGCTCCAGCACCTGCTCGAACTGGCGCGACAGCCGCCCGATGCGCTGCCGCGCGGCCTCGACGTCCGGGTCCACCCCGGCGGGCATCACGCGCAGCCACGCGCCGAGCCCGGCACCGACCGAATCCTGCTCCACGACCACACTCCCCGGCTGGACACTCCCTTGAGTCTCAAGGTAGTTTGGTTTGAGACTCAAGATATCTCACCTGAAGGAGTGGTCCATGAGCCGGGTCTGGTTCATCACCGGCACGAGCGCGGGGTTCGGCCGCGTGCTCGCCGAGGCCGTGCTCGCCCTCGGCGACCGGGTGGTCGCGACCGCCCGCGACGTCGAGTCCGTGAAGGACTTCGCCGACCGCGCGCTCGTCGCGCGGCTGGACGTGACCGATCCCGCGTCGATCCGCTCGGCCGTCGACGCGGCGCTGGCCGAGTACGGGCAGATCGACGTGCTGGTCAACAACGCGGGCCACGGCCTCGTCGGCGCACTCGAAGAGCTCACCGACGAGCAGACGCGCAAGGTCATGGAGACCAACGTGTTCGGCGTGCTCGCGGTGACGCGCGCCGTGCTGCCGCACCTGCGCGAGCGGCGCAGCGGGCACATCGTCCAGCTGTCGTCGGTCGGCGGCGTGGTCGGCAACCCGGGGCACGCGATCTACGCGACGTCGAAGTTCGCGCTGGAGGGCATGTCCGAGGCGCTCGCCGGTGAGGTCGCGCCGCTGGGGATCCGCGTGAGCATCGTGGAGCCGGGACCGTTCCGCACGGAGTTCGCGGGCCGGTCCATGGCCTTCGCCGACCCCATCGCCGACTACCGCGAAACCCCCGCGGGCCGGCTGCGCGAGCAGTTCTCCACACAGGACGGCCACCAGCCCAACGACCCGGCGCGCGCGGCCGCGGCGATCATCAAGCTCGTCGAGACCCCGGACGCGCCGCTGCGGCTGCCGCTCGGGCCGGAGGCCGTCACGCGGATCCGGGCCAAGCTCGAGAAGCAGCTGGCCGACCTCGCGGAGTGGGAGGCCTACGCCGTCGACACCCGCTACCCGGATGCCTGAGATGCCCCGATGGACCGTCAAGCCAAAAGGGCGTGACGGATTCTCGGGCGACGTAGCGGTTGAGGCATAGGCTGAGTTCGGGTTCGGTCAGTCCTTGTATCGGTGCGTCGTTGGAAGTACGGCCGGGTCGTGGAGTCGTAGCGCAGCCGGCACAGGACGATGCGGTGGAGGACTGCGTTCGCAGCCCGGTTTGTTGCTCCGGCGCAGCAGTGATCGATACCCGCGTGGACCGGCGGCGAAGGACCGCCGTGCGAGCACGCGGCCGACCTGGTCAAGCGCGACCGCGACGTGGGTCTCGAGGTGAGTATCGACGTCGACGGTGGCCCGCGCGGGGATCTTTGCGATGCCGGACATGCCATCTCCCTCATCCGGTGGTGGCAGGGCACCGACCCCCGCGGGCGGACAAGACAGTGATGGGGCGCCTCTGACCAGGCTCCTGCCAGGTCACGCCGCTCAGCAGGTGACGTGCGGGCGGGGCCACCCGCACCGAGCGACAGATCTCAGCAAACACACCAAGGTCGGTCAGACAACGGGTCAACTCGCACGGATGACCCCGCACCCCGTTGTCACTGTCAGAACCGGTACCGCAGCACGCACGTGCCGCGCCGGGACAGGGTCGCGCTGCGGGCCGCCAGCCGCGTGAACCAGCGCAGCGCGAGCGGCTGCAGCGCGACCTCCGGCGCCCGCGTGGCGAACAGCTCTTCCACCAGTGCCAGCTCCGGCACCCAGCGCTGGGGGTCACGCGGGTCGTCGAACCCGGGGTTGGCCACGACGCCGGCGATGGAGCCGGTGCCGCGGTAGTGCTTGATCGCCCACACGTGGAAGCGCGTGTAGCTGTTGAACGCGATCTCGCCCTCGGGGAAGCGGTGCGCGAGCCCGCTCAGCAGCGCGACGAACGCGTCCTGCGGCAGGAACGCGACCAGTCCGTCGGCGACCGCCACCGCGGGCCGGCCCTCGGGCAGCCGGTCGAGCCAGCCGGGCTCGGTGAGGTCGGCCGCGATCGGGTGGACGTTCGGGTGCGCCGGCAGCAGGCGTTCGCGCGCGGCGACGACGGCCGGCAGGTCGAGGTCGTACCAGTCCACTGTGGAGGGTGGACGGACGCGTTCGATCCGCCCGTCGAGCCCGGCGCCGAGTTCCAGCACCACCGCGTCGGGGTGCCGGGCGACGAACGAGCGCACCACGTCGTCGAGGATCCGCGAGCGCACCGCGATGTCGAAGACCTGGCTCTTCACCAGCGGTGCCGTGGTGCTGTCGTGCCCGAGCGCCTCGGCGACGCCCGCGGCGGTCGGATCGCCCAGCACCGGGCGCGGTGCGCGGCTGTCGAGCACCCGGCCGTCGAGCGTGAGGTACAGGCTGTTCTCCACCGCGGTGAACGCCGTCGTGCCCATGGTGACCCCCTTGTTTCCCGATCCGGAAACTACGACGGTCACCGAGGCTCGTCAACTCGGATTTTTCTTGTGTTGCAATGGCTGTCGCGAGTGCCACGCGGTTTCGCCGTTGCAATGAGCGCTACGCTGGACGCCATGCCGGGAAGCCGTCTCACGCACGAAGACCGCCGCACCGTCGCCGAGGGGCTCTCGGCCGGGCTCCCCTACGCCGAGATCGCCCGGCGCCTGGGCCGGCCGACGTCGACGGTGAGCCGGGAGATCCGGCGCAACGGCGGTTCGTTCGGCTACCGCGCCGACCGCGCGCAGGAGGCCACGGCGTCGCGCAGCCGGCGGGTGCCGGCGGACGGGCCCGCCCTCACCGGGTTCGAGAACAGGTTCACGGAGATGATGGTCCACACGGGACTCCCGCGGATGCCCGCGCGTGTGCTCTCCGCACTCCTGACGAGCGACGAGGCGGAACTGTCGGCAGCGGACCTCGTGGCGCGCGTGCGCGTGAGCCCGGCGTCGGTGTCCAAAGCGGTCGCCTACCTGGAGCAGCTCGAGCTCGTCTTGCGCATCCGTGGCGTTTCCGGCACCCGCGACCGCTACCGCGTCGACGACGACGCGTGGTACCGCTCGTGCCGGCGCGAGGCCGACGTGTGCGCCGCGTGGGCCGGTTCGGCCCGCTTGGGAGCCGACCTGCTGGCGGGCTCCCCCGCCGCCGCGCGCCTGTCCGCGATGGGCGATTACTTCGCCCACGTCGGCCGCGACCTGGCCGATTCGGCCGAGCGGTGGCGCCACGCCTTCGGCGCCCGGTGATCAGCCCGCGGCGGAGAGGCCGCCGTCGATGGTCACGATGGTGCCGCTGATGTAGGCCGCCCGCGGCGAGGCCAGGAACGTGACCAGGTCGGCGATCTCGCGAGGCTCGGCGACGCGGCCGGAGGGCAGCGCCGCGAAGCTCGCGTCGACGTCGGCGTTGGCCGCGCGCATGGCCGTGATCCGCTCCGTCGCGACCGGCCCCGGGTTCACCCCGACCACCCGCACGCCGCGGCGCGGGCCGTCGCCGCCGAGCGCCTTGGTGAAGGCCATGAGGGCGGCGTTGCCGGCGCCACCCGCGATGTAACCGGCCGTGGGCCGCTCGCCCGCCGCGCCGATGACGTTGACGATCACGCCGCCGCCGCGTTCGCCCAGCCGCGCGAAGAACAGCCGGGAGAGGTCGACGTACGCGTAGACCTTGAGGTCCCACGCGTGCCGCCACCGGTCGCGGGCCACCTGGTCCAGCGTGCCCGCGGGGATGTCACCGGCGTTGTTCACCAGGATGTCCGCGTCGGCGGTCGCCGCGGCCAGGCGCTCCAGGTCCTCGGGCACCCGCAGGTCCACGGCGTGCACGGTCACTTCGACCCCGTGCGCGTCGCGCAGCTTCTTCGCCAGGTCCTGGAGCGCACCTTCACTGCGCGCGGCCAGGTGCACGTGGCAGCCCTCGCCGGCGAGCACCTCCGCGATAGCCGCGCCGATGCCCTTCGACGCGCCGGTCACCAGCGCCCGCTTGCCGGCCAGGTTCAAGTCCATCGGTCGTCCTCACGCTCTCGGGTACGCCCCAGCTTGCCCGAGAACGATCACGCGCCGCCACGCCGCGTGACTCTCACGACAGGGTCCGTGTTCTGGAATTGCCAGCCGGAGAAGTGGTGCCGGGTGATCGGCCGCGTCGTGAGGCCCGGCAGGCCCCCCCGGGGGGGGTGCCGCCGCACCCGGACGGGCAGGTGCGGACGGCCTGCTCCGTCGGCCGGCGCGGTGTCAAGCCCCTGCCGTCGTTGACAAGTACCACCCTGGTACCGAAAACCCGGGGGCTTCTCACGGGACCGAGGGCTAGGTAGAGTTCAACCATGGCCGGTCCGCGGATGACCCTCCCGACCCAGCTGGTGCTGCACGCCTTCCTGCCGGAGCCCGCCCAGGAGCGCTACGGGCTCGAGATCTGCGCTGCGGCCGGGCTGCCCAGCGGCACCATCCACCCGATCCTCGCGCGGCTCGAGAGAGCCGGGTGGCTGCGGTCGCGGTGGGAGGAAACCGATCCGGCCGAGGCGGGCCGGCCGCGGCGGCGCTACTACCGGCTGGACCCCGATGGCATCGAAGCGGCGCGCGAAGCCTTGCTGCGCGCGGAAAAGTCGGCACCCGCGGCGAAGCGGCTGCGGCCCGGCCTTTCGGGAGGCACCCGGTGAACGCGCCGCTGGACCTCCTGTTCGGCCTGGACCGGATGCTCGCCCGGACGCACGAGGACGTCGCGGAGTCGGTGTTGCCGCACTTGAGCGGTTCGCTCCGGGTGGTCGACCGGCCGCTCGTCACCGCGCGGTTGCGGCAGCTGTGCCGCGAACTGGACGTGACGGCGGACCTCGCGGGCCCCGCTGAGCTGGGCCCGGCGCTGGACACTGCCCGCGCTTACGCCCGGCGCGCGCTTTCCCTGACGGGCGAGGGAACCGGCCGCGCCGATCACGATCTCGCGCGGCAGTGCGTGGCCGAACTGGTGGATCAGCTCGATCTGGCGCGCACGAACGTGCTCGAGGTCCTCGGCGACCACGGCTTCGGTTCGCGCGGCCCGCGGTGGACCGGCTGGGCCGGACCGGCGGCGAGCCGGGCGGAGGTGATCGCGTTCTCGCGCCTGGCCGCGACCTGCGCGGTGGCGCTGCTGCCGGCCGGGAGCCGGGCCGAATACGCCGAGCTGTTCCTGTCGGAGCTCCACGAACTCGCGAGCAGCCGGAGTGGTCGCTGGGCCCAAGTGCGGTACGCGTGCCGCGTGCTCGTGCGCACGCCGCGGCTGCGTCGCGCGCTCGGCTGAGACCCGAGGGGGCCGCTGGTGGTCAGGGGCAGGTGGGGGAAATACGCTGGGCCCCGCAAAGTGGGTTCAGGAACGGAGAGTGCCCGGCGATGTCCGACAGCTACACCGCAGCGATCGTCTACACGCCCGAGGCCGGGGTGCGGTTGCGGCCGGACGGGGGCGGCGACCTGCCGGCCGCCGCGAACGACGTCAACCTGCTCGGCATGGCGATCGCGCTGGCGCTGGGCCGCGCGGGCTACGAGCACCACCCCGAGCCGCGCGATCCGGAGCTGCAGACGCTCGACGCGCTCATCGCCGGTGACGCTGTGATGCCGTGGCGCCGGCCCGCCGGCGGGGACGACGAGCAGATCGCGTGCACCCGCGGGGCCGGGGGTGTGTGGTCGTGTGAGGTCAAGCCGGCCTGAGTCCGTCGGCATCGGACTCGTGCCCGGGCGAGGTGCGCGCGCGCGAACAGGGCGCACCCGCCGACGATTCGACCGTGGTCTGGACCCAGCGGCCCGTCCCTCGGAGAATGCCCGGCACGGCCTCCGCGAAGTACAGCTCGGAGCAGCCGGGGCCGCGGTGAAAAGTCGGCCGTTGTCCGGCTCGCCGGGCGCCGGAAATACTGGGTGATGGCCGAAGATCCCGCGGAAACCGTGGCCGCGCGCGTGTTCGACGCCGCTGTCGCGACGTCCGACGTCATCGCGATCGCGCTCGGCGACCGCCTCGGCTACTACCGGGCGCTCGCCGGCGGTCACCGCTCCCCCGGTGAGCTGGCCGAATCGACCGGGACCGACGAGCGCTGCGCCCGCGAGTGGCTCGAACAGCAGGCGGTTTCGGGTTTCCTCGAAGTCACCGGCTCGGAGGGCGACCGGCGCTACGGCTTCGCGCCCGGCGCGGAGACGGTGCTGGCCGACCAGGACGCGCTCGCCTACCTCAGCCCCCTCGCGCGCCAGCTGGTGAGCGCCGCGGGGCACGTGCCCCAGGTCGCCGAGGCGTTCCGCACCGGCCACGGCTTCCCGTGGTCCGGCCACGGCGCCGACATGCGCGAGTCCCAGGCCGCGCTCAACCGCCCCGGGTTCCTGCACCTGCTGGCCACCGAGTGGCTGCCCGCGATGCCCGACGTCCTCGCCAAGCTCATCGACGGCCCCACGCGCATCGCCGACGTCGGCTGCGGCGGTGGCTGGGCCGCGATCGCGCTGGCGCGGGCGTTCCCGCACGCGATCATCGACGCCTTCGACCTCGACCGCGCCACCGTCGAGCTCGCGCGGCGCAACGTCGCCGAAGCCGGCCTCGAAGACCGCATCACCGTGCACCGCCAGGACATCGGCACGGCCGACGCCGGACCGTACGACCTCGTGATGGCCTTCGAATGCCTCCACGACCTGCCCTACCCCGTGCGCGCGCTCGAGGCGATGCACCGCCTCGGCGCGACGGTGCTCGTGGCCGACATGAAGGTCGCGGACAGGTTCACCGCGCCCGGCGACGCCGTCGAGCGGCTGATGTACGGCTTCAGCGTGGCGATCTGCCTGCCCGACAGCATGAGCAGCCCCCATTCGGCCGCCACCGGCACCGCGATCCGCCGTTCGACCGTCGAGGCCTACGCGCACGAAGCCGGGTTCGACCGCATCGAGGTGCTGCCGATCGAACACGACCTGTGGCGCTTCTACCGGCTCGGCTGACCCGCCGTCACTGGATCCGCCGCTCGACCCCCGCCCACGCCTTCTCGCGCAGCACGTACTTCTGGATCTTCCCCGTCGACGTCTTCGGCAGGTCGCCGAAGGTCACGCTCTTCGGCGCCTTGAACCGCGCCAGCCGCTCGCGCACGAACTCGACGATCTCGGCCTCCGTCGCGGTTTCGCCCTCGCGCAGCGTCACGTAGGCCGCCGGCACCTCGCCCCAGCGGTCGTCCGGCACGGCGACGACCGCGACTTCGAGCACGGCCGGGTGTTCGGCGATCGCCTGCTCCACCTCCACCGACGCGATGTTCTCGCCGCCGGAGATGATCACGTCCTTGCTGCGGTCGCGCAGTTCCACGTACCCGTCGGGGTGCACGACGCCCAGGTCGCCGGTGCGGAACCATCCGTCGGGCACCGCGGCGCGCGTCGCCGCCGGGTCGCTGAGGTAGCCGAGCATGACGTTGTTGCCGCGCAGGGCGATCTGGCCGATCGTCGCGCCGTCGGCGGGCACGTCGGCACCGTCGTCGCCGATCACGCGCGCGGTGCACGAGATCATGTTGCCCACGCCCTGGCGCGCCTTGAGCCGCGCCTGCTCCTGCTCGCCCAGCGCGTCCCACTCCGGGCGCCAGTCGCAGATCATCGCCGGGCCGTAGGTTTCGGTGAGGCCGTAGAGGTGCGTGACGTCGAAGCCCAGCTCCCGCATCCGCCGCAGGATCGCGGGCGACGGCGGCGCCCCGCCCGTCGCCACGCGCACCGGCTTCTCCACCGGCGCCGCTTCCGGGGCGTACGCGAGCATCGACAGCACCGTCGGCGCGCCGTTGAGGTGGGTGACGCCCTGCTCCCGGATCAGCTGCCACACGCGGGCGGGCTCGACCTTCGGCAGGCACACGTGCGTCGCCGCCGCGGCCGTGACCGCCCAGGGGAAGCACCAGCCGTTGCAGTGGAACATCGGCAGCGTCCACAGGTGCACTGCCGACGGCGACAACCCGGTGTGCCCGACCATCGCCAGCGCCTGCAGGTACGCGCCGCGGTGGCTGTACAGCACGCCCTTCGGCCGGCCGGTCGTGCCGGAGGTGTAGTTGATCGAGAGCACTGACCGCTCGTCGTCCGGCGTGAGCGCGAGGGGCTCGGCGGCGGCCAGCAGCCGCTCGTACTCCTCCCCCGCGCGGATCCGCACGGGCGGCTCGCCGGGCAGCAGCGCCACGGCGTCGGCGACCAGCTCGTCGAACACGGGGTCGTGCACCAGCACCGCGGCGTCGCAGTGCTCGAGCAGGTAGGCGATCTCGCGCGCCGCGAGCCGCGTGTTCACGGCGACGAGCGGCACGCCCGCCCACGGGACGCCGAAGTTCGCCTCCAGCAGCACGTGGGTGTTGGGCGCCAGCACGGCCACCGGCCGCCCGCCGGCGAGCGGCACGAGGGAGCCGGCGAGCCGGCGGCACCGTTCGTGCAGTTCGGAGTAGGTCCAGCGGTCCTCGCCGTCGACCACGGCGATGCGGTCGCCGTGGGCGGCCGCGGCGCGATCGAGGTAGGCGGTGGGGGTGAGCGGCTCGTACGACCAGGTGCTGGTGGCGTCCACGGATTCCTCTCCCGGCTTCGGCGACGGTGCCTGGGACACGATAAGCCGCGATCGGCCCCGGCAGCCGGGAATGTGAGGCACCAGCGGTGCCAGGGGCGCAGGAGACGCCGACCGGACCAGTCCCCGGGACCAGCGAGCCCCCGTTCGGCAGCCGCACGAAGCCGCCCGAAGCCCCTCTTTCGCGGCGAAGAGAGGCGGAACCACCACCGGGTCCCGGTCCGAAGTGGACCGGGACCCCGTGGTGGTTCGGCTCAGCCGACCGGCCCGTTGGCCGGGGTGATCGAGACGTCGTGCTGCTGGCCCGTCTGGTCGACGACCGTCACGGTGAGCTTGTCGCCCGGGTGGTGGGTGTCCATGAGGGTGGTGAGCGTGGTCGCCGAGTCGACGGCCTTGCCGTCCACCGCGGTGATCACGTCGCCGCCGGTCAGGCCGGCCGCCGCGGCCGGGCCACCCTGGACCACCTGCTGGATCAGCGCTCCGGGCGAGCTGCCCTGGCCCTGGCCCTGGCCTTGGCCCTGACCCAAGCCGCCCTGGCCGAGCCCGCCCTGCCCCTGGCCGAAGCCGCCCTGGGCCTGCTGGCCGGCGTCACTCACGGACACACCGAGGAACGCGCTCTGTCCGATGTGGACGGTGTCGGAGGACTTGCCGCCGATGATCTGGTGCGCCAGGTCGATCGCCTGGTTGATCGGCACCGCGAAACCCTGGTTCCCGTTCGAGCCGCCCCGCTGACCGTCACCCTGCTGGCCGTCACCCTGCCCCAGACCGCCCTGCCCTTGGCCGAACCCGCCCTGGCCCTGGCCGAAACCGCCGTCACCCTGGCCGACCCCGCCCTGCCCGCGGCCGAGCCCGCCGCCGAAGCCACGGCCCTGGCCGCCGTTGAACTGGAAGCTCTGCGACGCGGCGGTGTCGACGCCGATCACCTGACCGCTCGCGTTGACCAGCGGGCCGCCCGAGTCGCCGGACTGGATGTCGGCGTCGACCTGGATCAGGCCGGACAGCTGCTCCGAGGAGCTGCTCGACTCGTCCGACGCGGTGATCGACTGGTTCAGCGCCGTCACCTTGCCCGCGGCCACGGCCGGGGTGCCGCCCGCGCCGCCGGCGTTGCCGATGCCGACCACGGCGTCGCCGGTCTGGACCGAAGACGAGTTGCCGAGCGTCGCGGTCTTGAGGCCGGAAGCGCCGTTGAGCTTGATGACCGCGATGTCGTGGCTGCGGTCGTAGCCGAGAACCGACGCGGTGTAGGTCTTGCCGTCGCCGAGGTCGGTCACCTTGATGCTGGTGGCGCCTTCGACGACGTGGTTGTTGGTGAGGATCTCGCCGTCGGAGGTCAGCACGATGCCGGTGCCCGCGGCTTCCGCGCCCTGGTAACCCAGGTCGGTGTTGACGTCGACCAGTGCCGGGTCGACCTTCTGCGCGATCCCGTTGGCGTCGATCGACGTGCTCGACGCGCCCCCGGGCGGGGCGACGGACCCGAAGTTCTGGTTGCCGCTCGCGGTGCCGGGTGTCCACACGAAGTGGCCGATCCCGAGGCCGAGGACCACCGACAGCCCGATGGCGCCGACCGCGATCGCCGCGCTGCGCACCGGCCGGGGCGGCTTCGGCTTGTGGTACGGCGTCTGCGGGTACTGCTGCGTGCCCCAGGCACCCTGCTGCCCCCAGCCCTGGTAGCCGTACGGGTTCTGCTGTCCGTACGCACCGTACTGACCGTGCTGGCCCGGCTGGCCCGGCTGGCCCGGCTGACCCTGCTGGCCCTGGTGCGCCTGCTCGTGCTGTCCGTAGTGGCCCGGCTGGGTCTGGTCGCCGTACGGCCAGCCGCCGGCCTGTCCGCCGGTCGAACCCGGTTCCTGTTCGCTCATCTTCCCGCTCCAGCCTCGTCCCGCTCCTGGCTTGCCGCCTCGACCAGGACACACCCCGTACCTGAGAGTTTCCTTGCCACGCTCCGTGCGCAAGCTGTGGAGTTTTCCCCGGTTCCCCTGAAGACCGGACGTTCCTTCCCGCAGGTGCACGAATCGGGCACCCCTGGTGGGCGCGGGCGAGTGCCGGTTACGGTCGGGGCATGGCTGAGTTGATCGAGGACGAGGCGCTGCGCGCCCGGCGGCTGCTGGACGCGCAGGCCAAGGCCGTCGAGCTGTTCGACCAGGTGCAGCGGCGCGGGCTGCTCGCGCCGGGCGTGCGGGAGACGGAGGCGAGCGACGCCGTACGCGACCTCGCGGCCGAGCTGTTCGGCGTGGACCGCTACTGGCACAAGCGGATCGTGCGCGCGGGCGAGAACACGCTGCGGCCGTACCGGGAGAACCCGCCGGACCGGGTGATCGCCGAAGACGACATCGTGTTCGTGGACTTCGGCCCGATCTTCGAGGAGTTCGAGGCCGACTTCGGGCGGACGTTCGTGCTGGGCGACGACCCGGTGAAGCAGCGGCTGCGCGACAGCCTCCCCGTGGTGTGGCAGGCGGGGCGCGCCTACTTCGAGGCGCATCCGGACGTGAGCGGCGCCGAGCTGTACGCCCACGTCACGAAGCTCGCGGCGGAAGCCGGCTGGGAGTTCGGCGGCGCGCACGCCGGGCACCTCGTGGGCCAGTTCCCGCACGAGACGATCGACGGCGAGCGCATCGAGTCGTACATCGCGCCGGGCAGCGACCGACCGATGCGCCGGCCGGACCGGGGTGGCCAGGCGGCGCACTGGATCCTCGAAGTCCACCTCGTCGACCGCGAACGGCGGATCGGCGGGTTCTTCGAGGAGCTGCTCGACCTGGGTCCCGGACCGGCCGGCGCGGCCCGCTAAGCCGGGCGGGCGGCCAGGAACGCGAGCTTGCCGAGCTTCGGCTGCAGCACCGTGTCGAGGCTCCACACCGAGCCGGCGGCCGCGTAGTACAGGCCGAGTGAGGCGAAGATGTAGCCGACGGACGGCCCGAGGTCCGTCATGCCCGGCGTGGTCCACGGCAGGTGGAAGCCTTCGGCCGCCGACCAGATGCCGAACGAGAACACGGCGCTGCCGAGGAAGACGAGGCTCGAGAACGCGCCGAGGATCAGGCCGAGCGCGATCAGGGTCTCGATCACGGCCGTGCCGGCGGCGAACGCCGCCGGGCTCCAGCTCGCGACCGCGTGCCACAGCTCGAGCCACTGGTGCACCACGGGGACGGTGATCTTGTCGGCCTTGCCCAGCTCCTTGCCGAGCGTCTGGCCGTGCACGAAGCCCGGCAGCCATTTGAAGGTGGCGTCGATGGCCCACACCACCCCGAACACGATCCGGGCCACCGCCGCGGCGCGCAGCCGCCGCACGGACGGGGTGACGGGAACAGGCGCGGCTTGAACAACGGGGGTACTCACGGCGGAACGTCCTTTCCGGACTGGAGCGGGCAACCCGGCAGGTCGGGCACGGTGAGCTTAGGCAAACCTAAGCGATTGTCGAGAGTGGTGTTCCTCTCGTGCCCGCGCCTGAACCCGGAGCGGCACAACGCCGTGTGTCGGGGAGTTTTCGGGCGAACCGGGCCGTTCGGCGCCAGTGGTCGTGACGGCCGTCGTGGCCGTGAACGACTCGCTGGACGGCTGTCACGGTCGGAGCACAATGCGGGCGGCCGGATCAGCCCCGGGCTCAAGACGGCGCGATCTCGCCCGGCAGGGTGCCGTCCACGTCGGTGAAGCCGTAGGCCGCCGCGAGATCCGCGGTGGTTTCGACGGTGCCCGAGCGGTTGAGCACGTCCGGGTCCGAAGCCAGTGCCACCACGCCCCGGCCGACGAAGCGCGGGGACTCCGCCGCGGCGAGGTCGAAGGCGCCGGCACCGGGGATGTCGAGGACGGCGCGGCCCTCGGGCGTCCGGCGCGCGGCGAAGGCCAGCAGTTCGGTGCGCACGAGCCCGGGCCAGAGGGACACGACCGCGACGTGGTGGGGCCGCAGTTCGAGCGCCGTGTCCGCGGTCATCTTGTCGACGGCCGCCTTGCCGACGCCGTAGACGGTGTTCTGCTGGTACGCGGCCGCGCCCGAGGACGAGATGTTCGCGATCAAGCCGCCACCCGCGGCGAACAGCAGCGGAGCCGCGTGGACACTCGCCACGTAGTGCGAGCGGGCGCCGATGCCGAGCACCTCGTCCCATGCCCTGATCGGCAGCTCCCAGAACGGCTTGGTGAGCCACGCCGCGAGATCGGGTGCGGAGAAGACGTTGTTCACCAGCACGTCGAGCCGGCCCGCTTCGACGGCGATGCGCTTGAACACCGCGGCCACCTGCCCGTCGTCGTGGTGGTCGCAGCGCACGGCGACGCCGGTGCCGCCGAGCGCCGTCACCTCCGCGGCCGTCTCCGCGATCGTGCCGGGCAACGGGCCGGCGCCCGCACTGCGGCCGGTGAGGTACACCGTCGCACCCGCGGCGCCCAGTTCCAGCGCGATGCCCTTGCCCACGCCCCGGCTCGCGCCGGTGACGACGGCGATCCTGCCCGCCAGCGGTCGGTCCATGTTGTCGATCTTGCCCTGCCGCCGCGGGCGTCGGCGATCGAAACCCGCAAAAATGGCGGGACCGGTCCACATCGGACCGATCCCGCCACCGCCACGCCCTCCCGGCCGCGCCGCCGGGAGGGACCGGTCAGTACCGGAACTGCTGCAGCTGCCGCCCGTCGGCCGAGGGCACCCAGCCGGTGCGCGTGGCCGGGTCGAGCTGGGCCGAGCGTTCCGTCTGCGAGTTGACCTCGCCGCCGAACGGGCTCGCGACGAAGTTCAGGCCGGACACCACCGACACCTGCTTGCCGGTCGCCAGGTCGATCACCGCGAACTGGCTCGTGGCGTTGCTGTCGGTGATCACGCCGCCGACCTTGCCGAACTGCGAGATCACCGGCGGGGTGCGGAAAGCGATCAGCCCGAGGTGGTGGACCCCGTCGACGGCCAGGAACGACGACTGCTGCTGCCGCACCGTCACCGAGCCGCCCGCCGTGAGCGTGTCGCCGGCGACCGACCCGAGCGAGGTGGTGCCGACGATGTTGAGGCTCACCGAGCGGTACACCGTCTCGTACAGCTTGTTCGCGCCGTCGTCGAACGCCAGCCCGTTGGCGCACACGCTGCCCCCGTCGGACAGCCGCGTCGTGCCCGAGTCGAGGTCCACCGCCGCCACCGAGGCCGCGCCCGCGCCGAAGCAGATCAGGCCGCTGCCGGCGCGCGCCAGGTAGACCAGCCCCGTGGCCTGGTCGAGCGCGATCATCTTGAACCCGCCCGCGACCGCACCCGGCGGATCCGCGGGCAGCGGCGCGCCGAGCGCACCGTCGGCCAGCCCCAGCGGCAGCACGAAGTCGGTGTTGTCCGACGTCCGCTTGGCCAGCAGCGCCGCGCGGTGCCGGGTCGGGTCGACGCGGCCGCCCGACACCGAGTAGCCCTCGGCGGTCGCCGCGGCGACGCGTTGCAGCGACCCGGTGTCGTACGTCTCGACGGTCCAGCCCGCGGGCGTCACGTGCAGCAGCGCCAGCCGATCGGCGTCCGCGCCGAGCACCTGGTACGCGTCGCTGTTCGACGCGTCGTTCGCCAGCACCCGGCCGTAGGTCCCGTGCGCGGCGTCGTACTCGCGCACCGACTCACCGCCGCCCGGTTCGCGCAGCGCGACGTAGGACGACCCCGTGGCCGCGGCGGCGAAACTCGTCACCACCGTGTCGCCCGGCGCGTACCCGTCGTCGAGCACGAGGAACGACGTCGGCGACGCCTGGCCCACCACGTTGCCGTGCCGGTCGGTCGCGAACACCCGCACGTTGTAGTCGAGCGAGCCACCGAGGCCGAGCTGCACCGCGTCGAGCTTCGCGACGCCGTTGCGGGCCGGAAGCTGCTGGTACGCCACGGATCCCGCACTCGGTCCACCCTGGTCGCGGCGATCGCCGTTGGCGTTGGTGACGGTGTTGAGCGCGTTGTACAGCGTCGGCGCGGGAGCCGAAACCTCCACCGCCGCCCCGGTCGCACCCGGCACACCGCGCACGTCGTAGCCGAGCGAGAAGCCCGGAGCCGCACGGGTGAGCTCGGCGAAGTGTCCCGAAGCGCCGCCCGCCGTGAGGGTGGGCGCGTCCGGCCGCTGCGCGGGTCCGCCGACGCGGATCGCGGTGAACTCGCCGTAGGTCGGATCGCCGGCGCTGCCGGTGACCGACCGTTGCACGAGCCCGATCCCGTACACGCCCGCGCCGCCCGCGAACGCGGACGCCGGAACGACCACGTCACCCGACGTGGCGGTCAGCGGCGCCACGAACCCGGTGCCGAACAGCGGTGCGCTGACCGGGTTCCAGTGCCCGAGCGTCGAGACGACGAGCTGGGGGTTCGACACGTTCCGCACGCCGGTCAGGTCGTAGTGCACCTTCACCTCGCGTCCGGCCGGCACGGACGCCGGCGCGACCGGGGCGAGCGCTTCGGCGTACGTGCCGTCGCTCGGGCCGAAGGTCAGCGTCTGCGAAGCCGACGCCACCACCCGGTGGCCCGAGCGCACCTCGAACGTGACCCGCACCGAACGGTCCTCTGTGGACACCACCGGAAGTCCGGCCGCGGCCAGGATTTCACCGGGGCTCAGCCGCACCGCCGGCACGTCCGAGGTGAACTCGTGGCCGTTGACCTCCAGCGCGTAGGACGCGTTGCCGGGCGCGCCGACGACGTCGGCGCCCACGGTGACCGGGCCGACGAGGCCCTCCCCCGTGCCGCCCGTGTCGAGGTCGACGCGTCCACCGTCGGCGTTCTCGGTGAAGGAACCGCCGAGCCCGCCGGTGGTCACGCGGTGGGCCACCGAGAGCCGGGTGATCGCCGGGTCGACCTTGCCGCGGTGGTCACCCAGCACGGACTGGACGGCCGCGGTCACGTCGAGCTGCGGGCCGACCGTCACCGGCCGGTCCATCTGCGGCGGCGACGCGACCGGGCGCGCTGTGTGCTGCAGCAGCGACCGGACGTCGGCCGGGCTCAGCGAGCGGCCGGTGAGCTTCGCGGCCTGCAGCACCACCGCCGCGGCGGCCGCGGTCATCGGAGCCGACGCCGACGTGCCGCCGTTGAGCACCGGCGTGACGTCCTGCGCGTTCCCCCGCTGCGTGTGCGCCACGACGAGGATCCCGTCGCTGGGCGCGGAAACGTCGACGCGCGTGCCGAAGCCCGAGGAGAAGAGCCCGCCGCCGTCGGTGCGCGTGGTCGCGAACGTCGGGTTGTGCGCGGCCGCGCCGCCGGCCTGCTGCGACACGGCGAGCGTGTCGTCGAGCGTGGTGCCGCCGACGGCGATCGCGCCGGAGTCGAGCACCTTGGTCGGGGTGGTGGAGAACTGGTCGTCGCCGATGTCGGTGGTGTCGCGGGCGTCCTTGGTGACGTCGGTCGGCGTGCTGCCGCCGTCCGGGCCGACGGCCGCCGGGGTGAACACCCGCGTGCCGTCGTTGGCGGACACGGTGACGACGATGTGGTACTGCTGCACGATCGTCGTGATCACGGCCTGCGCCACCGGGTCGTCTTCGAGGTAGCGGCCGGGGAAGCCCACGCTGTCGGTGCCGACGCCGAGGCTCGCGGTGATCACGTCCGGGCGCGGCGTCTGGCGCGCGGCGGCGAGCAGCGCGACCGAGATCTGGTCGAGCGTCGGTTCCTTCGGCACGACCAGCCGGTACTGCGCGCCGGGCGCGATGCCGAGCAGGTCGGTGAAGCCGTCGCCCTGCGCGCCTGCGCGCTGGCGGTCGTGCGGCAGGGGCGCCATCACCCCGAAGTCCATCAGGACCTCGCCGAGCGAGGCGTCCTGGTTCTCGACGGAGCCGGCCGGGTCGAGGTGCCCGGAGGAGTCCGCGGTGTAGGTGGGGATCAGCGGCATCGACGGGATGTCGAGGTACCGCTGCCCGTCGCGCACCACCGTGGTCGGGCCGTTGGCCTGGACGTAGCTGTCACCGGCGTCGGCCATGCTCTGGTCGGTGAGGTCGCCGAGCGAGACGTTGGTGATGATCTCGCCGGTGCCGGGCAGCTGGCCGTACTCCTTGCCCAGCAACGAATACGCGCCGAGCGCGTCGGTGCCGCCGGCGTTGAGGTAGCTCTGGGCCGACGACGTCACCCCGTAGTTCGCGGGCAGCGGGGCGGGCGGGTTCCGGTGCGCCTGCGGCAGTTTCGCCGCCTTGACGGCCGGCTGCGGCACCGGCACGGGGCCGGTCGACATCGTCGAGGCGCGGCGGTTCGGCTGCGCGCTCACCACGCCGGGGGTCGCGGCGAGCGTCTTCGCGGCGGCGTCGGTGTCCCGGCCGGAGAGGTGCACGAGCACGGTCTTCGCGAGCGCGGGAACGTCGCTGACGCCCGGGAAGACGGGCTCGACGGAGGTGGCGCCGACCTTCGTGAGCGCCGCGTTGACGCCGGTGTCCGACGTCTTGGCCGCGCGGCGGCCGGCCGGGAGCGGGGTGCCGGTGACGATGGTCGAACCGGCGAGCTGCACGAGGACGTCGGCAGGTTGCGCGGGCGGCGTGGTGGTCCGGCTGAACGCGGCGCGGACGGCGTTGTCGGTGGGCGCCAGGCTGCCGAGAGCGGAGGTGCCCTGCGGAAGGGCGAGCACGGTCTTGGCGAGGGTCTTGCCGTGGGCGTCGGTGCGGGTCGCGGTGCCGTCGGGGTCGACGGTGATGCTGCCGCCGTCGGGCATCGCGACGTGTCTGGCGGGCGGCGGCTGATCCTCGGGTGGCGCCGCGGTGGCCGGCGGAACGGCGAGGCCGGTGAGGGTGGCGGCGGCGGTGAAAGCGATCAGCGCACGGCGCAGCGCCGTGGTTCGGGCTCGGGGCACCAGGCTCCCTTTCGGGTCGGGGGGACGGGGAGAGCAGTGGTCGGATCAATTTCCCAGTGCCCGCGCGGCTGGCGCAAGATAGCCACCATGACCAATAGTCGCCAGCTGGCAGGTTCACGCCAGCAGCTGCGAGACCTCGACGCGCTGGGCATCCCGGCCGTCGACGCGAGGGTGTACACGGCGTTGCTGGGCCACCCGCGCACGCGCGCCGTGGACCTGGCCGAACAATGCGGACTTTCCGCCCAGCAGGTGGCGCGGGCCCTGTCGCGGCTCACCGCGAGCGGCATGGCGAGCCGCGTGCCGGGCCGGCCCGCGCGCTACCTCGCGGCGGCACCGGACATCGCACTCGGTGCACTCGCGGCCGAACGCGCGGCCGAGTTGCGCAGCGCCCGCGCGGCGATCGAAGACCTGATGACCGTGCACCGCGAAGCCAGCCGGTTCACGCACCCGGCCGAACTGGTCGAGGTCGTCACGGGCGCGGAGAACATCGACGTGCGCGTGCGCCGGCTGCAGGACGAGGCGCGAACGCAGATCCGCGGGTTCGACCGCCCGCCCTACGTCAGCGCCCCCGGGGAGAACCTCGACCCGGAACGGCAGCGGCTCAAGGCGGGCATCACCTACCGCGTGATCTACGACCGGCAGGCGGTCGCGGTCCCCGGCCGGCTCACGAACGACATCCTGGTCAGCGGCCAGCACGGCGAACGCTCCCGCGTGCGCCCGCACCTGCCGATCAAGATGGTGATGGCCGACGAAGAGGTCGCTGTGATCCCCATCAGCTCCTCGCCGCACGTCGTCGACGCCGCGTACATCATCCACGCGTCGGCGCTGCTGGACGCGCTGGTCACCCTCTTCGAAGCCGAGTGGGACCGCGCCATGCCGATCTCCGAAGCCCTCACCGAGCCCGCCCCCGACGTCGACCCCGAGACGACCACCTTGCTCACCCTGCTCGCCGCCGGTCAGACCGACGCGGGCATCGGCCGCGCCCTCGGCTGGAGCCCCCGCACGACCCAGCGCCGCGTCCAGCGCCTGATGACCGACCTCAACGCGACGACCCGCTTCCAGGCCGGCATGAACGCCAGGGCCCGCGGCTGGCTCTGAACCGCGCGACAACGGAGGTAGCCGGATCAGCCTCGGCGGCGGGGAAGCCGCTCGGCCGAACGGGACCGCGGCCGGCCTGGGAAGCCGTGCTCAGGCAGGAACCCCTGAAGCCGGGCCGGAGGTCTCCGCACCCGGCCCGGCTGAGCCGGCGCCGGCCAGCCGGGCTGCCATCGGCCGATCGGCTCGGTTCCGGCCGCTGCAAGTTCCCGCGGCCGGCTCTGAACCGCGGCCCCGACGTGGTTCCGGCCCGGGCCGGGATCCCCCGCCGCCGCAACGGGGAACTCCGGCCCGGGCCAGGTCTCTGGCGGCACCTCGGGCGGTGCCCGCCGGGCGGGCCTCCCGGGGCTTCGCCCGGCTCGCCGGGAGACGAGCCGGGCGAAGCCGCGGAGATCCGCGCCCGCCTGATCTCCGCCCGCCGCCGCGGCCCGAATTCGCGGTGGCGACCGGTGGTGCGGGGAACCGGGTGTCCGCTGTGGACGCCTCAGCTCACGTGCACGTAGTCGACCACGAGCTGCTGCGGGAACTGGGTGCCGCCGTCGGGGTCACCCGGCCAGTCGCCGCCGACGGCGAGGTTGAGGATGAGGAAGAACGGGTGGTCGTAGACCCAGCGGTTGCCGCCCAGGTCCGCCGGAGTGCGGGTTTCGTAGGCGTTGCCGTCGACGGACCACACGATCTTGTTCGTGGACCAGTCCACGGCGTAGGTGTGGAAGTCGTCGGAGAAGTTCGGGCCGTTGTACGCCGCGCCGATGCCGTTGGCCCCCGAGTAGCCGGGGCCGTGGATCGTGCCGTGCACGGTGGTCGGCTCCTTGCCGATGTTCTCCATGACGTCGATCTCGCCGTCGTCGGGCCAGTTGCCGCCGCCGAGCATCCAGAACGCCGGCCACATGCCCTGCCCGCGAGGGAGCTTCATGCGGACCTCGATGTGGCCCGAGCTCGCCGAGAACTTGCCGGAGGTGTTGAGCCGCGCCGACGTGTACTCGCACGGGCCGTACCAGCAGTTGTTGCCGGACGACTCCTTCTTCGCCGTGATCACCAGGTGGCCCTGGCCGTCCAGCGCCGCGTTGGCCGCGCCGGAGGTGTACCACTCGCGCTCGTGGTTGTTCACGTTGTCGCCGGTCTCGTAGTTCCACTTCGACCCGTCGGCCGGCGAGCCCGCCGGGCCGTCGAAGTCGTCGGTGAACGTGGCGGCCGGGCTCGCGGGCGCCGCGCTGCCGGCCGGCGCCGCCGCGAACGTCACCCCTCCCGCCAGTGCCACCGCCGCGGGGATCGCCAGCAGCCGCCACCGGGCGGACGTCTTCAGAGACTTCATCGTCGTCATCCCTCGTCGCTCGAGGGGTGACCTGGCGGCGCCACCCCGGGTTTGTTGTGGGTGGCAACAAAGTAACCCGCGCGGTTGATCACCGGCAAGGGTAAACGTGAGGAATTTTCCGACAACCTCACTGGGGTGTCGAGGTGGCCTCCTCCAGCAACCACAGCACCCCGCTCGGCGGCAGCTGGAGCACGGCCGACGCCGGCAGGCCGTGCCACGGCTTGTCCGCCGCTTCGACCGCGCCGAGGTTGCCGACCCCCGAACCGCCGTAGACCTCGGCGTCGGTGTTGAGCACCTCGAGCCACCGGCCGGCGGCCGGCAGGCCCACGCGGTAGTCGTGGTGCGGGACGCCCGCGAAGTTCGCGATGCACGCGAGCCGCGATCCGTCCGACCCGATGCGCAGGAAGCTCAGCACGTTGCCGGCCGAATCGTTGGCGTCGATCCACCGGAAACCCTCCGGGCGCACGTCGCCGCTGAACAGCGCGGCGGTGCCCCGGTAGATCTCGTTGAGCTGCCGCATCAGCGCCTGCACGCCAGCGTGCAGCGGGCTCTCGAGCAGGTGCCAGTCGAGCGAGCGCGCCTCCGACCACTCCTGCGGCTGCCCGAACTCACCGCCCATGAACAGCAGTTGCTTGCCCGGGTGCGCCCACATGAACGCCAGGAGCGAGCGCAGTCCCGCCGCCTTGTTCCAGTCGTCCCCCGGCATCCGCTGCCACAGCGATCCCTTGCCGTGCACCACTTCGTCGTGCGAGAGCGGCAGCACGAAGTTCTCGGTCCACGCGTACACGAGCGAGAACGTCATCTCGTTGTGGTGGTAAGCGCGGTGCACGGGCTCGTGGCTCAGGTAGCGCAGCGTGTCGTGCATCCAGCCCATGTTCCACTTGAAGCCGAACCCGAGCCCGCCCAGGTGCGTCGGCCGCGTGACGCCGGGCCACGCCGTCGACTCCTCCGCCACCATCACCACGCCCGGGTGTCGCCTGTAGACGGTCGCGTTGAGCTCTTGCAGGAACCGCACCGCATCCAGGTTTTCGCGGCCGCCGTACTCGTTCGGCAACCACTCCCCTTCGCCCCGCGAGTAGTCGAGGTACAGCATCGACGCGACGGCGTCCACGCGCAGCCCGTCCAGGTGGAACTCCTCGAGCCAGTACAGCGCGTTGGCCACGAGGAAGTTGCGCACCTCGTTGCGGCCGAAGTTGAACACGAGCGTGCCCCAGTCGGGCTGCTCGCCGCGGCGCGGGTCCTCGTGCTCGTACAGCGGGCTGCCGTCGAACCGCGCGAGCGCCCAGATGTCGCGCGGGAAGTGCGCCGGCACCCAGTCCACGAGCACGCCGATCCCGCGCTGGTGCAGGTGGTCCACGAGGTAGCGGAAGTCATCGGGCGAACCGAAGCGCGACGTCGGCGCGTAGTACGAGGTGACCTGGTAGCCCCACGAACCGCCGAACGGGTGCTCCGCCACCGGCAGGAACTCCACGTGCGTGAAGCCGGTCTCCTCGACGTAGCCGGCCAGCTGATCGGCCAGCTCGCGGTAGCCCAGGCCGGGCCGCCACGAACCGAGGTGCACCTCGTAGACGCTCATCGGCGCGTCGGCCCAGTTGGTCGCCTCCCTGGCGGCGACCCAGTCGTCGTCACCCCAGGTGTGCACCGACTTCGTCACCTTGGACGCGGTCGCGGGCGGCACCTCGGTCGCGAAGGCCATCGGGTCGGCCTTCTCGTGCCAGTGCCCGTCGGCGCCGAGGATCCGGAACTTGTAACACGTGCCCACCGGCACGTCCGGCACGAACAGCTCCCACACGCCCGACGAGCCGAGCGAGCGCATGGCGTGCCCGCGCCCCTCCCAGCCGTTGAAGTCGCCGATCACGCGCACGCCGCGCGCGGTCGGCGCCCACACGGCGAACGACACGCCCTCGACGGTGCCGCCTGGGGTGTCGTAGCCGCGCAGGTGCGCGCCCAGCACGTCCCACAGCCGCTCGTGCCGGCCTTCACCGATCAGGTGCAGGTCCAGCTCGCCCACCGTCGGCAGCCAGCGGTACGGGTCGTCGGTGACCACGGTGTGGCCCTCGTAGCCGATCTCGAGCCGGTAGTCGCCCGGGTGCTCGGGCAGCGCCGCGGCGAACAGCGCGTCGACGACGCGCTCCAGCGGGAAGCGCCGCTCGCCCGCGAGCGCCGTCACCGACTTCGCGCCCGGTACCAGCGCGCGGACCACCACTCCCGTGGCGCTGTCGGCGTGGACGCCGAGCACCGAATGCGGATCGTGGTGCGAGCCGGCCAGGAGCCGGTCGATGTCCTGCGGGGACGGAGCCGCCGCGGGCAGATCCCGGGGAGCCGCGTTCACGTCTTCACTCACCTCCGTGGGCGATCCGGGAGATCGCCGCCATCGGCACGGTCAGCCAATCCGGCCGGTTCGCGTGCTCGTAGCTGACTTCGTACACCGCTTTGTCGAGTTCGAACGCACGGAGCAGTTCCGCGTGCTCGCGCGGGTCGCCGATCGGGCCCCCCGCGGCGGCGTACCCGTCGCAGAACGCCGTGCGGTTGCGCCGCGCCCAGTCGAGCGCGCGCTCGGTGAGCGCCGGCTCGTCGGGCTGGCCCACGAGCAGCTGCCGGGCCGCGTAGTCGAACGAGCGCAGCATCCCGGCGACGTCGCGCAGCGGCGAGCGCAGCGCGTGCCGCTCCTCCAGGGGTGCGGCCGGTTCCCCCTCGAAGTCGAGCAGGAGCCAGCCGCCGACCGTGCGCAGCACCTGGCCCAAGTGCAGGTCGCCGTGGATGTACTGCATCGAGATCTCCGGACGGCCGGGTGGCAGCTCGCGCAGCGCGTCGAACACCTTCCGCAGCGCGGGCACGTGCTCGGCGAGCTGCGGGACGTCGCGCGCGACCCGGTCGAGCCGCTCGGTCATGCCCGCCACCGTCCGGTCGAGCTCGGCCTCGTCCACCGGGTGCGCACCCAGCGCGGCCGCCAGGTCGGTGTGCACGGTGGCGACCGCCGCGCCGAGGCGCTCGGCCTCGCCGGCGAAGTCGCCGCCGACCTCGTCGGGCCGCAGATCGGGTTCGGCCATCAGGTCGCGCACGCTCGTGGTGGCCATGGCCCAGCCGTCGACGGCGTCGGGCAGGAACACCTGCAGCATCCCGACCGTCGCCCGCGCGCCGGCCAGCTCACCCGTGATCGAGCCGACGACCTGCGCGATGTGCGCGCACCCCGCTTCCTGCAGCGCGCGGTGCAGCAGCAGGTCCTTGTTGATGCCCGGACTCAGCTTGCGGAAGAGCTTCAGGATGTACTGGCCGCCATACACGAGCGACGTGTTGCTCTGCTCGGACGTGATGGGCCGCGCCCGCAGCCCGCCGGTGAGCTCGGCGCCGGGTTCGTGCTCGAACGAGAGCGGGCCGACGCGCTCGCCGGTCACCATGTTGTCCAGCAACACCGCGGTGAGGTCCGCGTCGCCGCTCGCCTCGTAGAAGTTGAGCCCGCCGTCGGCGCCGATCCAGGCGGCCGACGCGATCTCCGGCGGGTGCGACCGGCGCCCCACCAGCAGCTGGTAGGGCTCGGTCCGGTCCCCCTGCGCCACCTCGACGACCACGTGCAGCAGCTGCGGATCACCCGCGACCAGCTCGGTCGCCGAGAGCGCGCGCACCGCCGTGATCGGCCGGTCCTTGCCCGCGAACCAGCGCTGCGCCGGCAGCCACTCCGGCAGCTCGGCGACGAGCTGCCCGATCAGGTGTTCGTGGTCGCCCAACGGACTCACCTCATTTCGCCTTCGGCTTCCCGCTCGACGAGCTGGAACCAGTAGAACCCGTGACCGGGCAGCGTGAGCAGGTACGGCAGTTCACCGACCTCCGGGAACCGCACGCCACCGGTCAGCTCCACCGGCACCGAGCCGAGGTGCGCGGACAGGTCGAGCTCCACCGGCTGCGGGAAGCGCGACAGGTTGTTCACGCACAGCACGACGTCGTGGCGCCCGTCGGGCCGCTGCCACTGCCGCTGGTACGCGAGGACGCTCGGGTTCGAACCGCCGAGGTCCACGAAGTCACCGGCGGCGAACGCGTGGTGCTGCTTGCGCACCTCGATCATCCGCCGCGTCCAGTTCAGCAGCGACGACGCGTTGTTCGACTGCGCCTCGACGTTGAGGGCCTCGTAGCCGTAGACCGGGTCCATGATCACCGGCAGGTAGATGCGGCCGGGGTCGCACGAGGAGAAGCCGGCGTTGCGGTCCGGCGTCCACTGCATGGGCGTGCGGACCGCGTCGCGGTCGCCGAGCCAGATGTTGTCGCCCATGCCGATCTCGTCACCGTAGTACAGGACGGGCGAACCGGGCAGCGACAGCAGCATCGCCGTGAACAGCTCCTGCTGGTTGCGGTCGTTGTCCAGCAGCGGCGCCAGGCGGCGGCGGATGCCGATGTTGGCCTTCATCCGCGGGTCTTTGGCGTACTCGGCGTACATGTAGTCGCGCTCTTCGTCCGTGACCATCTCGAGCGTGAGCTCGTCGTGGTTGCGCAGGAAGATGCCCCACTGCGTGCCCGACGGGATCTGCGGCGTCTGCAGCAGGATCTCCGAGATCGGGAACCGCGACTCGCGGCGCACGGCCATGAAGATGCGCGGCATCAGCGGGAAGTGGAACGCCATGTGGCACTCGTCCCCGCCGACGTCCGGGTCGCCGAAGTACTCGACGACGTCCGAGGGCCACTGGTTCGCCTCGGCCAGCAGGATGCGGCCGGGGAACTCGTCGTCGACGACCTTGCGGCAGCGCTTGAGGAATTCGTGCGTGCGCGGCAGGTTCTCGCAGTTGGTGCCCTCCTGCTCGAACAGGTACGGCACGGCGTCGAGCCGGAACCCGTCGATGCCGAGGTCGAGCCAGAACCGCAGCACGTCGATCATCGCGTCCTGCACGGCCGGGTTCTCGTAGTTGAGGTCCGGCTGGTGGCTGAAGAAGCGGTGCCAGTAGAACTGGCCGCGCACCGGGTCGTAGGTCCAGTTCGACGTCTCGGTGTCGACGAAGATGATGCGCGCGTCGGCGTAGCGCGAATCGTCGTCGCTCCACACGTAGTAGTCGCCGTACGGGCCGTCCGGGTCGTTGCGCGACTGCTGGAACCACGGGTGCGCGTCGGACGTGTGGTTGAGCACCAGGTCCGTGATGACGCGGATGCCGCGCTTGTGCGCCTCGCCGAGCAGGTACACGAAGTCCTCGACGCTGCCGAACTCCGGCAGCACTGCGCGGAAGTCGCTGATGTCGTAACCGCCGTCGCGCAGCGGCGACGCGTAGAACGGCGGCAGCCACAGGCAGTCCACGCCGAGCCACTCGAGGTAGTCCAGCCGGCTGGCGAGCCCGCGCAGGTCGCCGGTGCCGTCGCCGTTCGAGTCGGTGAACGCGCGCACCAGTACTTCGTAGAACACCGCACCCTTGAACCACTCCGGGTCGCGCGGTGCCTCCACCGCGTGCCCGAAGTCGTCGGCCTGGGGTTCCACGAGCAGGCCCTCGGCGGTCATCGCCTCACCGGTGTGCGGTACGCCGTCCAGGCCCAGTGCTGCGTCGGGCCGGCTCTCGTCGTCCATGAAACTCCACCTCGTCCCGCATTCGGCGGTACGTTCGATCGTCCCTGCCGCGTGCCGTGCGTGCAGGGTGGCTGAAATCTTTCGAGGGCCCGGTTACCCGGCGAGCCGGCGCCGCACCGCGACGACGTGCGCGACCGCACGCCACGGTTCGAGCCGGACGAAGTTGGCCTGGCCCCAGTCCCAGGTCTCCCCGGTGACCTCGTCGTGCGCGATGAGCCGCTCGTGCCACTCGAAGCCGAGCGACTCCAGGTCGAGCCACAGGGTGCCTTCCTGCGCACCGTGCGGGTCGAGGTTCACCACCGTCACCACGGTGTCGCCGGTCGCCGGGTCCTGTTTGGAGTAGGCGAGCAGCGCGCCGTTGTCGACGTGGTGGAACCGCAGGGTCCGCATGCCCTGCAGTGCCGGGTGGGCCTTGCGGACCGCGTTGAGCTTCGCCAGCCACGGTTCCAGCGAGCGGCCCTCGGCGAGCGCCCGTTCGAAGTCGCGCGGGCGCAGCTGGTACTTCTCCGAGTCGAGGTACTCCTCGCTGCCGGGGCGCACCGGCACGTGCTCGTACAGCTCGTACCCGGAGTACACCCCCCACGTGGGCGAGAGCGTGGCCGCCAGCGCCGCCCGCAGCGCGAACATCGCCGGGCCGCCGTGCTGCAGCGACTCGTGGAGGATGTCCGGCGTGTTCACGAACAGGTTGGGCCTGCCCTCGTTCCAGTGCTCGACGAGGTCGACACCGAACTCGGTCAGCTCGTCCTTGGTCGTGCGCCACGTGAAGTACGTGTAGCTCTGGGTGAAACCGAGTTTCGCCAGGCCCCACAGGCGCGCCGGACGCGTGAACGCCTCGGCCAGGAAGATGACGTCCGGGTGCGCGTCCTTCACCGACTGGATGAGCCACGCCCAGAAGTCCGGCGGCTTGGTGTGCGGGTTGTCGACCCGGAAGATGCGCACCCCGTGCGACACCCAGTGCAGCACGACCCGGAGCACCTCGTCGTAGATCCCGCGCGGGTCGTTGTCGAAGTTGACCGGGTAGATGTCCTGGTACTTCTTCGGCGGGTTCTCCGCGTAGGCGATCGAGCCGTCGGGGCGCGTGGTGAAGAACTCCGGGTGCTTGAGCACCCACGGGTGGTCCGGCGCCGCCTGCAGCGCGAGGTCGAGAGCCACCTCCATCCCGAGTTCCTCCGCGCGGGCGACGAACGCGTCGAAGTCGTCGAACGTGCCGAGGTCGGGGTGGATCTCGTCGTGCCCGCCCTCGTCGGCGCCGATCGCCCACGGCGAGCCGACGTCATCGGGTGTGGCGACGAGGGTGTTGTTGGGGCCCTTGCGGTTCACTCGCCCGATCGGGTGGATGGGCGGCAGGTAGACCACGTCGAAGCCCATGCCCGCGACGCGGTCCAGCGCCCGGGCCGCCGTGGCGAACGTGCCGTGGACCGCGCGGCCCTCGGCGTCGACGCCGCCGGTGGAGCGCGGGAAGAACTCGTACCAGGACCCGAACGCCGCGCGCTTGCGGTCGACCCACAGCTTCTGCGGTTTGCCCTTCGTGATCAGCTCTCGCACCGGGAATTCGTGCATGATCCGGCGCACCTCGGGCGAAAGCGCCGCCCCGACGCGCGCGGCGACGTCGTGGCCCTCGTCGCGCAGGTCCGCCGCCGCCCCCGCGAGCAGCGCGCGCTCGGCGCGGCGATCCGGACGGCGGGACACGCGGTCGAGCAGGCGCGCGCCCGACTCGAGGTCGTTGGCCAGTTCCCCGGCCCCTTGCCCCGCGGCGATCTTGACCTCGACCGCGTGCTCCCAGGTGGCCCAGGGGTCGCTCCACGCGTCGACGCGGTAGGTCCACATGCCCTCGGCGTCGGGGACGATCACGGCGCCGAAGCGGTCCAGTCCCTTCCCCTGCTCCGCCATCCGCGTCTGCCGCGAGACGCGGTCGCCGGGGCCCCGCCAGGCTACGGTCGCCGCCACGGCGTCGTGGCCTTCGCGCCACACCGTGGCCGAAACGGGAAAGTGTTCCCCCACAACGGCTTTGGCCGGATATCGGCCGCAGCTGACGGTCGGGCTGACGTCGTCGATACCGAGCCGGCCGGTCATGGCAACGCCCCTCTTGCCTGGGTGGATTTCTGTGCGAACTCGAGCACGGTCAGTGTGCCTGATTCACTCAAAGCCCTTGACAGCGGGGCCTTTTACGGAACGTACCCGCCACCCGGCCGGGCGAAACCACTCCGTCCGGCGCAATTCCCCGCTCTCCCACAGCGCCGCCGAGATCGCAAGTCGGAGCGCGGAACAATCACCGGCGCCTGCTTTTCGCGATTCCCCCGTAACACGGAAGTCGAACGGTGTTCACCCGGCCGGCCGGCGTGTCGCGCGCGTGCCGGAAATACCGGAACGGGTGACGGCCCCGCCCGGGCAGCCGGGGCCGCACCGTCCACAGTGGTCAGCGGACCGGGGGCGCAAAAAAGCGGTGAGCGCCTCAGCCGACGCGGGCCGGCAGCGCCGCGAGGATGTCCTGCACCCGCTCCTTGGCGTCGCCGAAGAGCATCTGGGTGTTGTCGCGGAAGAACAGCGGGTTCTGGACCCCGGCGTAGCCGGTGGCCATGGACCGCTTGAACACCACGACGTTGCCCGCTTCCCAGACCCGCAGCACCGGCATGCCGGCGATCGGGCTGCCCGGGTCTTCGGCGGCGGCCGGGTTGACCGTGTCGTTGGCGCCGATCACGAGCACCACGTCGGTGTCGGCGAGGTCGTCGTTGATCTCGTCCATCTCCAGCACGATGTCGTAGGGCACCTTCGCCTCGGCGAGCAGCACGTTCATGTGCCCGGGCAGCCGGCCGGCGACCGGGTGCACGCCGAAGCGGACCTCGACGCCCTGCTCGCGCAGCCGCCGGGTCAGCTCGGCCACCGGGGCCTGCGCCTGCGCGACCGCCATGCCGTACCCCGGGGTGATGACCACCGAGCGGGCGCCGGAGAGCAGGTCGGCGACGCCGGCGGCGTCGATCTCGCGGTGCTCACCGGTCACCTCGGCGCCACCGGTGGCCGCCGGGGCGCCGAACCCGCCCGCGATGACCGAGATGAACGAGCGGTTCATCGCCTTGCACATCACGTAGGACAGGTACGCACCGGACGAGCCGACGAGCGCGCCGGTGATGATCAGCAAGTCGTTGCCCAGCAGGAAGCCCGACGCGGCCGCGGCCCAGCCGGAGTAGCTGTTGAGCATCGACACGACCACCGGCATGTCCCCGCCGCCGATGGAGGCGACCAGGTGCACGCCCAGCAGCAGCGCCAGCACGGTGACCACCCCGAGCAGCCACGTCGCGGGGCTGAGCACGAAGATCACCGTCAGCACCGCGAACACGACCAGCGCGCCGAGGTTGAGCGCGTTCTTGCCCGGCAGCTGCAACGGCTTGGACGGGATCCGCGCCGAGAGCTTGAGGTAGGCGACGATCGACCCGGTGAACGTCACCGCGCCGATGAACACGCCGATCACGACCTCGGCGTGGTGGATGCCCAGCAGCGACCCGGCCAGCTCCGTCTGCGCGCTGTCCGCTTCGACTTCGAGGAACCCGTTCCAGCCGACCAGCACCGCGGCGAGACCGACGAAGCTGTGCATCAGCGCGATCAGCTCCGGCATGCCGGTCATCTCGACCACCCGGGCCCGCCACACCCCGATCGCCGCGCCGATCACGAGCGCGACCAGCAGCAGCGTGATCCCCAGCCCGGACGCGATGCCGAGCGCGGTGGCCGCGGTGGCGACCAGCGCGATCGCCATGCCGGCGATGCCGAACCAGACCCCGCGCCGCGAGGTCTCGTGCTTGGCCAGCCCCGCGAGGCTGGCCACGAACAGCAGGGCGGCGATCAGGTACGCCGCCGTCTTCCACGTCTCCGCGTGCACCGGCTCAGCTCCTCGAGAACATCGACAGCATCCGGCGAGTCACCGTGAAGCCACCGACGATGTTGATGGCGGCCAGCAGCACGGCGGCCGCGGCCAGGATCGTGGTCAGTGCACCGCCACCGGCGATCTGCAGGATCGCGCCGACGACGATGATCCCCGAGATCGCGTTGGTGACCGACATCAGCGGCGTGTGCAGCGCGTGGTGCACGTTGCCGATCACGTAGAAGCCGATGACGATCGCGAGCACGAACACCGTCAGGTGCCCGGCCAGCTCCGGCGGCGCGAACGCCGACGCCAGGAACAGCGCCACCGCCCCCAGCGCCGCGACCGCGAACCTCGGCCACGGCGACCGCGGCTCCTCCGGTTCGGGTTCCGCCCGCGGGGCGGGCGCGGCCTGCGGCGCCGCGCTCACCGACACCTTCGGCGGCGGCCACAGGACCTCGCCGTCGCGGACCACGGTCAGGCCGCGCTGCACCACGTCCTCGAAGTCGAGGGTCAGCCGGCCGTCCTTCTCCGGGGTGAGCAGCTTCAGCAGGTTCACCACGTTCGTGCCGTAGAGCTGCGAGGCCTGCGCGGGCAACCGGCCCGGCAGGTCGGTGTAGCCGATGATCGTCACGCCGTTGTCCGTGGTCACGACCTCGCCGGCCACCGTGCCCGCGACGTTGCCGCCCTGCGCCGCGGCCATGTCCACCACGACGCTGCCCGGCTTCATCGACGCGACCTGCTCGGCCGTCAGCAGCTTCGGCGCGGGCCGGCCCGGGATGAGCGCCGTCGTCACGACGATGTCCACGTCGGCGGCCTGCTCGGAGTAGATCTCCGCGGCCCGCTTGTCGTAGGCCTCCGACGTGGCCTTGGCGTAGCCGTCGGTGCTCGCCTCCTGCTCGACCTCCACCGCGAGGTACTCACCGCCCAGCGACCGCACCTGGTCGGCCACCTCCGGCCGCGGGTCCGTCGCCCGGACCACCGCACCCAGGCTGTTCGCGGCCGCGATCGCCGCCAGCCCCGCGACCCCGGCACCCGCGACGAGCACCTTCGCCGGCGGCACCTTGCCCGCCGCGGTGACCTGGCCCGTGAAGAACCGGCCGAACACGTGCGCCGCCTCGATCACCGCGCGGTACCCGGCGATGTTCGCCATCGAGCTGAGCACGTCCAGCGACTGCGCCCGCGAAATCCGCGGGACCGCGTCCATCGCCAGCGCCGTGACGCCCTTCGCGGCCAGCGCCGCCAGCCGGTCCGGCTCCAACGCCGGCGCCAGCATCGACACCAGCGTCGTGCCGGGGAGCAGCCGCTCGATCTGTTCCGCGTCCGGCGGGTTGATCGTCACGACGACTTCCGCGTCCCACACCGGATCGGCCGACACCTCGGCGCCCGCGGCCAGGTAGGCCTCGTCGTCGAACCCGGACCGCACACCGGCCCCGGACTCCACCACGACGGGGTAGCCGAGGCCGATGGCTTTGCGCACGGTGTCCGGGGTCAGCGCCACCCGCGTCTCGGACTTGGCCGGCTCCGCGACCAGGCCGATGCGCAAGGGCGCCCCGGGCGATGTGCTGTGGTCGGTCATCAGTTCTCCTCCTCGGAGATCACCACAGGGGATTTCAGCGTCCAACGACCAGGGTGAAAAGCGGATTCCGCGGACACCAGGTGACAGTTGTCTCTTGAACGATGCCTTCGAATCTTCTTGAACGATGCGACCAGCGCGGCCGCCGTCACGGCAGCGGCCAGGGCACGAGATCCCGCGGTGCCCGCAGCAGCTGCACCGACCGGGCCCCGACCACGATCCGGGATTTGGGCTCCAGCACACCCACGTACGCGGGGCTCCCGTCGGCCGTGCCGGTGTCCAGCGTGGGTTTGTACGTGACGCCGTACTCGGGGCCCGGCAGGACCACCTCGACGTCGTCTTCGCCGGCGTGCAGGATCAGCAGCCACGAGTGGTCGGTGACGAGGGCGCCTTCGCGGTTGCGCGCTTGGGAGTTGGACCCGTCGATCCACATGCACAGCGTGCGGCGGCTCTCGTCGAACCAGTCGATCTCGTCGAACTCCTCACCGTCGGGGCGGAACCACACGAGGTCCGGTTTGCCGGTGGGCGTGGTGCGGCCCTCGAAGAACTCCGGCTGGCGCAGCGCGGGGCTGTAGGCGCGCAGGCGCACCACCCGCCGGGCGAACGACAGCATCGGCTCGGTCTCCGCCGTCGGCGTCCAGTCCACCCAGGACGTCTCGTCGTCGAGGCAGTAGGCGTTGTTGTTGCCGCCCTGCGTCCGCCACATCTCGTCGCCCGCGACCAGCATCGGGGTGCCGGTGGAGAGCATCAGCGTGGCGAAGAGGTTGCGCGCCTGGCGGGTGCGCAGCGCGCCGATCGCCGGATCGTCGGTCTCCCCCTCCGCGCCGTGGTTCCACGAGCGGTTGTCGTTGGTGCCGTCGCGGTTGTCCTCGCCGTTGGCCTCGTTGTGCTTTTCGTTGTAGGACACCAGATCCCGCAGCGTGAAGCCGTCGTGGGCGGTCACGAAGTTGATCGACTGCCACGGCCGGCGCAGGTTGTGGTCGTAGAGGTCGGACGACCCCGACAGCCGGTACGCGAGGTCACGCACCCCGGTGGCGCCGCGCCAGAAGTCGCGCACCGTGTCGCGGTAGCGCCCGTTCCACTCGGCCCACTGCGCGCCGAAGTCGCCGACGCGGTAGCCGTCCCCCGTCGCGTCCCACGGTTCGGCGATGAGCTTGCACCGCGACAGCACCGGGTCCGTCGTGATGGCCGTGAGCATCGTCGAATCGCGGTCGAACATCCCGCCGCGCGGGCGCCCGAGCGTGCTCGCCAGATCGAAGCGGAAGCCGTCGACGCCGAGTTCCTGCGTCCAGTACCGCAGCGAGTCCGTCACGAGCCGCACGACCGTGGGCGAGCCCGCGTCGAGCGTGTTGCCGCAGCCGGTGATGTCGGCCATGTGCCCGCGCTTGGTGTGCAGGTAGTACGCCGGGGCGTCGAGCCCGCGCAGGAACAGCGTCGGCCCGTCCGGTCCGCCCTCACAGGTGTGGTTGAAGACGACGTCGACGATCACCTCGATGTTGGCCGCGTGCAGCGCCGCCACCATCGAACGGAACTCCTCGATCTCCCGGCCCGGCTCGCTGGCGTAGCCGGGGTGCGGCGCGAAGAAGCCCAGCGGCGAGTAGCCCCAGTAGTTGTGCCGGCCGGCCCGCACGAGCGACGGCTCGTCGGCGTACGCGTGCACCGGCATCAGTTCCACGGTGGTCACCCCGAGCCGCGTGAGGTGCTCGATCGCCACCGGGTGCGCCACGCCGAGGTAGGTGCCGCGCAGCGCCTCCGGGATGAAGGGGTGCAGTTCGGTGAACCCCTTCACGTGCAGCTCGTAGATCACCGACTCCTCGAACGGCACCTCGGGTTTGCTGCCCGTGTCCGGCCCGCCCGGCGAGGCGACCACCGAAAGCGGCACGCTGCCCAGGGAGTCCACAGTGGACATCGGCCCGCGGTCGGGGTGGCCCGTGAACCCCTGTGCGGCGCCGAGGTCGGTCAGCTGCCCGGTGATCCGCTGCGCGTACGGGTCCACCAGCAGCTTCGCCGGGTTGCAGCGCAGTCCCCGGAGCGGGTCGTACGGCCCGTGCACGCGGTAGCCGTAGCGCTGCCCCGGGGTGACGCCGGGGACGAGCCCGTGCCACACGCCGAACGTGCGCTCGGTGAGCTCGATGCGCCGCTCGCTGCCGTCGTCGGCGATGAGGCACACCTCCACGGCTTCGGCGACCGCCGAGGTGACGGCGAAGCGCACCCCTCCGGCTTCCGGGTGAGCGCCGAGCGGAAAGGGACGGCCGGCCAGGACCTGGGTGTCGGTAGCGGGTCGTGTTGCCATGGGGAGATCTTCCCAGGCCGGGCGGTTTTCCGGGCCCTGCTACCCGGCTGAACTTTCCCGGGAAAGACTCCTGCTCGCGGGGTTGACGCCGGTCAGGAGGTGGCCACCAGCGCGAACGAAGCCGGTGGAAGCTGCACGGTCCCGCGCGCGTCGTCGAACTCGGGGGCACCCCACGACGCCAGGACCTCGCCGGGCGTCCCAGCCAATGGGACGACCGCGTCCGTCGCGCCGAAATTGCACGCCAGCCGCAGGGAACCGCGGTGCAGCACGAGCCACGAGTCGTCCGGCGCCGCGCGCACCTCGAACCCGGCGAGGTCCGGGTCGGTGAGCTCGGGCCGTTCGCGGCGCAGCCGGATCAGCGTGCGGTAGAGCTCCAGCACCTCCCGGTGCCCCGCCTTCGCCGGTTCGGCCCAGTCGAGCTTGGACCGTTCGACGGTCGCCGGGTCCATCGGATCCGGCACGTCCGCCTCGCCCCAGCCGTGGCGGGCGAACTCGCGCCGCCGCCCCGTCCGCACGGCCTCCGCCAGCTCAGGATCCGGGAACGACGCGAAGAACTGCCACGGCGTGCTCGCGCCCCACTCCTCGCCCATGAACACCATCGGCGTGTACGGCGAGCAGAACACCACCGCCGCGGCGCACGCGATCAGCCCGGGCGCGACCGTGGCCGAGAGGCGATCGCCCGTGGCGCGGTTGCCGATCTGGTCGTGGTTCTGCAGGTAGGCCAGGAACCGGTGCCCCGGCGTCGTGCGGGTGTCCACGGGCCGCCCGTGCGTGCGCTCGCGAAACGACGACCACGTGCCGGCGTGGAAGAACGCCTCGCGCAGCGTCTTCGCGAGCGCGCCCGGCGCGGCGAAGTCCGTGTAGTAGCCCGTGGTTTCGCCGGTGATGCGCACGTGCAGCGCGTGGTGCAGGTCGTCGGACCACTGCGCGCCCAGGCCGTAACCACCGCCGTCACGCCGCGTGACGAGCCGCGGGTCGTTCTGGTCCGACTCCGCGATGAGCGTGAGCGGGCGCCGCAGCGCCGCGGACAGCCGGTCGACCTCGGTGGCCAGCTCCTCCAGCAGGTGCACGGCGCGCTTGTCCACGAGCGCGTGGACGGCGTCGAGCCGCAGCGCGTCGACGTGGAAGTCGCGCAGCCAGCCCAAGGCGTTGTCGAGCACGTACCGGCGCACCTCGTCCGAGCCCGGGCCGTCGAGGTTCAGCCCGGCGCCCCAGTCGGTGTGCCCCGCGAAGTACGGCCCGAAGCGGTCGAGGTACGCGCCCGACGGGCCGAGGTGGTTGTAGACCACGTCCAGCACCACGGCGAGGCCACGCGCGTGGCAGGCGTCGACGAACCGCTTGAGCCCGTCGGGCCCGCCGTAGGGCTCGTGCACCGCGCCCCACAGCACGCCGTCGTAGCCCCAGCCCGCGGTGCCGTCGAACGAGTTCACCGGCAGCAGCTCGACGTGCGTGATGCCGAGGTCGGCGAGGTGGCCGAGCCGCTCGATGGCGGAATCGAACGTGCCACCCTCGGTGAACGTGCCCACGTGCAGCTCGTACACGACCCCGCCGGGCAGCTGCCGGCCCGTCCACGCGCCGTCGGTCCAGGCGAACGCCGAGTGGTCGTACCCGCGCGAGGCCTCGTGCACGCCGGCGGGCTGGCGCAGCGAACGCGGATCCGGCAGCGGCTTGGTGTCGTCGCCGAGCAGGAACGCGTAATCGGTACCGGAGACGCCGGCGCGCCACCACCCGCCGCCGACCGGGGTCATGTCGTGGTCGGTGCCGTCGACGCGGACCCGCACGCGCTCCGCGGCGGGTGCCCACACGGTGAACATCAGGAATCCCCTCGCACCAGAAGAGCCACCGGGTACCGGGCGAACAGCGCCGCCGCCGCGGGCGCGTCGCCCAGGGCCCGGCCGGTGAGGACGTCGGTCCACACCCCTTCGGACAGCGGCAGCACGGTGTCGCGCCAGCCGCCGGACTTCTCGAGCCCCACCGGCAGCCGCGTCACCGCGACCGCGAGGTCCGCGCCGCGCTGGAACGCCAGCAGGTGCCCGGCCGCCGCGCCCTCGGCGTGCAGCGGGCGGTACCCGGTGAACAGCTCGGGCCGCTCGCGCCGCAAGGTGAGCGCGCGGTGCACCACGAGGAGCTTCGCGGCACCGGATTCGTCGACCTCGGGCAGCTCGCCGGCGAGCACGCGGTCGAGGATTTCGCGGCGGGCGCCGTAGTCGACCGCGCGCCGGTTGTCGGGGTCGACGAGGGAGAAGTCCCACAGCTCCGTGCCCTGGTACACGTCGGGCACGCCCGGGCCCGTCAGCTGCACGAGCTTCTGGCCCAGCGAGTTCACGTACCCGGCGCCGGCCAGCCGCCGGACGAACGCCTCGACGTCGGCGGCCAGCTCGGCGTCGTCGAGCACGCGCGCGGGCCACGCCGCGACGGCGCGTTCGAACTCCTCGTCGTGGTCGGTCCAGGTGGTGCGGAGTTTCGACTCCTTGGCCGCCTTGTCGAGGTAGTCGCGCAGGCGCTCCGGGCCGATCGGCCACGCGCCCACGAGCGTCTGCCAGGCCAGCAGGTTCAGCGACGGCTCGTCGAGGCCGGCGCGCGCGGTCCAGCGGCGCACCGCGTCGGCGAATTCGCCGGCCAGTTCCGACAGCACCACCTGCCGGGCCCGCGTGTCCTCCGAACGCTTGGTGTCGTGGGTGGTCAGCGTGGTCATGGTCGCGGGCCGCCCGGCCGCGCGGCCTTCGGCGAGCCGGTGGAACTGCGCGGGGTCGAGCCCGAAGGAGTCCGGGTCGCCGCCGACCTCGTTGAGCGCGGCGAAGCGCGTGAACCGGTAGAAGGTCGTGTCCTCGGTGCCCTTGGCCACGACCATGCCGGACGTCTGCTGCAAGCGCGTGGCGAGCTCACCGTGCGGTTCGGCGCGGACCTGCGCGTCCAGCGCGGTGAACGCCTCGGCCAGGTCGGGCCGGCGTGACCTGGCCCGTTCGAGGGCGCCCGCCCATTCGGCCGCGCCTTCGGGCAGGTACGAGCGGTACACGCCGAACGCGATCATCACCTCCGCCACCGCGGCGCGCGCGGCTGCCGCCTCGGTTTCGTCGACCAGCGCGGCGATCCGGCGCACCTCGGCCACGAGGATGTGGTCGGTCACCAGGCGCCGGGCTTCCTCCTCGACCGCGAGGTAGTCGGTGCGCACCCCCAGCTCGTCCGCCAGCCGCGTGAACACCGGCTCCGCGGCGGGATCGACGAACACGCCGGTGATCTCGCGCAGCGCGTCGTAACCCGTGGTGCCGTCGACGGGCCAGCTCTGCGGCAGCGCCTCACCGGGGTGCAGGATCTTCTCCACCACGAGCCACGCGCCCGGCGCGCCCTCGCGCAGCCGGCGCAGGTACCCGCCGGGATCGGCCAGGCCGTCCGGGTGGTCCACGCGCAGGCCCGCGACGTCACCGTCAGCCACCCAGCGCAGCACCTCGCCGTGGGTTTCCGCGAAGACCTCGGCTTTCTCGACGGTGACGGCCGCGAGGTTCGTGATGTCGAAGAACCGGCGGTAGTTCAGCTCGGCGTTGCCGCGCCGCCAGCCGACCAGCTCGTAGTTCTGGCGCGCGTGCACGTCCTGCGGCGTGCCTTCGCCGGTGCCGGGCGCGATCGGGAAGCGGTGGTCGTAGTAGACGAGCTCGGCGGTCTCACCCGAACCTTCGAGCTTCAGCTCGGTCACGGCGTCGTCGTCGCCCAGCACGGGCAGCAGCACTTTGCCGCGGCTCCAGTCGATGTCGAAGAAGCCGGCGTGTTCGGCCGCCTGGCCGTGGCGCAGCACGTCCCACCACCAGCGGTTGACCTTCGGCACCTCCACCGACATGTGGTTCGGCACGATGTCCACCACGAGCGAGAGCCCGGCGTCCTTCAGCCGCGCCACCAATACGCGCCGCTCCGGCTCACCGCCCAGCTCGGGCCGCGCGCGCGCCGGGTCGACCACGTCGTAGCCGTGGGTCGAGCCGGGCGTCGCGTCCAGCACGGGCGACGCGTACAGCGCGCCCGCGCCGAGCGCGCGCAGGTAGTCGACGATCCCGGCGGCGTCGGTGAAGGTGAACTCCGGGCGCAATTGCACCCGGTAGGTCGACGACGGCGCGCTCACTCCTGCTCCTCCCGGCCGGTCCGCTGCAGCACCACGAGCGAGCGCGCGGCGAGCGTGTGCTTGCCCCCGCCCGGCACCGGTTCCGCGTCCGTCTCGCCGACCGTGCCCGTGGCGGTGTCGACCACGACCGTCCACTCCGTGCCGTACCCGTTGGCGGGCAAGGTCATCGCGATGTCCTCGTAGTGCGCGTTGAACGCCAGCAGGAACGACTCGTCGACCACCGGCATGCCGCGCGGGTCGAGGTCGGAGATGCCCTCGCCGTTGAGGAAGATGACCACGGACTTACCGAAACCGTCGTCCCAGTTCTGCTCGGTCATCAGCTCGCCGGCCGGCGTGAACCACGCGATGTCGCCGAGCTCCTCGCCCTTGCGCACCGGTTTGCCCTGGAAGAACCGGCGGCGCCGGAACACCGGGTGCGCCTTGCGGAACGCGGTGAGCGCCGCGGTGAACTCCACGAGGTCCGCGTTCTCCTTCGCGAGCCCCCAGTCCATCCAGGACAGTTCGGTGTCCTGGCAGTACGCGTTGTTGTTGCCCTGCTGCGTGCGGCCGAGCTCGTCGCCGTGCAGCAGCATCGGCACGCCTTGCGACAGCAGCATCGTGGCGAGCAGGTTGCGGCGCTGGCGGGCGCGCAGGGCCAGCACCTCCTCGTCGTCGGTCGGGCCCTCCACCCCGCAGTTCCACGACCGGTTGTCGTCGGCGCCGTCGCGGTTGTCCTCGCCGTTGGCCTCGTTGTGCTTCTCGTTGTAGGACACCAGGTCCGTGAGCGTGAAGCCGTCGTGGGCGGTCACGAAGTTGATCGACGCGAACGGGCGGCGGCCGTCGTCCTGGTACAGGTCCGAAGATCCGGTGATGCGTGACGCGAACTCGCCGAGCGTCGAAGGCTCACCGCGCCAGAAGTCGCGCACGGTGTCGCGGAACTGCCCGTTCCACTCCGTCCACAGTGGCGGGAAGTTGCCCACCTGGTACCCGCCGGGTCCGACGTCCCACGGTTCGGCGATGAGCTTCACCTGGCTCACGATCGGGTCCTGCTGCACGAGCTCGAAGAACGTGGACAGGCGGTCGACGTCGTAGAACTCGCGCGCCAGCGCGGAGGCGAGGTCGAAGCGGAAGCCGTCCACGTGCATCTCGGTGACCCAGTACCGCAGCGAGTCCATGATCAGCTGCAGGGTGTGCGGGTTGCGCACGTTGAGGGAGTTTCCCGTGCCCGTGTAGTCCATGTAGTACTTCGGCTCGTCCTCGACCAGCCGGTAGTACGCCTCGTTGTCGATGCCGCGCATGGACAACGTCGGCCCGAGGTGGTTGCCCTCGGCGGTGTGGTTGTAGACGACGTCGAGGATCACCTCGATGTTCGCCTCGTGCAGGGCGCGGACCATGCCCTTGAACTCCTGCACGGCCCCGCCCTGGCCCGGCATCGCCGCGTAGCTGTCGTGGGGTGCGAAGTAGCCGATGGTGTTGTAGCCCCAGTAGTTGCGCAGCCCGCGCTCGTCGAGGCCGTGGTCGGTCACGAACTGGTGCACCGGCATCAGCTCGACCGCCGTGACCCCGAGCTTCTTGAGGTGCTCGATCACGGCGGGGTGCGCGATCCCGGCGTACGTGCCCCGCAGCCGCTCGGGCACGAACGGGTGCGTCATCGTCATGCCGCGCACGTGCGCTTCGTAGATCACGGTCTCGTGGTAGGGCGTGCGCGGCGCGCGGTCGTTGGCCCAGTCGAAGAAGGGGCTGACCACGAGCGAGTACGGCACGTGCCCGGCGGAGTCCTGGTCGTTGCGTTCGTCCGGGCTGTCGAACTTGTACCCGAACAGCGCTTCCGACCAGTCGACGCCGCGCGAAAACGCCCTGGCGTACGGGTCGATCAGGAGCTTGTTCGGGTTGCAGCGCAGGCCGCGGTCGGGGTCGTACGGGCCGTGCACGCGGTAGCCGTAGCGCTGGCCCGGGCCGACGCCGAGCAGGTACCCGTGGTGGACGAACCCGTCGACCTCCTCAAGACGCGCGCGGGTCTCGGTGCCGTCCTCGTCGAACAGGCACAGGTCCACGTACTCGGCGACTTCGGAGAACAGCGCGAAGTTCGTGCCCACCCCGTCGTAGGTGGCGCCGAGCGGGTAGGGCCTTCCGGGCCAGGGACGCACGGGACTCTCCTCGGGGACGTCGGTTTCTTGCGGACGGTGGGCTACCCACCGGCGACGGGTGCCGAACCACTGTGTTTTCGCCGGCCGTTCTTTTCGCGAGCGGTTCTTCGCGAGCCGGCGTGCGTTACCGGAGCGGCCGGGCCGCCTTCAGCGGCGCGACCGCCGCGCGCACCCGGGCGTCGGCGAAGAACCCGTCGACGCTGACGGGGAGCGGGATCCGCCAGTTAGGGTACTGGTCGACCGTGCCCGGCAGGTTCGGCTGGCGGCGTTCGCCCACCACGTCGGCCGGCGAGGTGAGCACCAGGCGCGACGCCGCCGAGGCCAGCAGCGTGTGCAGCGCCACCACGGGGTCGTCGGCCGGGATGCCTTCGCGCGCCACGAGGTCCAGCAGCGCCGTGCGTTCGGCCGCCGCCTCGGCGTACTCCTGCTCCACCGGCCGGTCGAGCAGCCCCAGCTCGGCTCGGACGCGCACGTGTTCGGCCTCCAGCCAGCCCGAGACGGTCGGCAGGTCGTGGGTCGAGATGCTCGCCATCGCGTGCGGATCCCACTCGGCGGGCCGCACGAACGGCTGGCCGGGCGCGTCCCAGTCGCGCTGGAACCACAGCACGGCGGAGCTGAGCACGCCCGTCTCGTGCATGGTCTCGGTGACGACGTCCTCGACCGTGCCGAGGTCCTCCCCGACCACGACAGCGCCGGCGCGGTGCGCCTCGAGCGCGAGCACGCCGAGCATCGCTTCGGCGTCGTAGTGCACGTACGTGCCACGCCCGGCGGGCTCACCCGGGGGGATCCACCACAGCCGCCACAGGCCGGCGATGTGGTCCACGCGGATGCCGTCGGCGTGCTGCAGCACCCCGCGCACGACGTCGCGGAACGGCGCGTACCCGGCTTCGGCGAGCCGGTCGGGCCGCCACGGCGGGAGGTTCCAGTCCTGGCCCTGCTGGTTGAACGCGTCGGGCGGCGCGCCGACCCGCACCCGCGCGGCGAAGACGTCGCGCAGCGCCCACGTGTCGGCACCCCCGGGGTGCACGCCGACGGGCAGGTCGTGCACGACTCCCACCGTCATGCCGGCTTCGCGCGCCGCGAGGCGGACCTCGTCGAGCTGCTCGTGGCACAGCTGCTGCAGCCACCCGTGGAACTCGACGCGGCCGGTCAGCTCTTCGCGGGCGGCGGCCACCTCGGGGCTCGCCGGGTCGCGCAGCGCCTCGGGCCACTCGCGCCAGTCGGCGCCGTGCACCTCGGCCAGCGCGCCGAACGTCGCGAAGTCGCGCAGGTCGCTGTCGAGCTCGACCGGGCGCGGGTGGTGCGGGCGCAGCAGCTCGAGCGCGATGCGCTTGGCGTCCCACACGGCGTCGTAGTCGATCAGGTCCGGAACCGCGTCCGGGGCCAGCGCCAGCACCTTCGCGCGCGTCGGCTCGTCGGCCTCGGCGAACGCCTCGGTGTCGGTGACCCGCAGGTACACGGGATTGGCGAAGCGGCGGCTCGACGGCGAGTACGGGGAGCGCTCCACCGGGTGCGCGGGTGCGAACGCCTGGACGGGGTTGACCAGCAGCACGCCGGCGCCGAGCTCGGCGGCCGAGCGCGTGGCCGTGGTGCGCAGGTCGCCGAAGTCGCCCATCCCCCACGAAGCGGCCGAGTGCAGCGCGTAGAGCTGCAGCATCCAGCCCCACGCGGAATTCACCTCGGGCAGCTTCGCCGGGACCACGACGAGCGTCGCGCGCCGGTCGCCGTCGACCACCTGGTGCCAGCCGAGCGGCAGGTCGGCCGGCAGCGTCGGGCCGACCTCGCGGGTCGTGCCGTCCTCCAGCTCGACGGTGACCTCGCGGCCGAGCTCGCGCGTCCGCCCGGCGCGGACGACGACCGTGGGCGGCAGGTCCGCCGACGCGCGCGCCGCCCGGACCTCCTCCAGCGCCCGCCGCACGGCGTCCTCGGTCGAGGCGTCCACGTCGAACTGGGCGAGGACCGCGACGACGACATCGGCCTCCACCCGCACCTCGACGCGGTCGGAGTTCTCGTAGGAGGTCGCGACGCCGTAGGCGCCGGCCAGCTCGGCCAGCTCGGGTGAGACGTCGGGGCCGGGCGGCTCAGCGGGGATCGGGCTCTGCACCGGGCCAGTCTTCCGGCACCCGGCGGGCCGCGCCAATCGCCCCGCCGCACGGCACCCGAATGCCGAAGCGAATGGCAGTGACCGGCTGGTCGGGGGGCGTGCCGGCCGGTCACCGCCACGCCTACCAAGAGGCCATCGGGTGAACACCATGACGGCCAGGCTCCGACTTCACCTCTTCGGGTGAGATTCCTCCGGCTCGACGCGCGAGCGAGCCCGGGTTCGGGTAGGCGAGGCAGGGCGAACAAGTTCTCGCCGCCCATCGCGTGCAGCTTGGGCGAACCTGCCGGCACACCGGTTCGATCCCGTGGCCGCCGACGGTCGACCGGCAGGACGCGGTCGGCGCCGTTCTCCCGCTTCGTCCCGATGTTCCCGGCGAGGCGGCTGTCGCGCCGGTCCGAAAAGGACACCACGGCGCCGGACCACTCGGGATCTCGTCAGGGCCGGATGAGGGTCCCGTGCTCGAGTTTGCCCGCCAGCCGCCCGAGCCACGCGACGACTTCGGCCGGCTCGCGGTCCGGCAGCCCGAAGATCACCTCCGTGACGCCGGCGGCTTCCAGGCGCGCCAGGCCTTCGGGGTCCGGCCGCGGTCCGAGCGCGGCCACCTCGGGTTCCCCCTCGCGGCCCTCCTCGCGCCAGATCTCCCGCAGCAGCGCCACGTTCTCCTCGACGTCCACTTCGGACGGTGTGGTGAGCCAGCCGTCGGCGCAGCGGGCGATCCAGCGGAACGTGCGCTCGGCGCCGCCCGCGCCGACGAGCACGGGGATGCGCTGCTGCACGGGTTTCGGCCACGCCCAGCTCGGGCCGAACGCCACGTGCTCGCCTTCGTGGCTCGCCACGTCGTCGGTCCACAAGGCACGCATCGCGGTCAGGTACTCGCGCAGCACGGTGCGCCGCTTGCGCGCGGGCACCCCGTGGTCGGCGAGCTCGTCGGTGTTCCACCCGAAACCGACACCGAGCGTCACCCGCCCACCGGAGAGGTGGTCGAGCGTCGCGATCGCCTTGGCCAGCGTGATCGGGTCGCTCTCCACCGGCAGCGCGACGGCCGTGGCCAGCCGGATGCGCGAGGTGACCGACGCGGCCGTCGCGAGCGAGACCCACGGGTCGAGCGTGCGCAGGTACCGGTCGTCGGGCAGGCTCGCGTCCCCGGTGCGCGGGTGCGCGGCCGTGCGCTTGACCGGGATGTGCGTGTGCTCGGGGACGTAGAAGGTGTCGAACCCGGCCGTTTCGGCCGCCTGCGCCGCCGCCGCGGGCGTGATGCCGCGGTCGCTCGTGAAGAGCACGATGCCGTATCTCACAGCAGTCGACGATATTAGAACGTGTTTCAGTTTGCAACGGAATCCCGCTGGCCGCCCGAAGTGTCCGGTCGGGGTGCACCCGACCACCGCCGCGGTTTGCCGATTATTCCTGGAAAAAGCGCGCTTGACGTGGGGAGGAGCGGGGTAGTCAATTAGAAGGGCGATCACCCCGGATCCGTCCTGAGGAGGGGGTCATGCTTCCCCATCGCGACCGCAGTGCGCTGCGGAAGATCGAAGAAGAGCTGGCCGCGAGCGATCCCGATTTCGTCGCGGCCTTGAGCGAGGGTGCACCCCCGGCTCATTCCCGCCTGTGGTTCACCACCTTGATCCTCGCCGACATCACCGTCGTCCTGATGATCGTCATCGGGCTGCTGGCCGGCAGCACCGGTCTGTTCCTCTGGGGCCTCGTCACGGTCCCGCTGTTCGTCTGGATCCACCGGAGGCTCCTGCTGCGCAAGCGCGACCACGGGGCGGACGGTTCCGCCTAGCCTCCGGCGACCGGCACTTCACCGCGTAGCACGGGTTCAGAGCATCGCGGTGATGTTCTGCTGCACGCCGAGGAGCGCCTTGCCGTAGATCTCGTAGTTCACCGCGGGCTGTGCCATCGCGTGGGTCAGCGCGAAGTTCGCGTCCCGCCAGATGCGCTGCAACGGGTGGGCGTCGGCGAACCCGCCGGTGCCGTGCAGCGCCACCAGGATCCCGATCGCGTCGACCACGCTCTGCCCGGCCAGCCCGATGTCACCGTGCACGCGGGCCCGTGCCAGCCCGCCCATCTCACCCCCTCCTGATGAGGCCTGGTCGACGTCGTCCGCGGCCCGCGCGCAGTGCAGGTGCGCGGTGTCCACCTTCAGCGCGGCCTCGGCGAACCGCAGCTGGAACACTGCGGAATCGGCCTGCCGCGCGTAGGCGGTTCCGGTGACGGCCTTGGTCGCGGCCGCTTCCCGCACGAGTCGCAGTGCCGCCCGGCCGAGCCCGAGCTGCGGCGCCGCGAGCACCACCGTGAGGTACGGCGCGAACACTGGAACACGTTCTAGAACCGCCGCGGTTCGCACGACCCGGTGGCCGGGCACGAACAGGTCCTGCGCGACGACGGTGTCGCTGCCCGTGCCCCGCATGGCCGCGACGGCCCACGTGCGCTCGACCGCGTAGTCGCTCGCCGGGACGAGCGCCATCGCGGGCTCACCGGCGGCGCCGACCGGGATGCCCAGCAACGCCCAGTCCGCGTGCGCGATGCCCGACGCGTACGGCCACCGACCACCGACGCGGTAGCCACCCGCCACGCGTTCGGCCCGCGCGGTGGGCGCGAGCGCGCCCGCGACCTTCGCGAGCGGGTCCGCGCCGAACACCTCGTCCTGCGCCCGCTCCGGGAAGAGGCTCACGACCCACGCGCAGGCGTTCAGCAGGGTCACGACCCAGCCCGTCGCGCCGTCCGCCTCCCCCGCCTCGGCACCGACGTCCACGAGCGCCCGCAGGGTCGTCTCGTGCCCGCCGTACCGGCGCGGCGTGCCGAGCCGGAAGAGCCCGGCGTCGCCGAGCGCCCGCACGGCTTTGTCCGTCAGCCTCCGGTCGGCCTCGCCCGCTACCGCCTCGGCGGCGAGCAGGGACCGCAGTTCGCGCGTCCGCGCGACAAGATCGTCCACACCGCCAGTCTGCCCGCGCCGCTCACTTCCCGGCCACGGCGCGCTCCAGCAGCGGCGTCAGCCGGTAGGGCACCATCTCGCGCATCACCAGCGCGTTGTGCGTGCGCTCGACGCCCGGGATCTCGAGCATCTGGCCGGCGATGCGGTACAGGTCGTCGGCCTCGCGCGCGACCACGTGCACGAGCAGATCCGACTGGCCGGTGAGGCCGCGGACCTGCAGCACCTCCGGCACGGCGGCCAGCGCGTGGCCGACCTCGTCGAGCAGCCGCTGGGTGACCTGCACCGTCACGAACGCCGTGAGCGGATAACCGAGCGCGGCGGGGTCGACGCGGTGCTCGACCGAGTGCAGCGCGTCGCCCTGTTCGAGCCGCGAAAGCCGGCTTTGCACGGTGTTGCGCGAGAGCCCGAGTTCGTCCGCGAGAGCGACGGCGGTGGCACGCGGGTTGCGGTTGAGCGCGAGCAGGATGCGGGCGTCGGTGGCGTCGAGCCGCTGGTGACTGGGCATGGTGCGCAGTCCTCTCCGCACCGTCGGGTGCGATTCTGGGCGTTCTGCTCAGTGAACAGACCATCGGTTGTGCAGCATACCCAGCTCTGTTGGACTGAAGTCCTCGTTACGCCCAACGAAAATCGCAGAGAGGTCCGTCGTGAGCACTCCCGCCGCCGAACGCAGTCCCGGATCCGCCGAAGCCACGGAGGTCCTGCGTGAGGTACAGGACCGCGTGCTCTGGCTGTCCACCGCGATCATCGACCACGCCAACCGCGTGCGCCCCAACCCGACCGGGCTGAAGGTCGGCGGGCACCAGGCCTCGAGCGCGTCGATGGTCTCGATCATGACCGCGCTGTGGTTCGCGCGGCTGCGCGCCGAGGACCGCGTGTCGGTGAAGCCGCACGCCTCCCCCGTGCTCCACGCGATCAACTACCTGCTCGGCGGCCTCGACGAGAAGTACCTGACGTCGCTGCGCGAGTTCGGCGGCCTGCAGAGTTACCCGTCGCGGTCGAAGGACCCCGATCAGGTCGACTACTCCACCGGCTCCGTCGGCATCGGCGCCACCGCCCCGATCTGGGGTGCGCTGGCCCGCCGCTACGTCGAATCCACCACCGGCGGCGCCGGCACCGGCCGCCAGTACTCGCTCGTCGGCGACGCGGAACTCGACGAAGGCGCCGTCTGGGAGTCGATCCTCGACCCGAACGTCCAGGAGCTGGGCGAGGTCGTGTGGATCGTCGACCTCAACCGCCAGTCGCTCGACCGCGTGGTGCCCAACATCGGTGCCACGCGCCTGCAGGGCATGTTCGACGCGGCCGGCTGGCAGGTGCTCACCGTCAAGTACGGCCGGCTGCTGCAGGAGCTGTTCGAGCGGCCCGGCGGTGAAGCGCTGCGCCGGCGCATCGACGACATGCCGAACCCGGAGTACCAGCGCCTGCTGCGCTGCACGCCGGCGCAGCTGCGCGAGCGGCTCGCGTCGGCTGAGCTGGCGCCGCTGCTGGACACGCTCGACGACACCACCCTGCACGCGGCCATCCGCAACCTCGGCGGCCACGACCTGCCCGCGCTGCTCGACGCGTTCGACGCCATCGACGACCGCCGCCCCACGGTGATCTTCGCCTACACCGTGAAGGGGTTCGGCCTGGCCAGTGAAGGCCACCCGCAGAACCACTCGTCGCTGCTCACCGCCGAGCAGATCGGGCAGCTGGCCGAGCGCGTCGGCACTTCGCTCGACGACCCGTGGCGCACGTTCGCCGAGGGGTCCGCCGCGGCGCGGCTGTGCGCCGACACCGCCGCGCGCCTGCGTCGCGAACCCGTTGTGCCGCACCAGGTTCCGGCCATCCCGGCGGACATCGGCCGCACGCCGTCCGGGCGCACCACCACGCAAGCCGCGCTCGGCCGCGCGTTGCTCGACCTCACGCGCGAGGCACCGGAGGCCGCGAAGCTCGTGGTCACGCTGTGTCCCGACGTCTCCTCCAGCACCAACCTCGGCGGCTGGGTCAACAAGGTCGGCGTGTGGTCGCCGCAGGAGCGCGTCGACTGGTTCGCCGACGACCCCGAGACGATCCTGCACTGGCGCGAGCGCCCCACCGGCCAGCACCTGGAACTGGGCATCGCCGAGGTGAACCTGGTGAGCGCGCTGGGCGAGCTCGGCACCACGTGGTCTCGCTGGGGCCGGCCGCTGCTGCCGATCGGCGTGCTCTACGACCCCTTCGTGGAGCGCGCGCTCGAACCGTGGTCGTTCGGCATCTACGGTGGCGGGCAGTCGATCCTCGTCGGCACGCCCTCGGGCGTCACGCTCGCCCCGGAGGGTGGCGCGCACCAGTCGGTGACCACGCCGTCGGTGGGGCTCGAGCAGCCGGGCTGCATCACCTACGAACCGGCGTTCGCGCTCGACGTCGAGTGGACGCTGCTGGCGTCGCTGGCCCGTCTCGGCCGGTCCGACGGCACGTCGGCCTACCTGCGCCTGTCGACCCGGCCCGTGGAGCAGAGCCTGGCCGTGGTGCCGGCGGACCCGGCCGCGCGCGAACGCCGGCGCCGCCAGGTCGTCGCGGGTGCCTACCCGATCCGCACCGCCGCCGTCGCGCGGCCGGACGTGACGATCGTGACGATGGGCGCGATGGTCACCGAAGCCCTGGCCGCCGCCGACCGCCTCGACGCACTGGGCAAGCACGCCGACGTGGTGTGCGTGACGAGCGCGGGCCTGCTCTTCCGCGCCTTGCAAGCCCGGTCGGGCCAGGACACCGCGGACACGTGGATCCTCGACTCGGCGCTGCCCGCCGAGCGCTCCGCGCCGATGGTGACGGTGCTCGACGGGCACCCGCACACGCTCGCGTTCCTGGCGAACGTGCACCGGGTGCGCGCCGCGCACCTCGGCGTGACGCGGTTCGGGCAGTCGGGTGACCTCGAGAGCGTCTACCGCCACCACGGCATCGACAGCGACAGCATCATCCGCGCGGCCCTCGACGTCGCCGACTGAGCGGCAGCCCGCCCGCGGTGGGTCAGAGCCCGCCGCGGGCGATGAGCTGCCGGGTGATCACGTCCTGCTGGATCTCGTTGGTGCCCTCGCCGACGATCATCAGCGGGGCGTCGCGGAAGTAACGCTCGACGTCGAACTCCGTGGAGTAGCCGTACGCGCCGTGCACGCGGATGGCGTCGAGCGCCACCTCCATCGCGACCTCGGAGCAGAACAGCTTCGCCATGCCCGCTTCGAGGTCGGACCGGGCACCGGTGTCGTACTGGCGGGCGGCGTGCAGCACGAGCTGCTTCGCGGCTGTCAGCTTCGTCGCCATGCCCGCCAGGTGGTTGCCGACGGACTGGTGCTTCCAGATCGGCTTGCCGAACGACTCGCGTTCCTGCGCGTAGCGGAACGCGTCGTCGAACGCGGCCCGCCCGACCCCGAGCGCCCGCGAGGCGACCTGGATCCGGCCGATCTCGAGCCCGCGCATCATCTGCGGGAACCCGCGGCCCTCTTCCCCGCCCAGCAACGCCGACGCGGGCACGTGGCAGTCCGAAAAAGACAGTTCGCAGGTCTCGACGCCCTTGTAGCCGAGCTTGCCCAGGTCGCGCGAGACCTCGAAGCCGGGCACCTTCTCCATCAGCAGCACGCTGATGCCGCGGTGCTTGGGTTCGGCATCGGGATCCGTCTTGCAGAGCACGGCGACCAGGCCCGCGCGGCGCGCGTTGGTGATCCACGTCTTCGTGCCGTCGACCACGTACTCGTCCCCGACGCGGCGGGCGCGCGTGCGCATCGCCTGCAGGTCCGAACCGCCGCCCGGTTCGGTGAGCGCCATCGCGGCGCGCAGCTCACCGGTCGCCATGCGCGGCAGGTACTTCTGCTTCTGCTCCTCCGTGCCGTACATCAGCAGCAGCTTCGCGACGACGGTGTGCCCGCCCATCGCGCCCGCGAGGCTCATCCAGCCGCGCGCGAGCTCGGCGGTGACGAGCGCGTAGCACGGTGTCGACACGCTGACTTCACCGTAGGGTTCCGGGATCACCAGGCCGAAGACGCCGAGCTGCTTCATGCGCTCGATGAGCGCTTCGGGGTAGGTGTCGGCGTGCTCGAGGTCGCGCGCGACCGGGCGCACGTCCCGGTCCACGAACTCGGCCACGGTGTCCACGATGGCCTGTTCTTCGGTGTCCAGCTCCGGCATCAGGCGTCCGCACCGATCCGGATCAGCGAGCGGGCGCCCTGGCCCGCGCGCATCCGTTCGAAGGCCCCCGGCACTTCCTCGAGCGAGATCCGGTGGGTCACGAGGCTCTCGAGGTTCAGGTCACCGGACTTGACCTCCTCGGCCAGCACCGGGATGTCGCGGTCCGGGTCGGAGGCGCCGTAGACGGTGCTGGTGAGGGTGCGGGCGAAGTGGAAGATCTCCAGCGGGTTGAACACCACCTCCTGGTCGCGCCGCCCGACGCCGACCACGGTGCAGTGCCCGCCGCGGCGGACCGAACTCCACGCCGTGCGGATCGTCGCGGCCGCGCCCACGCACTCGAAGGCGTGGTCGGCGCCCCGGCCCTCGGTGAGCCCGCGCACCTGCTTGGCGAGCTTGTCCTCGCTCAGCAGGAAGTGCGTGGCCCCCGCGGCCCGGGCCAGCTCTTCCTTCTCCGGCGAGACGTCCACGGCGATGATCGGCGACGCGCCGGCGAGCTTCGCCCCGAGCACCGCGCACAGCCCGATGCCGCCGAGGCCGAGCACGAGCACCGACTGTCCACTGCGGACCTTCGCGGTGTTGCGCACGGCGCCGACTCCGGTGAGCACCGCGCAGCCCATCAGCGCCGCGAGGTCGAGCGGCACCCCGTCGGGCAGCGGCACCACCGACGTCGCCGGGAGCACCGTCTCCTCCGCGAACCCGCCGACGCCGAGCACCACGTTGAGCGGTTCGCCGTCGACCTCCCCGCGCGGGAGCGTGGTGATGCCCTCGATCGCCGAGCACAGCCACGGCTCCCCGGCCTGGCAGAACCAGCACTCGCGGCACGCGGCCGCCCAGTTGAGCACGACCCGGTCGCCCGGCTTCACGTTCGTCACCTCGGCGCCGGCTTCGGCCACCACGCCCGAGGCTTCGTGCCCGGGGACGAACGGGTACTGCGGTTTCAGCGTGCCGTCGACCATCGAGAGGTCGGAGTGGCAGACGCCGGCGGCGGCGATGCGCACGCGCACGTCGGCGGGGCCCACGGGCGGCAGCGCGATGTCGCGGACCTCGGGCGCGGCTCCCGGCTCGCGCACGACCACGGCTTTGACCACGGTGTCTTCTCCTTGCCTTGTGCCGGCGATCGGGGGGTTCAGAGCTGGATCGACTTGATCTCGGTGAACTCGTCAAGTGCGGGCCGCCCCATCTCGCGGCCGACCCCGGAGGACTTGTAGCCGCCGAAGGGTGCGAGCGGGTTGTAGGCGCCGCCGTTCACGTCGATCTGGCCCGTGCGCACGCGGCGCGCGAACGCCACCGCCCGGTCCTGGTCGGCCGACCACACGGCGCCGTGCAGGCCGTAGGTCGAGTTGTTGGCGATCCGCAGCGCGTCTTCCTCGTCGTCGAACGGGATGATCGACAGCACCGGGCCGAAGATCTCCTCCTGCGCGATCGTCGAGTCCGGGTCGACCCCCGCGAACACCGTGGGGCGCACGAAGAAGCCCGTGTCCAGCCCCTCCGGTGCTTCCGCGCCGCCGGTGACCAGGGTCGCGCCCTCGGCCACACCCTTCTCGATGTACCCGCGCACGCGCTCGCGCTGCGCCGCCGACACCAGCGGGCCCAGCTTCGTCTTCGCGTCCAGCGGGTCGCCCGGTGTGAAGCCCTCGGCGAACTTCTTGGCCAGCGCGACGGCTTCCTCGTGCTTCTCGCGCGGCACGAGCATGCGAGTCCACGCCGTGCAGGTCTGGCCCGCGTTCAGGAACGCGTTGGAGACGCCCACCTTCACCGCGGTCGCGAGGTCGGCGTCGGCGAGGATCACGTTGGCGGACTTGCCGCCCAGCTCCAGCGTCACGCGCTTGACCGACCGCGCGGCGAGCTCGGCCACGCGCGTGCCGGCGCGCACGGACCCGGTGAACGACACCACGTCCACGTCCGGGTGCGTCGCGAGCGCCTCGCCGACAACGGGGCCGTAGCCGGTGACGAGGTTGATGACCCCCGCGGGGAAACCGGCTTCGCGGAGGGCGTCGAAGAGCTGGTAGGCGCTCAGCGGCGCGACCTCACTCGGCTTGACGACCACGGTGCAGCCCGCGGCGAGCGCGGGCGCGATCTTGGCGGTGATCTGGTGCAGCGGGTAGTTCCACGGCGTGATCGCCGCGACGACGCCGGCGGCTTCGCGCACGATCAGCGAGTTGCCGACCTTCTCCTCCGGCTCGTCCTGGCCGAGCAGGTCCACGTAGGTCTGCACATCGGTCTGCGGCAGCGCGGCCTGGATGCGCGTGGCGATGCGCAACGGCGTGCCGACGTCGCGGGCGATCGTCTCGCCGATCTGCTCGGCGCGCTTGGCGAGTCCTTCGTGGAGCTTGCGCAGGAGGTCCGCGCGCTCGGCCCTGGTCGTGGCCGACCACGCGGGGAACGCCTCGCGCGCGGCCCGCACCGCGCGATCGACGTCGTCGGCCGTGCCCTCCGGGATCCGCGCCAGCACCTCCTCGGTGGCCGGGTTCTCCACGGCGATCGTGGCGCCTCCCGCGGCCGGGACCCATTCGCCACCGATGTACAGCACGTTGCGCTCTCGCACCGAGTCTCCTTCGACCGGGAACATCCCTCGCGGCGGATTCTATAGAAAACCGTCCCGCGTTGCCCAGTGGCGAATGCGTCACTCGCCGGCGAGCACGCCCTGCGCGGCGAGGAAGTCGACGAGCAGGACACCGGCCAGGCGGATGTGCGCGCTCATCGCGGCGCGCGCGGCGGCACTCGCCCCGTCGCGCAGCGCGTCGAGGATCGGGGCGTGACCGTCGCGCGCGGCGAGCGGCCAGCCGGGGATCTCCGCGTACGCCGTGAACGGGACGTACCGCAGGGTCAGCGACAGCATCCACGTGAGCTTCGGCGCGGAAGCCGCGTGGTTCACGCGGCGGTGCAGCTCGAAATCGGCGCGTTCGGTCGCGTCGAGGTCCCCCGCGCCCACCGCGCGTTCCAGTTCTTCCTGCAGTGCGAGCAAACCGGCGAAGTCGGCGGCGGTGAGCCGTTCCGCGGCGCGGCCCGCGAGCTCACCGGAGAGGTAGGCCTGCACGTCGTAGAGATCGGTCACGTCCTGGCGCGTCACCGGCACGACGCTGAACCCGCGGCCCGGCCGGAACTCGACCATACCCTCGCCGGTGAGCGACATCAGGGCTTCGCGCACGGGAGTCGCACTCACGCCGAGCTGTTCGGCGAGGTGCTCGGTGCGCAGGCGTTCCCCGCCGCGGACGGCACCGCTCATGATCAGGTCGCGAACCTGCTTCGCCACCCGCGGGCTCAGCCGCTCGCCCGGCTGCCGCGCCTGTCCGGCCTCTGTCACGAAACGACCACCCTGCGGGGCTCCGGCGACAATTCACGCCATCGTAGCGCCGGGCGGTCCGCCGTGCGGCCGATACCGCACGGGCCCGGCCCGGCCTAGTGTTCGGCGGATGCAGACCATCGACGCCGGCGGGCAGCGCATCGCCTACCGCACCAGTTCCGGCACCGGCCCCGCCGTCGTGTTCGTGCACGGCAACTCGTCGTCCTCGGCAACGTGGGAAGGCGTGCTCGCGGGCCCCTTCGGGCAGCGGTTCCGCGCGTTCGCGCTCGACCTGCCCGGCCACGGCGATTCGGAACCCGCCCGGGATCCGGGCACCTACTCGATCCCCGGTTACGCGCGGGTGGTCGCGGACTTCGCCGAGGCGGCCGGCGCCGGTGACGCGGTGCTCGTCGGCTGGAGCCTCGGCGGGCACATCGCGCTGTCGGCGTCGACGAAGTTGCCGGGGGTGCGCGGGATCCTCGTGCACGGCACGCCGCCGGTCTCGTCGCCGGCCGATCTCGGCACGGCGTTCCTGCCGAACCCGGCCGTGGGCATCGGCTTCACCGGCGAAGTGTCGCGTGAGGACGCTCGGGCGTACGCGCGCAGCCAGCTCGCGCCGGGCTCACCGCTGCCGCTCGACGCGGCCGTGGCGCACATCCTCGCGACCGACCCGGCGGCGCGGGCCGGGCTCGCCCGCAGCCTGCAATCGCCCGAAAACTCCGACGAGCGCTCGATCGTCGCCGGCGCGCGCGTTCCCGTGGCGCTGCTGCACGGTGCCGAGGAGCAGCTGGTGAACCTCGAGTACCTGCGCACGATCACCTCACCCCGGCTGTGGCGCGGTGAAGTCCGGATCCTGCCCGGGGCCGGCCACACGCCGCAGGAGGAGACACCCGACGCGTACGCGGCCGTGCTGACGGAGTTCCTCACCGACCTCGAGTGATCTGGATCACTGGGAGAACCCTTCCCCGGATCCGGTCGTCTTGCCGGAAGTGGCCCCCACGGCGGGGCTCGTCCGGCAAGTGTCCGAAGTGGACACCTGAGGAGGGAGAAACACCATGGTTTCCTGGAAGGTCCTCGCCGGTGCGGCCGGCGCGGCGGCACTGGTGGCGGCGGGCACGATCGGGTTCACCGCCGCGTCGGCGAACCCGGCCCCGGCGGCGGCCTTGCCGCCGAAGGGCGCGCGGGCCGTCGTGCGGGTCAGTCCGAACCCGGCCACCGCGCACGGCCAGGAGATCACCATCACCGGCAACTGCGGTGGCGGCACGGGCCTCAAGACCGTCGTCGGCGGCCTGCCCGGCCACCCCGCGCTCGCCGACCTCACGATCGTCGACCCGAACCCGGCCCACTACCGCGCCACGGCGCGGGTTTCGGACCGGATCGGCAACGGCGTCGGCCCCGTGTTCGTCGACTGCGGTGGCGAAGCGGGCGTCACACTGCTGGTGACGCATCCCTGATGCCGACCCTGGGTGTTGCCTGAGCACCACTGTGAGGTTGCTGTGCATCCGGGCGGGAAGCGTGCTTCGCGCCCGGATGCGTGGTGATCTGGACAGGTGCTGATCAACGTTTCGCGGGTCGTCGTGGCGGTGGCGTCCGCCGCGGTGCTCGTGCTGACGGGCGGGGCGGCGACCGTCGTGGATTCCGTCGCGCCGGCCGACTCCGGCGACTCCGGTGCCGCCGCGGCGAGCGCCGCCGCGTCGGAGCCCGCGAAACCGGCGGCGTCGGCGAACAGCGCCGTCGGCGCGTTGTTCGCCGGGGGCAAGCACTTCTGCACCGCGAGCGTCGTGCACAGCCCGGCCGGTGACCTCGTGCTCACGGCGGCGCACTGCCTCGGCGCCGGCACCGCCGGCCTGACCTTCGAGCCCGGTTACCACGACGGGGTCGCGCCGTTCGGGACCTGGACGGTGACCGCGGCGGCGGTGCCGGCCGGCTGGGCCGCGTCCGCGGACCAGGACCTCGACTTCGCGTTCCTCACGGTCGCGCGCCCCGGCACCGCGGCATCGCTGGAGAGCCTCACGGGTGCGAACCAGCTCGGCGTCAGTCGCGGTTTCACCAACGCCATCACGCTCACCGGCTACCCCGACCCGGCCGACGCGCCCGTGGTGTGCGAGAACACCACGACCCGGTCCGACACCTACCAGCAGCGCGTCGCATGCCCCGGGTTCCCCGACGGCACCAGCGGCGCCCCGTGGGTCACCGGCGCCGACCCGGCGACCGGGCTCGGCACCGTCGTCGGCGTGATCGGCGGCTACGAGGCGGGCGGCGACACGCCGGACGTGTCCTACAGCGCCTACTTCGACGACGACATCCAGCGGCTCTACGACTCCGTCACGAGCTAGTTGACCTGCTGGGTCTCTTGAACGGACGCACTGCTTCGGGCTAAGTTGTCTTCACGAACCCAGCCCGACGGGAGCCCGCCATGCCACCCGCCCCAGCCGCCGCGCGTCCCGGCGCGGTCCTGCTCGTGGTCTCGGCCGCGACGTTCCTGGCGAGCCTCGACCTGTTCATCGTCACGGTGGCGTTCCCGGCGATCCGCACGGCGTTCGCCGGCGCCGGCCTCGCGACGACGTCGTGGGTGCTCAACGGCTACACCGTGCTGTTCGCCGCGTTCCTCGCCCCGGCGGGCCGGCTCGCCGACCGCTACGGACGCCGCAAGCTGTTCCTGCTCGGCGTCGCGGTGTTCACGCTGGCCTCGGCCGCGTGCGCGGCGGCGACGTCGATCGAACTGCTGGTGGCCTTCCGCGCCCTGCAAGCGATCGGCGCGGCGCTGGTGATGCCGACGGCACTCGCCCTGCTGCTCACGGCGTTCCCGGCGCACCGCCGTTCCATGGCCGTCGGGGTCTGGGCGTCGATCGGCGCGGTGGCCGCCGCTCTCGGTCCGCCCGTCGGCGGGTTGCTGGTGGAGGCGTCGTGGCGGTGGGTGTTCCTGGTGAACCTGCCCATCTGCGTGCTGACGCTGGCGTTCGGCCCGCGGGTGCTGCGCGAAACGCGCGACGGCACCACCGGCGTGCCCGACCTGCTCGGCGCCGTCGGGCTGCTGGTCGGCGTCGGGGCCCTCGCGTACGCGCTCGTCGAAGCGGCCGACCACGGCTGGGGCTCGGCGACCGTGCTGACCGCGCTCGCCGTCGCAGCGGTGGCGCTGGCCTGGGTGCCGTGGCGTTCGGCGCGGCACGCGGTGCCGGTGCTCGACCTGCCCGCACTGCGCGTGCCGACGCTGTGGCTGGCGTGCGTCGCGATCGCCGTCTACTCGGCCGGGTTCGGCGCGATGCTGTTCGGCAACGTCCTGTTCCTCACCTCGCAGTGGCACGACTCGATCCTCGTGGCGGGGCTGTCGCTCGCACCCGGTCCGCTCGTGGTGGTGCCGGTGGCGCAACTGGCCGGCCGGCTCGCGCACCGCACGGGGCCCGGGCCGGTGATCGCCGCGGGCGGGCTGGCGATGGCGCTCGGCGTGACCGTGTGGCTGCTGCTCATGGGCCCGGAACCGAGTTACGCCACGGCGATGCTGCCGGGCCAGCTGCTGACCGGCGCGGGCGTGGGGCTCACGATGCCGAGCGTGTCGGGCGTCGTCGGCACGGTCCTGCCCGCGCCGCGCTGGGGCGCCGGGTCGTCGATGATCAACACGAGCCGGCAGATCGGCACGGTCCTCGGCACGGCCGTGCTCGTCGCGATCTACGCCGGCGACCAGGACCTCGCCGCGTTCCGCCGCGGCTGGGCGTTCATCGTGGGCACCGGGCTCGTCGCCGCGCTCACCGGCCTGGCCATCGCCGCCCGGCGGCGGCGCGACCACGTGCCGGAGCTCACGCCGGATCCGGTGCTCGCGCGGAGTTGACCTGGAGCACGCACCGGTTCGCAGCCTCGGCGCATGAGCGTGCCGACAAGATCGGCTCTGGCTTCGGCTGGGACACCACACCGGCGCCCTCACCGCAGCGGGCGCGCACGTCGTCGCCCCGCCCACCGCCCGAACGCGGCAGCCGAGAGCCTCGGCCACGTCGAGACCATCCCCTCGACCTCGGCGACCTCGGCGGCGTCCACGCCTTCCTCGCGTCCGGCCACGGATCGACCTGATCATCACCAGCGCGGGCGTCAGGCCCGCCCCCTCACCCGCGTCGGCCCCGGCTGGGAACGGGAGTTCGCCACCGACCACCTCGGCCACTTCGCCCTCGTGAACCGCGTGGTGGCCCGGAACAGACGGCCCCTCCGCCGCAGGTGTCCGGACCGCGGCCGGGCCTCAGCCGTGACCGGCCGCCAGCGCCCGCACGTCCGTTTCCCCCAGCGCACGGCCGAACAGGCGGAAGTCCGCGACCGCCCCGTGCAGGTAGGGGTGTTTCGGGTTCTGCGAACGGCCGAGGTAGTTGAACTGCGTGGCACCCACCAGGAGCGGGCTCATCAGCGGCGCCGGGTTCACCCCGGAGAGTTCGCCGTCGAAATACAGCCGCAACCCGGTTCCCGCGGTGATCGCCACGTGGGTCCACACGCCCTGGGGGAGTGCCGTGGCGGCGTCCACGTAGTCCTCCGCCGCCATGCCGCCCAGCTTCATCGCGCAGCGGGCCACGCCGTTGCCGGTGCGCGAGGTCAGGAACAGGTACGACTGCGCGTTGAACCCGAGGTCGAACACCCGCGCCGAATTGACGATCGTGTCCGCGCGCACCCACATCGACACCGTCAGCTCGGTCAGGTTCGCCGGCAGGCCCGAGGCCAATCGCACGTGCCCGTCGACGCCGTCGAGTTCGATGCCCCGCTCCCCCGCCGCCGCTCCACCGACGAGCACGGCGGCCGGCCAGCGATGCGCCGACTCCGCCAGGTCCGCACCGAGCGGGTACACCGCCACGGTCTTCGGTGCCGGTCGGTCCGGCGGCGAGGCGAAGTACACGCTGTAGTGCTCGTGCTGGACGTCCAGGAACGGGCTCAGCCGCAGCCGCTGCTCTCCCGAGCGCACACTGAACTCGGCCCGCCCGGGCTCACGCCGCACTGTGCGCGGATCCACCGTCGGGATCACCGGCGGCACCGTGGAACCGTGCCGGGCCGCGAGCACCAGCGGGCCGTAGGTCAGCGCCCGCACCGCCGGGTTGTCCGGCGCGGGCAGCCACCGCGGGGCCATCGGGAGGTGCAATTCGACGACGTCTCCCTCGCGCCACCGCCGCCTGATCGTCGCGAAGCACCCCGGCGAAGCGGCCACCGGCGCGTGGTTGACCGTCAACGTGGGCTTCGAGACCCACGCCGGGATCCGGATGCGCAGCGCGAACTCACCGGAGCCGTCCACCCGCAGCCGCACCGTCTCGTCGTAGGGGTATTCGGTCTCCAGCCGCACCGAGGCACCGCGGAAGTCCACTGTGGACGGGATGAACAGGTTGACGTACAGCGTGTCGCCTGAGGTGAAGTAGATGTTCTCCGCGTACTTCGCGTGCGTCTCGAGGCCGGTGCCGTGGTCGCAGGTGAAGTTGCCGTAGTCGCTGCTGTACGTGCCGGGGTCCGAGTCCACGCCCTCCTTGCCCTTGCGTTCGGCGCCCGGCACCAGCCCGGTGTAGTAGGTGACGAACCCGTGCGGCGAGTCCGGGTCCTGTTCGCCCAGCAGCTGGTTGAGCAACGTCCATTCGTAGTGGTCGAGGTACTCGGTCCGGCTCGGGTCCTGGAGGAACAACAGCCGGCCGAGCTTCAGCATGTTGTAGCTGTTGCAGTTTTCGCAGGTGTTCTCGCCGAGCTGGCTGACGATCTGGTCCGGCGGACCGAAGAACTCCGCGTTGGCGTTGCCCCCGATCACGTAGCTGTGGTGGTGCACCACCTGGTCCCAGAAGTACGTCGCGATCGTGCGGTAGCGCGGCTCGCCGGTCACGTCGTACTCCGCCGCCGCGCCGACGATCTTCGCGATGTCGGTGTTCGCGTGCCGCCCGGCCAGCGTGTCCTGGCGCGCCGAGAGCGGCGTGAAGACCTCTTCGTGGTCGAACCGCCGGGCCAGCTCCAGGTGCAGCGGGTCCCGCGTGATCGCGTACAGGTTGGCCAGCGCCTCGTTCATCCCGCCGAACTCGGTGTGCAAGACCTTCTGCATGGCGTCGTGGGAAAGCGGCGCCGTCCGCGCGTCGATCCAGCGCGCGAGGCCGCGGGCGACGTCGAGGGCCCCGGCGGTGCCGAGCAGCCGGTGCTGGTCCAGCAGCCCGGCCAGGATCTTGTGGATCGTGTAGTACGGCGCCCACACCGACTTCCCTGCTTCGAGGTTGACGAAGTCCGACTCCGGGAACGCCGAGAGGTAACCCTCGGTGAACCCCGCGGCGGGCGACGCGGCCTGGCACTCGGCCAGTGCGGCCACCAGCCGCGCGCCCTTCGCGGCCAGTTCGCCGTCCCCGGTGTTCGCGGCCGCCAGCGCCAGGCCCGAGAGCAGGTGCCCGGTGGTGTGCCCGCGCAGCTGGATGTCCGGCGCCTCCCAGCCCCCGCACGGCTCGGCCGCGCTCGGCAGGCCGACGGTCAGCCGGAACGTGTGCAGCAGCCGGTCGAGGTCGACGAACTTCAGGTACGCCACGGTGCGGCGCAGGTTCGCCAGGTACCGGCTCTCCAGCAGCCGGACGCCGCCGAGAGCGACGGGCCGCACCGGCGCCCCCGTCGAAGCCGAAGCCTCCCAGGGGACTGCCGCTGCCAAACCGAGCGCGGCTCCGAGGCCGAGCGCGGCGCGCCGGGTGACCTTCATCGGACCTCCACCTGACGGTAGGGCAGCAGGCGCACCGGCCCGACCAGCCCGTAGGCCTGCCGCGCCGCGATCGCGAACACCTCGGGACGGCTCGCGCGGAGGCGGTTGTTGAGCGTGGAGGCGACTTCCACCTCGATGGTGTTGCGCCCGGACCGCAGCCAGGGCCCGATGTCGACGACGGTGTCGAGCACGTCGGCCGGCGGCAGCGCGGTGCCGTTCACCCGCACGCGGTAGGTGTCGAACACCTCGCCGAGGTCCAGATGGGCACCGAGCCCGCGGTCCCACCGGCCGAGGTCGACGGTGGTGCGGTAGCGGCCGACGCCCGACACGTCCTCGAGTCCGGGGATCGACGGCCAGGCCGCGAGCTCCGTCAGCGAGAACCGTCGTTTCGGTTTGAGTGTGGTGGTCGGGGTCGCACCCGGTTGCCAATCCTCGACTTCCAGATCCCAAGTGGACAGAGCGATCGGCGCGGGCGCGGCGGCGACCGAAGTCCGCACGACGTGGCCGTTCGCCAGAGTCGTCGAGTACGTGCCCGCCGCCGAGGCTCGCACCACGAGCTTGCCGTCCAGGTAGCGCGCCTCGGGCGCTTCCGTCGACACCGCGCTCGGGCCGTGGTCGCCGTGATCACCGCGGCCGAGCGCGATGATCACCGACTGGCCCGGGTTCAGCGACACGGAAACCCGGACCTTGTCACCGGTGCGGGAGAACACGCCGAGCCGTTCGGTCTCGCCGGTCCAGGCGTCGAGCACGGACGGCTGGGCGTCGCGGTCCTGCGCGGTCAGCCACACGTCCTGCGTGACCGCGGTGATCTTGCGGTTCTCCGCGTGCCGGGCGTTGCAAAGGTAGTAGTAGTCGGTGTCGCCGTCGATGCGGTGCACGCTCATCACCGTGGACGGTTCGTGCTCCACATCGCGCGTGACGCCCAGCTCGGCGAGCGCGGCCGGGATGCCGGTGGCGTCGGCGACCACGCGGACCGTGCGCTGCGCGAGCAACTCCGCGATCAGAGCGCGAAGCCGCTCGTTCTCCCCTGCCAGCGCGATGCCCTCGGCGTGGACGTCCGCCCAGGTGCCGATGACGATCGTCGGCAGGCCCGCGCCGGCGAAGTCCAGTAGCCGCTGCGCCGCGGGCACCGACAGCGTGTGCTCGCTGCCGTGGAACTGGTCGCCGCCGAGGATCATCGCCTTGTACGCGGGCCCGTCCGGCGCCAGGCGGCCGCGGCGGACGACCGCGCTCGGCAGGTCCAGCACACCTTCGCTGAGGAAGCCGTGGGTCCAGCCGGCCGGGATGCCGTCGTTGGTCGCCCACGGCGCGCCGATGCCGGTGGACGTCCAGCCCTTTTGGCGGAAGAAGGCGAGGTCCACCTGCGGCCGTCCGGTGCGCAGCACCAACTGGGTGCGGGCGAACCAGCCGGCGATGTCCGGCACGTGCCCCCACGTCGGCTGGCGCGGGCCCCACGCCTCGGCGTACCCGATGCCCGTGCCGTTGTACGGCGAGAAAGCCGCGAACCCGGGCCACTGCGCGCCCGGCGCCATCGCGTAGGCGAACCCGTGCAGCACAGCCTGGTTCACGCCGCCCGCGAAAACGCTGCCCATCGTCTGCAGCACCTTGTCCCAGGTCGTGTTGTACGCACCGTTCGCGTACGCCGCGGACTCGCACGAGAGCAGCTTCCGTCCGCCCAGGTCGCGGCCGGACGCGAGGACGCGGTAGTCGTCGAGGTTCTTGAACCCCAGCGACTCGCTCTCCGGCACGTCCAGCAGCGCGGCGCTGCGGATGGCGTCGGTCTGCAGGCCGTAGGGCTGCACGCGCATCGTCATGCCGAGGCGGTGCGCGAAGTCCCGCACCGGGAGCAGGTGGTTCTCGTGGTAGAGGTCCGAGAGCACCTGGTTGTAGTCGTCGCGCACGTGGTTGGAGGTGTCGGAGTCGAAGGCGAACAGGTACTTGCCCTTGCGTTGCACGACAACCGGCAGGTACGGCAGGAGGTCGTAACCGGCGCGCTTCCGGAACTCGGTGAGGAACGCGGGTGTCCAGATGGTCGCGTCGGTTTCGATCTCCAGGGAGTCCTCGAACAGGTCGCCGCCGACGTCCTTCAGCAGGCGGCGAATGGCGGGGGTGAGGATCGTCGCGTTCCACTCGTCGAGCACCACCTTCGTGCCCGCTGCGCTGAAGTGGTCGACGACGTAGGCGAGCGGCGCGGTGTGCGGGCCCGCCTCCGGCTGCTGCGCCGAGCCGCGGGCCCAGTACGCGAACAGCACCCAGGTGCCCTCGGGCGCGGTCCAGTCGATCTGTCCGTTGTGGACTTCCACGGCCCGCACCGACGCCGGGTCCAGCGTGACCGTTGCCGCCGTGGGCGAGCCGATGACCCGCGCGGCCTGGACGGCGAGCAGCTCCTGCTTCCCCACCCCGTTCTCCGCGGGCACCACCGCGGGTGGCGGCGGCCCGGTGTAGGTGCCCTCGACGGTGACGACGCCGTGGGCCAGCTCCTTGCTCGCCGCGACGTCGTCGGGCGTGATGGTCGGGACGGCGGTCGGCCAGCACGGGCCCATCGCGAGGTCGACGGTCAGGCCGCGGGCTTTCGCCCGCCGCAGTGCCGTCTCCACCGCGGCGAGCCCCGCGGGCGTGCCCCAGCCGTGGTGCTCCGGGTCCATCACGGTCTGCACGCTGTGGTGGACGTCCTGGATCTCGACGCCGCCGAACCCGGCGTCGGCGATCTGGTCCACCTCGCGGGCGATCTCGGCGAGGTCGACCAGGCCGTGCGGCCACCACCAGCGGAACTTGGCGGCCGTCGAAGCGTCCGGCTTCGCGAACCGCTCGGCGAACGGCCTACCGGGTGCGGCGAGGGCCGGCGGGGCCCACGACAGGGTGGCGCCGACGCCGAGCGCGGCCCCGATCGTGAGCACCGTGCGTCTGCTGACAGTCATCGGGTGGCCTCCAGCCGGGCGGTGACGGTGGCCTGCGGGCGCAGCACGACCGGGCCGACGAGGCCCGACGGCAGGATCTTGTTGCGCGAGTTGGCCAGGGTGTTGGTGACGCGCACGCTGATCGTGTTGACGCCGGGGTGCAGCGCCTGCGTGGCGTCCACTGTGTACGGATGCCAGAGCGCGGCCGGCAGCGCGGTCCCGTTCACCGTCGCGGTGGCGAGGTCGTGCACCTCCCCCAGATCGAGCACCAGCTCGCGCCGGGCGAGATCGGCCGCGGTGAGCGTCACCGTCGTCGTGTAGACGGCGCTGCCGGAGAACGTGGGCGCGAAGGTGGTCCAGGAGCCGAGCGGCCGTTCGGTGGCGACCGCGCCGTCCTGCTCCAGCCGGACGGTCCACGGCCCGTCGAGCGCGAGCGGCGCCAGCGGGTCGGTGACGCGGACGGTGCCGCGGTAGGTGCGGCCGTTCGCCTGCCCGGTGAGCGGGTACGTGCCGGGCGCCATCGCGGTGACGGCGGCCTGCAGGTCGCGCCCGGTCAGCGAAACCGAGGTCGCGGGCAGGGTGCCGTCGGTCAGGTGCGCGGTGTCGCGGACGCCCTTGCGGAACACCACGCCCAGGGTTTCGTACGGCTGGAGCGTGACCGGGACGCCGGTCGTGCTGCGACCGGCCGAGTACGCCGTGGCGAGTTTCGCCGTGCCGGTGCGCGGGTCCCAGATCTCGGGGGTGCCGCCGACCGGGAACGTCGCGGTGGTGGTCACCACGGCGTCGCTCTCGTTGTTCAGCAGGAAGGCCGTGTCCGCGCCACGGCCGGTGCGCTGCACTCGCACGGCGTCCGCCGCGGGCTGCAGCCGGGCCGCGCCGACCCCGGCGTTCTGCGCCAGGCCCGCGATCGCGTTCACATCGGTGACGAGCGCGACCTCGCCGGCTCCGCGCCGCTGCCACGAAGTGCCGGCGGCACCGAACAAGTTCCGCAGTTCCCGGGCCAGGTCGGCGTCGTGACCGGTCGCCTCCCGCGCCGGCAGCGGGCCGACCGCGACGAGGTGTCCCCCGCTCTGCACGAACTCCGCCAGGGTGCGGGCCGAGGCGAGGTCGAGCACGGGTGTGCGCGGCAGCACCGCTAGCCGGTAGTCCGCCCGGCCGACCCGCAGGGTTCCGCCACGCGGGACGGCCTGGAAGCGCGCGGCCGGGTCGCCGGACAGCGACGAGTCGCTCAGCAGGTCGAAGTCGACCTGTCCGCGTTCCAGCGCGAACGCCGTGGCGGAGAAGTCCTTGTCGAGCTGGTGGGCCGAGTCGGCCACCCGGGTCTGCTCGGCGGCGCGCTGGGGTTGCACGATCGCCGTCCGGGCCAGGTTCGTGCCGCGGCCCAGCTCCATCACCCGGCCGATCCACGCGTCCAGGTCGGGCATGTCGGCCCAGAACGTGCTGCGCGGCCCGATCGGCGGCGCGAAGGTCACCGAGGTTTCGTCGGTGTACATCGCGTGCAGGAACGTGAGGTTGTCGCCCCGGGTGGCCAGGGCGCCGACGGTGGCGTGCATGTAGTCCGGGGCCACCTGCCAGCCCGCGTTGCCGAAGGTCTCCATCAGCGACCGCGGTGCCCCACTCTGGTGCGCGGCCGAGGAAGCGTTGCGCGCCAACGTCGTCTGCTCACCGGCGGTGTAGTCGGTGGTGATCATGTCGCTGCCGGGCACCTGCGCCCACTGGTTGTCCTTCGACAGGTCACCGGTCGAGTTCATCCGCTGCTGCGGACCCTGTTCGTCGAGCAGGGGGTTGGAGATCAGCTTCAAGTGGTGCTGGGCCATCCAGTCGGCTTCGCGCTGGTAGTAGTTGGTGGCGAACAGGGTGTTCACCGCCCGCCAGTACGACCCGGCGGCCTGGTCGGCCACCGCGTCGAGGCCGTCCGCCGCCGCGGTGTACGCGACGCCGGGGGTGCCGCCGGCCGCGCGGACGGCGTCGGCGAGCCCGGGCGAGGACGGCAGGCGTTTGAACGGGTGCGGCTGCGCGGAGGCGAGGAACGGCTCGTCGTCCCAGAACCCCGGCACGACCGTGCCCATCGCCCAGGGGAACCGGCGCACGTACTCCTCGGGCGCCACGCTCAGGAACGCGTCCGTCGCCTTCGGGTCGAGCAGGTCGAGGTAGCCGCGGGTGTACCCGCTGGTGTCGTCTTGCAGGAGGACCTGCGAGTACACGTCGACCTGCCAGCGGCCCGCCGGCACCTGCCAGGTGTCGCCCGTGAGCTCCACCGCGGCGGTCGTGCCGACCGGCCGCGCGGCCGCCGCCGTGACGCCGGCGAGGTCGACGCGGTCCTGCGGGAAGTCGGCGAGCGCGGTGGCGTCGTCGAAGGTCGAGGACCACAGCTTGGCGCCGTCCGGCCCGGTGACGGTCAGGTCGTCCCACAGCGAGCGTTGCGTGCCCTCTGCGGACACCGCCGCCGCCCCGGTCGGGTAGCTCGCGTCGGTGGCCGCCGGTTGCACGGTGTTGTTGATCTTCGGGGTGATCGTGTTCCCGGCGACGGTCACGCTCACCGTCTGCACGTGGGACGGGGTGAAGCCCGGCGTGTTCACACCGGTGGTCAGTTGTGTCCGGTTCGGACCGTCCACTTTGTACACGCTGGCCGCGCCCTTCGAGTTCACGTCGACCAGGTAGCCGTGGGTGCCGTCCGAGCGCACCGCCAGTTGGACGCCGCCGGTGGTCAGCGTGACCTTGCCGCTCACGGTGTAGTCGGTCCAGCCGGCGCCGGGCGTGAGCGGGGCGGCGCCCGGCGCGGTGGCCGGGTCGACGACCAGCTTGCCGGTGTCCACGCTGAGCCCCGAGGTCTCGGCGAGCTTCAGCGTCGAGGGGCCCGTGACGATCCGGGTCGAGCGCAGCAGCCCCTTCAGCCGTAGCTCCGGCCGCGCGGCCAGCGTCCGGTCACCGAGGGTGCCGCCGTTGACGACGTAGTTCGCGCCGCGGCCGCTCGGGAAGTTGTTGTCGTTGAACAGCCACATCTTCATGCCGGTGCGCTGCGCCTCGCGCAGCACGTGCCCGACGAGCGTGAACCAGTCCTCGCTGAGGAAAACCGGCTTCATCTCGTCGCCGCCGAGCGGGAAGATCACCGCCTCGTACACGCCTTTCGCGCGCATCTCGGCCATCTGCCGATCGGTGATGTCACTGGTGATGGTGTTGTTCCAGTACCAGTAGATCGCCGGGCGGCTGTCCTTCGGCGGGTTCGCGAAAGCCGCCGGGTCGAAGTGGGCGAGACTCGTCGTCTCGGCCGGGCCGGGGTCGTGCCCGGCGGTCGCCGGCGAGACGAGGCTCAGTGCCGTGGCCACCGCGAGCACGAGGGACAACAGTGTCCTGCGCATGGGATTCCCCTTCAGCCGCGCGGAATGGAGGAGCGGAAGGTGTAGGAGCCGGAGCCGACCCGGAAGACGGCGTCGTCCCCGTCGATCCGCGTGAGCCGGGCGCCGGTGGGCAGCGCGTAGTGGCCGCGGGCGTCGCGGAACAGCGCCACGTGCACCTCGGCCGTGCTGCCCGGCGGCACGGTGACGGCCAGCCGGTACTCGCGGTCGGACTTCGTCCAGGCGGTGCTGACGCGGCCGTACTCGCTTTCGTAGCTGCCGGAGGCGGACTTCAGGTCACCGACCACCGCCGGGTCGATCACCAGGTCCCGGAAACCGGCCGAGCCGGCCGCCTGCCCGATCCCGGTCAGCCGCGTGGTGAGCCAGCCGTCCATCGCGCCGAGCATGAAGTGGTCCTGCGACTGGCCGCTGTCGCCGTCCCAGGTCTCGCCGAGCGCCGTCAGCCCGGCCTGCACCTGGTGGCCCAGGCTCGGGCTGGTGGTCTGCGTGGCGATCCCGTACACGACGTCGTCGCGGCCGGCCCGCGAGAGCACCCGCAGCACGGACGGGAACGAGATCTCCCCCATCACCAAGTGCCGGCCGGCGGCCTCGATGGTGTCCACGAGGTGCCCGGTCTGAGCGGCCCGCAGGTCGGCCGGCACCGCGCCCATGTCGAGCGCGAGCGCCGTGGCGCCCTGACCTCCGCCACCGAACAGGCCGGTCGCGGGGTCGTAGTACTTGGCCCACACGGCCTCGGCCAGCGTGTCGGCCTGCGCGCGGTAGGTCGCGGCGTCGGCGCTGTGGCCGAGCGCTGTCGCGACCTGCGAGAGCCCGTCCGCGACTGCCCAGACGCCGAAGGTGCCGACGATCGCGCGCGGCATCGCCGGGGACTCGGTGGTGATCCAGTCGCCGAGGCCGTAGTCGTACACGCCGCCGGTCCACCGCGTGGCCTGGCCCCGCAGGTAGCCGAGGTAGCGCTGCATCGCGGGGTAGTACTGAGCGAGCAGCCCCTTGTCGCCGTAGGTCTGGTAGGCCTTCAACGGCACCTGGACCAGTGCGCCGCCCCAGTTCGGGTCGTCGCGGTAGGCGCCGGCGAGGGTCACGTAGTCCGGCACGGTGCTGGGCACCAGGCCGCCGGCCTCCTGCCCGTCGGCCATGTCCTGGACGATCTTGCCCAGGTAGGCCTCGACGTCGTAGTTGCGGGCGATCGTGTCGAACGCGAGGTGGTCCTGCTCCAGCCAGCCGAGCTTCTCGCGGCTCGGGCAGTCGGTGAGGATGCTCTGCATGTTGTTCTCGAGGGCGGCCCGGGTGAGCCGGTGGATGCCGTCGAGGGTCGCGTTCGACGAGTCGAAGTCACCCGCGGACGGGTTGTCCGCCATCACCCGCAAACCGGTGACCGAAAGCTTCGCGTCGTCCGGCACGCCGACGACCTCGAGGTAGCGGAAGCCGTGGTAGGTGAAGTCGGGGTGCCAGGTCTGCTCGCCGCCCTTGCCCGTGAAGCTGTCCCAGATCGGCGCGCCGACGTTGCTGATGGACTGGTCCACCTGCCCGTCGCGCAGCGCTTCGGCCGGATACACCCGCACGACCGTGCCGGCCGGCGCGGTGAGCGTCACCTGCGGCAGTCCGGCGATGTTGCGGCCGACGTCGTAGACCCGCACGCCGGGCGCCGGGCGTGAGACCTCCCCGCCGGGCAGCTGTTCCGCCACCCGGACGGGCTCGGTCTGCCGGCCGGTCAGCTTCGCTGTGCTGGTTGCGGGCACCACCGGGGACCAGCCCCCGCGGTCGGCGCCGGGCTTGTCCCAACCGGGGATCTCGCGACGGGCATCGTAGTCTTCGCCGCCGTACCAGTAGGACGCCGTCGTGGCGCCGAGAGTGGTGCGCCAGCTCGCGTCCGTACCGATCCGCTGCACCGTCCCGTCGGCCATGGTGAGCTCGAGCTGCGCGATCACCTGCGGGTCGCTGGCCGTGCGCGCGAACTTCCGGTAGCGGCCGGAGGTGTGCAGCGAGTCGGCCGTGCCGTTGCCGACCGCGATGCCGATCGTGTTCGCGCCGCCGCGCACCTGCTTCGTGACGTCATAGGTGGCGTAGGTGACGCGGTCGGCGTAGTCGCTGTTGCCCGGTTCCAGCACGGCGTCACCGACGCGGGCGCCGTTGAGGCTGGGCACGTAGACGCCGAGGCCGCTGACGTACAGCCGGGCACTGGTGACCCGGCCGGGCACGGCGAAGTCCTTCGCGAACACCGGCAGCGCGGGCGGCAACCAGGTGTCGGGCGCGGTTTGGCCCGTCACGGTCTTGGCGACGGTGAACGGCCCGGCCGCGTCGGTCGCGGTCTGCACGGTGTAGTCGACCGGGAAGTTCGGCGTCTTGCCCTCGGCGGTGAGGGTGTCGGTGCGCGGGTACAGCACGACCTGGTCGAAGGTGTGTGCGGCGCCGAGGTCCACGGTGAGCCAGATGTCGGCGTCCGCGCTGGTGTGCGCCGCGCTCTGGTAACCGGCGTTCCCGGCGTCCTCGGGGTTGGACGTGGTCAGGCCGTCGGCGATCAGGCCGGGCTCCCACTCCTTGCGCACGGTCTCGGTCTCCGACGCGGTGACGTACTTCTGGCGGCCGTCGGCGAAGTTCACGCCCGCGTTCGCCGAGTCGCGCACCTGCAGCTCGGCGAGCTGCAGGCGGTAGGTCAGGTCCGGGAAGCGGCGGCTGGTGCCGGTGGTGACCATGCGGTTCTGACTGTCCAGCGGCTGTTCGGCGAGCGGCAGGCCGAGCTTCGTGACGTCGAGTTTCACGTACCGGGCAGTCTGCGCGGGGAGGGTGACGACCACCGGCCGGGTGGGCTTGATGCCGAGCTTCCACTGGCTGTTCGCCACCCAGCCCGCGGACCAGTCGCTCTGTTCGGTGAGGCCGGTTTCGAACCAGGTGGCGGTGCTCCACGCCGAAGGCGTCCGGCCGGACCAGACGCGGACTCGCCAGTAGACGCGCTGGCGGCTGCCGAGGGCACGGCCGGCGTAGCGGAGTTCGGTCGTGGTGCCGGCGACGCGGCCGGTGTCCCAGAGGTCGGGGTGAGCCAGCCGCGCTTCCGAAGTGGCGGCCTGGACTTCGTACGCGGTCTGGTCCCGGGCGACGGTCTGCCAGCTCAGCGCGGGTGCGGTGTCGTCCGTCCCCAGTGGACGGTCGAGGTGGTCCGAGCGGAGACCGGTGGCGCCGAAGCGATCGCTTCCTGCCGCGGCGGCGGGCACGGCGGCGCCGGCGATGACGAGCGAAGCCAGCGAGGCGAGGGTGAGGAGACGGCGGGAGGTGAGCACACGGCGGGGTCTGTAACGCACAGCAGCTCCTGGGGACGGCTGAGTCCGGTGATAAAACGTTTCAACTCTAGCGGGCGCGACCGGGGTTTTGGTTGAGACACAACAAAATTGTCCAGAATTGGACAGGACGGTGCGGACCAGCAGGAAGGCGCCCCGACGTCGGAGCGCGCCTACGGCTTCGGAGCGCTACTGCTCTCGCAGCGTTGCGGCGTTCTGTTGTACACGCTCGGGTTCGCCTTGTCGCGCAGCGTCTCGCCGTGCCTGGATCGCTTTGCCTGGCGCGACCTGCTCACACCGGTCCACCGCGCGAACCTCCAGAACGGGCGCGCGGCCCCACTCCTGCCGCCTCATCGCGACCTCCGGATTGAAAGGTTTCATAGCCTGGCGCGGTGACGCTACTCCGCCTTCGAAGGCGGAGTCAATGACGAGTAAACCCAGGGATAAACCGGTACGTCCGACTGGACCACTCCGATTGTTACGTATCAACGGCCAGCTCACCGCCAGTCTCAACTGAGGGCTCTGTCGAGGCTGCACGACGCCCAACGAGGCCGGACCGCGGAGACGCGGCCACGATCAGGACCCGGCCACGTCTCCCTCGGCCGCGGTCTCCACCGTGCTCGACCGCCCTGATCGCGTCAGCCCGGGGACGCGGGCGAAGGTCGAGGCCGCGATCGCCTAGCTGCGATTCGTCCGCGCCGAACTGGCCCGACACCCGTGGCACAGCCCCAGAACCGCGTGGGCGGGCAACTGCTCGTCACGCAGGAGCCCAACCGCCGAGGAGACCCGTTGCGACCGCCAGCCTCAGCCCCGAACGGCGCAGAGTTTTCCGCGGGACGGGTGGGCACGTCCGCGCATCCTGTCCCAGCCGTCCCCGACGTTGGCTGCACTACGAGCGCGAAGCAAGCTGCCAGCCAGTCCGACATCCCGGCTTTCAAGTTACACACTTCAGCCGAACAGGCCTTTGTGCTGCTTGACCTCGGCGAAACAGCTGCCGCTGTTGAGCTCCTCGCCACGATCGAAACACTGGCGCACCGCAAAGCCGATCGGTTACGGCGCTCCTGGCTCACTGCCGCCCACGGAGAAGCGCTTGCCGCGAGCGACCAGCGCTCAGCCAGCCGGCGCGCGTTCGACCGCGCCGCATCATTGTTGCCACCAGATCAGTCCGCCGAACGGGGCCGGACCGAGAGCCGCGGCTGTGTGGCAATGAGGTGTACCGCTTTGCCGGGCTGGAACTGCCGCAGGAGGCCCATGCAAGAAGATGCTCAGAAGCTTCTTCGACTCCCTGGCGCAGCGGCACGCGGCCACTACCCGATCGGATCACGTCGCGACGCGTCCCGCTCAACGGGTCAAGCGGTTTCCTCGACGTTCACCGATTGCTGTACTACATCGCCTCACGCGGCACCGGCGGCGGCGACGGACGGGATCAGTCGATCGAGCCCGCGTAGCCACCAGCCCCGCGGCGAGCCGAGATGTGATCAGACAGGTTGGTGAGCTACACCTCCTGTCGTCGCCGGGCTCAGACGCGAAGCCCGATCTGCTGCCCCTCGGGCACCCCGTAGGCAGCGACGACCTTGTTCAGCTCAACCTGGTAATAGAGGATGCCGACGCCGAAGACCACCATGAGCAGCATGCCCGCCACGGGCGAGCAGCTGGCTTGCAGGCCGGCGGCGCGCTGGGCGTTGCGGATGCGGTTGCCGCAGTTGTAGTAACTGACCATCGGGGCGATGAAGGTCCAGCTGAGGAACAAAAGCACCAGCATGGGGCCTGCGACTGGAACGGCCCGGCGACGATCGAACTCGGCCATCTCCTTGTGGATCTTGTAGTACCAGACCAGGTGGTAGATCCCCAGCGTGATCAGTGGCCAAAGCAGCCACACCGTCACCGGGTGCCGCTCCTTCATCGCGAGCCCGGTCGCGACCGAGTAGGGCACAGCTCCCGCAACGCCCGGTACAACGGAAGAGTTTGAATGCAGTTGCGGCAAATTGCGCTGCCCTTGCTGCTGGGGCTGGGGGTGTGACGAGTACGGGTTGGGCTGGCTCATCGATCAGTACTTCCTCTCCTGTCCCGCGCAGAGTCGCGATCTTCAGCGCGGTTGTTACGACCTGCCAGCCTCCGTATCTCGGCTGTGACCTGTCAGCCAGGCGGACCAACGTGGCCCCGGCTGCCGACGGGAAAGAGGTCTAACCGTCCTCGGCGCCGTGGGCGCGGTTGACCCCTCACCTGGGCGGGTCGTCAGACCGGCCACGAATCGGCGGGTGCCGAACGTTCGTTGCGGCAGTCGTGTCCACGTCTGGATACAACGGCCGTAACGAGCGGCGTCGGCTCTTCCTGCCAGGGCCCCGCTCCACCGCTCATCGAGTTCAGAAACGATCGTTCGTGAGACGCGCGTGGCTGATCGCTGTTTCCGCAGGAGCGATCTGTCAATCGCCCATCGTCTCGCTCCAGACCACTCCGTGGTGCACCAGGCGAAGGCGCCCAGCGGCGTGCCGAAACTGCACCCCGACGCCACACTTGCCGCTCCGTGCTCAGCCTCAACTCCGCCTCCAGCGGAGGACTCGGCCACGTGCGAAGGACCGCGACAGCACGAGCGGTCGGGCCCCGGCACCACCCCCGCTTGCGATACCAAGGGTGTGGGGCGCCCGCCTGCGCGTCGCAGCGTCGTTGATCGTGCGAACCGACGTGGCGCGAACGATCAGTTCACCTGGCGCTGCACGTCAGTCCCCGGGCGCCGTCCGCTCCTAGCGTGGTCGTCGTGGATGACGAACTGGAATTGCCTGACAACTGGGGTCGCTGGGACGACGACGACGAGCGTGGCACCCTCAACCTCATCACCCGCGAAGCCTGCCTCCGCGCGGCCGCCGAGGTGCGCACGGGCCGCTGGGTCTCACTGGCCCTGCCGATCGAACCGACGCCGATCCTCAGCGGGCCGTTCGTGCCGGCCGAGACCCGGGAGTCACCGGTGCAGCAGCTCGTGCTGCACCCCGAGCACCCGGCGGATTCGGTGTGCGCGAGCCTCGACGTCCTGGTCGTGACCAACCACCACCCCCGCTCGACGCACCTCGACGCGCTGGCTCACATCGCCGGCGATGGGACCGTCTACCCCGGCCGGCCGCTCGCCGAAAGCGTGACGCCCGCCGGTGTCCACCACGGCTCCAGCGCGGCGTTCAGCACCGGGATCGTCACCCGCGGAGTCCTCCTGGACCTGGCGGGCGAGGGGCCGCTGCCCGAAGGGCACGCGGTAACCGCCCGGGACCTGGAAGGGGCGGAAGAACACGCGGGGGTCCGCGTCGAGTCCGGCGACGCGCTCGTCGTCCGGTGCGGCTGGGAGTTCACGCCCGACCCGGCACGGTCCTCGCCCGGCCTGAGCCTCGACGCCGTGCGCTGGATGCACCACCGGGGCGTGTCGCTCTACGCGGGCGACATCGGTGACGCCTTCCCGCCACTGGACCCCGCCGTGCCCTTCCCGCTGCACGCCGTGGCACTGACGCGGCTGGGCATGCCGCTGATCGACGCCGCGAACGTCGACGACCTGGCGGCGCTGTGCGCGGAACTGGGCCGCTACGCCTTCCTCCTGACCGCAGCCCCGCCGCGGGTGTCGGGCGCGACGGGACTGCCGGTCAACCCGATCGCGGTGTTCTGACCCAACTGGTCGCGCCTGTGTGGTGCTGCAAGGTCACGACGGTCGCCACGAGCCCCGTGACGACCGTCGTGCCCAGCGCACCGAACACCACTGCCACGGCCTCGGACCCCACACCACCGCAACGCCACTCGTCACCGCCGGGGGCAATCCGCAGCCGGCGAACATGGCCTCCTTCGCCGCGCTCTGCGGCGTCAGCCCGGACCAAAGCCTCCTCCGGCCGCACCCAACGACGCCAGCTCAACCGCGGCGGCGCCCGGCCCGCCGAGTCCGCGCTCTCCACGATCGCCATCGCCCGCCTACGGGGCGGACCGACGGACCCAGCAATACGTTCAGAGGCGCGTCAACCAGAGCAAGAACCAAGCGGCAGCGGAACCTGCTGGTCGCCGCGTGGAGCGCTGAGACCTTTGTGGACGGATCGGGTCAGAGGTCCGGTTGGCGGCAGGGCGGGCGGATGATCTGCCTCCCCGTCGGTCTCAGGTCGGCAGTTCCGTGCCGGTCCGTTCGGCGACCACGTACTCGGCGTACCAGTCGGGCCAGTTCACGTCGCGCTCGCCGGTGCGTTTCCCGTAGTGAGAGCAGAGCCGTTCGGGTTCCTCATTACGGTGCGCACTCGGTCAAAGTCGCGACGCAACCGGTTTGCGGTACGTTGCTGCTCATGAGCGAGCCCGACGACCTTGCGATGGTCATCGATCCGACCGTGCCGAGTACCGCCCGGGTCTACGACGCGGGCTTGGGCGGCAAAGACAACTACGAGGTCGACCGGGAAATGCTGCGCAAGGTGCAAGCCGTGGCGCCCGAGGTGACCGAACTGGCCATCGTCGCTCGAGAATTTCTGATCCGCGCCGTGCGCTTCCTGGCGCGCGACGTGGGCATCGACCAGTTCCTCGACTGCGGTTCCGGCCTGCCCACCGCCGAGAACGTGCACGAGGTCGCACAACGGTCCAACCCCGACGCGCGCGTGGTCTACGTCGACAACGATCCGGTGGTGCTCGCCCACGGCCGGGCGCTGCTGGCCGACAACAGGCAAACCCACATCGTCAGCGGCGACATCTTCCAGCCCACGAGGCTGCTGGCCGATCAGACCGTGCGCAGCGACTTGGACTGGGACAAACCCATCGCACTGATCCACTCGATGAGCCTGCACTTCTGCGCCGACGACCCGGCCGCCGTACTGCGTGACTACCTCGACGCCCTGCCGTCAGGGTCGTATGTGGTGTTCAGCCACGCCCTCGATCCCGAAGACGACGAGTACAGCGTCGTCGCCCGCAACATCGAACGCGTGTACCAAGGCGCCTCCTCAGGGCGGATCCACTTCCGTACCCGCGCCGAGATCAACACCATGCTCACCGGACTCGAGCTGCTCGAACCCGGCCTGGTCCAGCCGGCCGACTGGTGGCCCGGGGGCCCCCGCGTGCAGCCGCTCAAACTCTCCGATCACTGCCTGGCCGCAGCCGTGGGCCGCAAACCCTGACCGTGCCGCTGGCACGGCGGCGGTGAAGTACGCGCCCGCTGATCACGCGGCCGCTGAGGTTCGCACTGATGTGCAGCGACGCGTACCGCAGCAGCAGCTCGGCGACGAGCCGTTGCGCGGTCAGCCGCACCGGCAGCGCCCGTTCGTCCTCCGGCTTCCCGTCGTGCTCCGGTACCGCGGACGGTCGAGCGGCCGACGCAGGTACGAGCACAGCACATCGGGCACCGTCGCGTGCACGCTGACCAGGCTGCGCGCCGGCCCGGCCGGGGCGGGCAACGCCGTGCCCCGGCAACTCCACGGACTTGGCGAACCGCTGCTCGGACACGCGCTCGCGATCCTGGTCCGCGCTGCGCGTGTCCAGATCATGGCGCAGCCGCTTGATCTCCTGCCGCACCTCTTCGGCGCGCCGGCGCCGGTCGTTGAGCCACAACGCGTAGAGCGCTGCCCGCGAGACCACCGGTCTTCAGCGCGTCGCTGCGGCTCGTCGCGGGGCCGGGCGCCAGTCAGCCGCCGACCCCGACGAGTAGCAGCACGGGCGCGACTAACGTCCACGGCGGCGGGGCCCGCCCGCGTCAGTAGGCCGGCACGTAAAAGAAGTCGGCACACCGGCCACCGGAGGCGCCGCGGCGTGGTTGTGGCGGGTGTCCGCGGAGCTGACGGGGGTGGACGCCTTCGCGGGCTGACCACCCGAAGAGCCACTGTCCGAAGTGGACGCTACTGGGAGCTCGGCGGCGTGGCGGGCACCTGGTGCAGCGAGAGGTTCGGCCCGGCGGCCGGGTCGGCGGACCAGGCGCCGGAGTCCGCGGTCCAGCTCTGGCCGGCGAAGCTGACCTTGTCGACGCCCACCGTGCGGGCCCGGGCGACCAGCCAGGTGCTGATGGCCCAGCCCTGGGCGGCCGGGTGGGCGCCGCTCAGGCGGGCGGTGCCCAGTTCGGCCGTGGCGGTCTTCACGAGGTCCTCGGTGGCCGGGCCGACGGTGATGTTGCGGCAGGTCAGCGCGGCGGGGTACTGGCCCGTCAGCGCGGCCGCCGCGGCGCGGGCCTGGGGTTCCCACTGCGCGTAGGCGTCGGGGGCGGCGGAGCGCTGCACGGACTGCGCCGCCTCCGTGATGGGCATCGAGTCCCAGCCGTCGAGCTTCACGAGCTTCTCGTAGAACGCCGTCGACGCGTAGACGGGGTCCTGCAGTTGCTCGGGCGAGCCCCAGCCCTGGCTGGGGCGCTGCTGGAACAGGCCCACCGAGTCACGGTCGCCGCCGCTGAGGTTGCGCAGCTTGGACTCCTGCAGGGCCGTCGCGAGGGCGATGGTCACGGCGTGCGCCGGCAGGCCCTCCTTGGACGCGACCGCGGCGATCGTCGCGGCGTTGCTCATCTGGTCGGGCTGCAGCGTGAACTGCGTGGGCTCCGACTGCCCGCCCTGCTGCGGCACCGTGACCGTGCAGCCGGGCGTCGCGATCTTGCCGCTGTTCGACAGCACGACCACCACGACGACCACGACCGCGAGCACCACGACGACGGCCAGGATCGCCGCCTTCACGCCGCACCCGCGCACCCGTCCTCCCCCACCCTTCGCTCAGCTCTCCGGACAATTCTGCCCGGAGGGCAGGTTTGGTGAGCGTGTGGGTGAAGGAGGACGGCCGGCGTCACTTGCCGTCGGCGGCGCCCAGGAAGATCGGGTTGGACATCGCCACCATGGCGTTCGGTGTGGTGGTGTTGGGGCCACCCGACGGGCGGCGCACCTCGACGCGGACCCACCGGCTGTACCGCGGGTAGGTGGTCCACGTCACGGTCGCGGTACCGCTCGCGGGCACGGTCTCGGTGTGCTCGGGGCCGAGCTGGTCCAGGAACGTGACCGTGGTGCCCGGGGCGCCGGCGACGGTCGCGCTGACCATGACCGGGGTGCCGGTGCCCGCGGTGAGCCGCTCGCCGATGCCGGCGCTGCGGCCGCCGCCGGACACACCGAACTCGAGGTTCACGTCCTTCGACTCGGCCAGCCAGCTGCGGCCGGCCTTGAGCCCCGCCAGCAGGTCGGCGCGGCCCAGGCTCTTCGCCTGCACCACGGTGTGCGGCAGGGCCACGACCTGGTCCGGGTTGTGCGCGTCCGAGTCGCCGATCGCGGGGATCCAGCGGCCGCCGCGCAGCAGGCCGTCCCAGTGCGTGACGCTGGCCTCGTCGTCGGCCGTCCACGGGCCGTTCCACACCTCGACGAGGTCCGCGATCTCGTACGCGAACTCGTAGGTGCAGCCGAAGCAGTTCGCGAACGGGTGGGCCGCGGTGACGAGGCCGCCGGCGCGGTGCACCTGGTCGGTGAACCGCCGGAAGTCCGCCGCGTCCGCCGCGCGGTAGCGCCAGTCGATCCAGGTACCGGCGGGCAGGCCGATCGCGGGCCAGTGGCCCGAGCGCGTGGTGACCTCTTCGCCGTTGAGGATCAGCAGGTCGTCGGTGGCGTAGTCGCCCCAGATGAGCTGCGAGCTCTTGGTGTTGTGGTCGGTGGAGACGATGAAGTCGAGACCGGCCGCGCGCGCGTCGGCGACGAGCTGGTCCGGCGTGCGCCTGCCGTCGGAGTGGACGGTGTGCAGGTGGCAGTCGCCGCGGTACCACGACTGGCCGCGCTGGCGGGCCGGGGCGGTTTCCGGCGCCGGGTTCGGCTTGAACGGCGCGTCGTCCGGGCCGAACGTGAGCGTGATGTCGACGCGGTAGTTCATGCCCTGCGGCGCCACGGTGTACGGACCGAGGATCACGTGCCAGCGGCCCTGCTTGATCGGGCCGGCGACGTAGCCGGGCGTGGCCTCCGACGCACTGATCGAGAAGCGGTCGCGGAACCCGCCGGACCAGCCGCGGAAGCCGCGGCTGTTGCCGAGGTCGTGGCCCTCCGGCCCGAACATGCCGATGTCGCAGGCGTTCCCACGCGTCCCGGCCGGCACGGCCGGTCTGTCGTAGGAGTACACCACGTCGATCTGCTTGACCCCGCGCGGCACGTCGACCGGCAGGTAGTACCAGTCCGGCACGTCAGGCTTGAAGGTGCCCGTGACCGTCTTGGTCTGCTGCGACGTGCCGGGTGCGGGAGCCGCGAACGCGACGCCGGGCAGCATGCCCATCGCCGCTCCCGCCGCCACGACACCGCTCACGCGCAACAAGTTACGCCGGCTGAGATCCCCAGTGGGCATGCGTACCTCCGCATAGGTCCGAATTCGGCCCGACGCTAGGCGAGGCCGCGCCGGACCATCAACGACGCGCGGATGAACACTCGGCGGCCGGATCGGACGCTCGTCCGCCCGCTCAGGCTCCCGCCGCGGAGCCGAAAACCCCGGCCAGCCAGGTGGTCCAGTCCTCTTCGGTGCCCCCGGCGCCGGCCGCGAAGTCGTGCACCGCGACGGCGACCGGCCAGCCCCAGGCGTCCCGGCCGTAGACGCGGAACAGCGCGCTGTCCGTGCGGATCCCGAGGAGCCGGTCGGTGCGGTAGTCGACCACACCGGCCAGTGTCACCGGTCCCTTCGCGACCACCTGCGCACCGACGCCCGCGTCCCCGGCACCGAGCGCGCGGCACACCGCGTCGAAGCCCCCGTCGGCGGACGACGCCGGCGCCTGCGCCGAGACGTACGCCGCGTCACGGCCGGCGAAGCAGCGGACGTATTCGGTGAGCGAGTGGTAGTAGAACTTCGTGTGGTGCAGGCACGAATCAAGCTGCACCTCGTGGTCGTCGCCGAGCACCGTGCGGTGCGTGTAGTGCAGCCGCGTGCCGGCGCGCACGGGCTCCAGGTCGTAGCCGAGCTGGTTGAACCACCCGTCGGCCTGCTCGGCGCGCGTCACGAACCGCCGCGCGGGGTCCCATTCGAGCACGGTCCCGCCCGCCGGCGTCAGGCCCCGCTCGGCGCCGCCGCGGCGCGGTTCGTACGTGATCGGCCACAGCCAGCCGCCGGTGCGGTTGGTGAACGCGTCCCACACCTGCTCCGGGCTGCCGGCCAGCACGCCGTCCCAAGTCACTTCGATTTCCCGGCCCACGTCGGCTCCTTCGGTCGCTTCGGCCCTTCCGAAGACGCGTCGAACGAGCCCGGCCGGATTCGACACCTCATTCAGGCGGGTTTGCGCGGGCCCCGGTACGGCAGCGGCCGGCTGTAGACGACGTTCGTGGTCGTGCCGCCGAACTGCGCCAGCTCGCCCATCAGCTGTTCCAGGTGCGCCATGGCCGTGGCGGCTACCTTGAGCGGGTAGCAGTCGTCGCCCGTGGTGCGCAGGCATTCGAGCAGTTCGGTGCGCTCGGCGAGCAGCGTGTGCAGCGGCTCGTGCCGGTTTCCGGGGAACTTCAGGCGCACCACGGCGAGCACGGCGTACCCGGCCTTGCCCAGATCCACCTCGGCCCGGTACCCGGTGATCACGCCGAGTGCCTCGAGCCGGCGCACGCGTTCAGTGGCCGCCGAAGCGCTGAGGCTCACGCGCTTGCCGAGTTCGGTGAGCGGCAGCCGGCCGTCCGTCTGGAGCTCGGCCAGGATCGCCCAGTCGGAGTCGTCGAGAGTCTCGGCCATCCGGGCAATCTACCGGCGGATCCACGGTGAAGGGGCCGATCTGCCGGGAGGAATCCCTTCACCGGACACCGTCCGCGCCGATAGCGTTGCCTTCGTGCGACTCGGCGTGAACATCCCCAACTTCGGCCCCGGCACCGACCCCGGTGTGGTGCGGGCGTGGGCGCAGACGAGCGAGGGCCTCGGCTACGACCTGCTGATGGTGTCGGACCACCTCGTGATCACCGACGACGTCGCCGGGCAGTACCCGGCGCCGTTCTACGAGCCGTTCACCACGCTGGCGTGGCTGGCGGGCGCGACGAGCCGGGTGCGGCTGGGCACGACCGTGCTGATCGTCCCCTACCGGCACCCGCTGGTGACCGCGCGGATGGCGGCGAACCTCGCGGACCTCAGCGGCGGGCGGTTCGTGCTCGGCGTCGGGGTCGGCTGGGCGCGTGCGGAGTTCGCCGCGCTGGGCGTGCCGTTCGAGCGCCGGGGCGCGCTCACGGACGAGTACCTGGGCGTCATCCGCGCGGCGTGGGCCGACGAGGGCGATTACCGCGCCGGTGGCGTGCCCGTGTGGGTCGGCGGCACGAGCGACGCGGCGCTGCGCCGGGCCGTGCGGTTCGGCGACGCGTGGCACCCGCTGCGGTTCCGGCCGGCGTGGCTGCGCGAAACACTGCCGAAGCTGCGGGAGCACGCCGAGGCGGCGGGCAAACCGGCGCCGGCGTTCGCCCCGCGGATCCTGCTGCGGATCACCGGCGAACCACCGGCCGACCGCCGCATGGGCGAAGGCACCGTCGAGCAGGTCGTGGGCGATCTGGCGGAGTTGCGGTCCATGGGCGCCGCAGACGTGGTGCTCGACCCGTTCTCGGGAGACCCTGAGGAGACCCGGCGGCCGTCGGCGGCCTGGCGGGCGCTCGCGGCCGTCGCGGACGCCTGGACACAGCTTTCCCGCGAAAGGGGACCACGATGATCGAGGCTCTGCTCCGCCGTGCCATCGAGCTGGCCGCCACGGGGCGCGCGAGCGGCAACCCGCCGTTCGGCTCGCTGCTGGCCACCGCCGACGGGCGGGTGCTGGTGGAGGAGTGGAACACGACGATCACCGACCGCGACATCTCGGCGCACCCGGAGCTCAAGCTCGCGCGCTGGGCGGCGCGCGAGCTGACCCCCGAGCAGGCCGCGACGACGACGATGTACACGAGCTGCCAGCCGTGCGGGATGTGCACGGGCGCGATCGAGCGCTCCGGACTGGGCATGGTGGTCTACGCGTTGTCGACGGAACAGCTGAACGGCCTCAAACCCCCCGTCACGGCCGTCGGTTTCGCACTGCAGGGCCCGGCTCTGTTCGACGAAGCCAGGGTTCCCGTCGACGGTTATTACCGCTGAATTTCATTTCGGCGACACCACGGAGAATATCAGCCGCGAGTGGTGATCAATTCTCTTTCCGGCGCACCCCGGCCGGCCTCCCGGCGAACCGGAACACAGGCCAGGAGCAGGGAAACCGCCACGACGCCCAGGAGCACGTGGCCGGCGACGGCACACAATCCGCACAATGCGGTCCATAGGACGATCTTCATCCACCGAGTGTAGATCCGAGCCGGGAATACGGCGGAAAACTTGGGAAAGACTTAGGGTTCCCATTCGAGCGAGTGCGGAACTGAGGTTAGCCTCAATTCCGGCGGGGGAAGCAACCGGGCCGGATGCGCGGCGATCAGCGGGTGCGAGACGATCATCTCGTGCCCGTGATCGGAACCAGTGCGCTCGTGGTCGAACTCCCCGCCGCGGCGGGGTTGCTGGAGGCGGCCGCGGCGGTGAACCCGGGCCTGGTACGGCCGGGCTTGCCGCCGCACGTGACGGCGTTGTACCCGTTCCTGCCCGGCGAGCGCCTCGACGACAGCGTGGACGCGGCGGTGACCGAACTGGCCGCGCGCCACGAGGTCACCGACGTGCCGCTCACCGACCTGGTCGTCACGGGCGGGTTCGTCGCCGTCGCGGCGCCCGCACTGCAGCCCCTGGCTGACGCGGCGTGTGATCGCTGGCCGGACGTCCTTCCCTACGGCGGGCGGTTCGGGCCGCACCCGCCCGCCCACGTCTCCGTCGCGCTGGGTGGGTCGGACACGGAGAACGCCGAGGTGGCGGAGCGCACCCGGGCCCTGCTCCCCCTGACCGGCCGCGCCGAGGGGCTGCACCTGGTCGTGCTCACCGAACAGGGCTGGCAGCTCCGCCTGACCGCGCCCCTCGCACCGCCCGCGCGATAGCCCGCAGCCGCGCCACGTCCGCCGCGAACGCGGTGTCGGCCGGGACTTCTTCGGCGGTCGCCGCGGGCGCGGCCCCCGCGAGGACCTGGGCGGCCGCGGCCGCGGGCGTCGAGGGCGGGATGCCGGCGAGCAGCAGGCCGTCGTTGATCTCGCTCATCGTCGTCAGCAGCCGCTCCCGCCCGGTCGCGCCGGCGCGGCCGAGGCGGACGACGTCGGGGAAGCGCGCGACGACGTGCTCGCGCAGTGGCCGCAGCTCGCGGCGGGTCCGGGCGTCCCGCACCGCGCGGCCTGCCGCCGGTAGAGCGGGCAGCGTCAGCCCGACGACGATCAGCAGCACCGAGAGCGCCGGGAACCCGACGCTCAGCGCGCAGTCCACCGTCGAGAACGCGCCGCGGCAGACGCGGGCCACCGGGTGCTCGGCGGTGACGTCGGCGACGAGGTCCACGACCTTGCCCACCAGGTACGCCAGCGCGAACACGCAGGCCACGAGCACCACCCCGAGCCCGGCCCGCAGCGCACCGGCGCCCGCCCGCACCGCCCCGGCCGACACGATCGCGATGTCCACCACCGCGAAGCCGAGGTACAGCGTGTACACGGCGATGTAGGCGACCAGCGTCGGATTGGTCCGGTACAGCTCGTCGAACAGGCCGATGCCTGTCGGCAGCCCGCGCGTCGAGAAGAACGCCGCCACGAGCACGACGAGCGCCACCGCCAGCGCCGTGAGCCGGCTGCGCCGCCGCCGGTCCGCGACCCCGCCGATCTCCGCGACCGTCACCTCGATGCCGTACGCGGCCACCATCGTCGCGAGGTTCGACAGCAGCCGCCCGAGGCTCGGGTAGAGCCGGCTCTCGACCGCCTGCGCGCTGTCGGCCAGCAGGAACAGCGCGACGCCGAGCGCGATCAGGCTCGTCGCGAGGCCCGCGCCCGCGCCGGTGCGCCGGGCCCGCACGGCCCGCCAGACCCCGGCGGCGACGGCGACGAGCCCGACCCCGAAGAACAGCGCGTCGATCATCCGGCGGCTACCCGAGCAGCGACGCGAGCCGCCGCGCGCGCTCGGCCGAGCGTCCGGACGCGCCGGGTTTCAGCGGTTCGGCCTCGGCCGTCGCGGCGCTCATCAGCAGCACGGCCGTGAGTTCCGCCTCGCACTCGTCCGCGTCGGTCGTCACGCGCGTGAGCAGGTGCGACAGCGTGTGGGCGCTGAGGTCGGGCGCCAGCGCGGCCGCCTCCGCGTCCGCCATCAGGCACACCCCGCGGTGCTCGCACAGCAGGTGCCCGATCTCGTGGGCGATGATGTGGTCCTGGTGCATCGGCGAGGTGCCGGCCGTGTACGCGATCAGGTCGTAGTCCTCGCGCCGCTGCCACGCGCCCGAGGGCCGGCCGGGTGCGTACTGCACGGCCACCAGGTCGATGTCCCGGCCGCGGCGGCGCTCCAGCCGGTCGATCCACGCGTTCATCGACCACGGGCGCGGCGGCGGTACGTCGCGCAGCAGGTCGCGCACGCGGGTGCGGGCGCGCGCTCGCAGGCTCGGGTCGATGACCCCTCCCGGTGCGCTCGGCGGCTGGACCAGCCGGGTGCACCGCGGTGCCCCGGCGAAGATCAGCATAGCTACTCGGGTTTGCGCCCGCGGCGGCCGCGGTCGCGCCCGGCGTCGTAGCTGTTGAGCTGGTCCACCAGCGCCGAAACCGTCTCCCGGTCGCGCTCCGAGAGCCGCATCGCGCGTTCGGCGAGGTTGCGGGCTTCGGTGTCGCGCCACGCGACGACGTCGGCGATCTGCCCGTCGACGCGCTCGGCCACGTCGTCGTCGAAGAAGTAGGTCACGGGCACGCCGAAGAAGCGCGCCAGCGCTTGGATGTGCGAACGTTTCGGGTCGCGCCGGGCGCCCACGGCGAGCTGCTGCACGTGGGTGGCCGACATGCTCACCCCGGTCAGGTCCGCCACGCCCTGCGCGATCTCGCGGTAGGAGTAGGGCTTGCGGTCCGGCGGGTGCACGGTGGCGATGAGGTGCGCCAGCCGCTCGGCGAAGCTGGTCTCCTCGGCTGCCGTGCTCGCAGTGTCCACAGTGTCCGCAGTGTCCGCGGCATCCGTCGTGTCCGGTGTGTCCGGCGTCCCGGTCATCTGGCCCCCAACCGTTCTCCGCTCGTGACAGCCCCGAGCATAGCTGTCACGAAAACTTGACATCAACCGTCCCGTCAACGATACACTCCGACCCGAGGGATGTCGCGAAAACGGGACGGGCGCCCGTGTGTGGTCACTGGGGGTGGCCACACACGGGCGCCGCGGGCGGGGGCGGACCTACCGGACATCCCGGGAGCGATCACCCGCGCGCCGCCGCAGCGGCCCTCGTCCGCTGTCCGTGCTCACAGGCTGCGGAGGTAGGTTGTGCGCCATGGTGCTGGAGAACGGTCCTGAAAGGACACCTGTCGTCGTCACCGGTGGCAGCGGCTTCATCGGCCGCGCGGCCGTCCGCGAGCTGCGTGAACGCGGCTACCCCGTCACCGTCGTGGATCGCGTGCCGTTCGCGACCGAAGACGACGGTGTGCGCGTGGTCACGGGCGACCTGCGCGACGCCGGCGTGCGCGAAGCCGCCGTCACTCCGGGTACGGGCGCCATCGTCCACCTCGCCGCGCTCACGTCGGTGCTGAAGTCGGTCGAGCTGCCCGAAGACACCTACCAGGAGAACGTCGCGGTGACGCACGGGCTGCTGGAGCTCGCGCGGCAGCGCGAGGTGCAGACCTTCGTGCTGGCCTCGACCAACGCCGTGATCGGCGACGTCGGCACGGCCACCATCACCCTGGACCTGCCCACCCGGCCGCTCACGCCTTACGGCGCCACGAAAGCCGCGTGCGAGATGCTGCTGTCGGGTTACTCCGGCGCCTACGGCATGACCACGTGCGCCCTGCGGTTCACCAACGTCTACGGCCCCGGCATGTCGCACAAGGACAGCTTCGTGCCGCGCATGATGCGCGCCGCGATGGCCGGCGAAGGCGTGCGCGTGTACGGCACCGGCGAGCAGCGTCGCGACCTCGTGCACGTGGACGACGTGGTGCGCGCGATCGCGCTGGCGCTCGAAAGCGGTTACTGCGGCCGGGCGATCGTGGGCGCGGGCCACTCGGTGTCCGTGCTCGAGATGGTCCAGACCGTGCGCGAGGTGACAGGCGCCGAGCTGCCCGTGGAGCACGTGCCCGCGCCCCAGGGCGAGATGCCCGCGGTCGTCGTCGACGTGTCGGCGAGCGCCGCGACGATCGGCTTCACCCCGGCGATCTCGCTCGCCGACGGCCTCGCCACCGCCTGGAAGTACTTCTCGGATCTGGACCTGAAAGCGACCCCGTGAGCTTGTTCCTCCGCCGCCACGCGTTCCTGCTCGTGCTGCTCGTCGCGGGTACCGCACTGCGGGTCCTCACCTGGGTGGCCTACCGGCCGGCCCTGCTGTACATCGACTCGTACCGCTACCTCGACAACCTGCACGCGCTGCGCGCCGACCAGCTCAACCCCATCGGTTACGACCTGGTCCTGCGGCCGTTGCTGGCCGTGGGCGGGCTTTCGTGGGTGGCGGCCGTGCAGCACGTCGGCGGGCTGGCCATCGCGGTGGGGATCTACGCGCTCGCCCGGCGCCTCGGCGCGCGCCGGTGGGTCTCGGCGCTGGCGACGGCGCCGATCCTGCTCGACGCGTACCAGCTGCAGATCGAGCAGAACATCATGTCCGAGGTCCTCTTCGAGGCGCTGCTGCTCGGGCTGCTGTGGATCCTGCTGGCGAAGGGCGCGCCGAACTGGCGGCGGATCGCGCTCGCGGGGTTGGTGGTCGGCTTCGCCGTGCTGGTGCGGCTGATCGGGGTCGCGCTCGCGGTGCCGTTCCTGCTGTACGTGCTCAGCGCGGGCAGCGCGTGGCGCACGTGGCGCGGCTGGCGCAACGCCGGCATCGGCGTGCTCGCGATGCTCGTAGTCATCGTGCCCTACGCGGCGGAAGTCAAGGCGCAGACCGGGAAGTGGGGCCTCACCGGCCCGTCGGGCAGCATGCTCTACGGGCGCACCGCGGCCGTCGCGGACTGCGCGAACCTGCACCTCTCCCCCGAGCTGCAGGTGTTCTGCCCCGTCGAACCGCAGCCGCTGCGGCTCGTCGACAACTACACGCACGCCGACCTCGACCCGGCGTGGCCCGGCCCGCTGCCGCCCGGCGCCGACCGGACCGCGCTGGCGCACGAGTTCTCGGTGGCCGTGCTGAAGGCGCAGTGGTGGGACGTCGCGAAGGCGATCCTGGGCGACTTCTGGAAGAGCTTCCAGTTCACCCGCGCCACGGCGATCAACGACGTGCCGATCGACCGCTGGCAGTTCCAGCAGACGTACCCGGAGTGGAACGAACCACCCGACATCGCGATGATCACGCAGCAGTACGACGGCGTGAACCCGAGCGTGAACGAGCCGATCGCCACGTTCCTGCGCGACTACCAGATCCGCGGCGGGTTCGTGCCGGGTGCGGTGCTCGGCTTCTTCGCGCTGCTGGGCCTGTTCACCGTGCTGCGGCGCAAGAAACCGCGCGACAAGGCTCGCAGCGGTGCGCTTTTCGCCGCCGGCACCGGGCTGTTCCTGCTCTTCGCGTCGGCGGTGTTCGAATTCTCGTGGCGCTACCAGTTGCCCGCGCTCGTGCTGCTGCCGGTGGCCGGGGCGCTCGGCTTCACCACGCTCACCGCGGCCAGCCGGCGGCGCCTCGCCGCGTACCCGGACGCGACGGACGTCGGCGCCGTCAAGGACTTCGACGACCGGCACCCGGGCGCCGAGCTGTCCGAGCTGACCGTGGTGATCGCGGCGTACAACGAAGCGGGCGGCATCGGGCAGGTGCTCGAGAAGATGCCCGACGAATGCCTCGGCCTCCCGGTCGACGTGCTCGTGGTCGTCGACGGCGGCACTGACGACACCGCGGCGATCGCCGAGAAACACGGCGCGTACGTGTGCGTCGCGCCGGCGAACCGGGGCCAGGGCGCGGCTTTGCGCCTCGGTTACCACCTCGCGGCCGAGCGCGGCGCGCGCTACGTCGTCACCACCGACGGCGACGGTCAGTACGACAACAGCGAAATGGCCGAGCTGGTCGCACCGCTGCTCGACGACACCGCCGACTTCGTCACGGGATCGCGCCGGCTGGGCCACGAAGAGGCCGACAGCCGCATGCGCTGGGTCGGCGTGCGCGTGTTCGCGTGGCTGGCTTCGGTGCTCACGTGGCGGAAGATCACCGACACGTCGTTCGGCTTCCGGTCGATGCGCGCGGAACTCGCTTGCGCGGTCCCGCTCAACGAACCGCAGTACCAGTCGTCGGAACTGCTGCTGGGGGTCACGGCGCGCGGCGCCCGGGTGCTCGAGCGGCCGATGAGCATGCGGCTGCGCAAGGCCGGCAAGAGCAAGAAGGGCGGCAGCGTCGTCTACGGCGCGAACTACGCGCGGGTCATGACAGGGACGTGGTGGCGGGGGTACGTGCTGCGCCGCGGGCGAACACGAAGCGGTCGAGCATCGTGAACTTCACCACGAACACCAGTGCGTAACTGAACACGTACGCTCCGTCGATCAGCACGACCCACCAGAGGTGCGGGAGGTTCAGCGGCGCGAGCAGGTGGCCGGTCAGCGTGGTCAAGCCCACCGAAGCGAGCCCGCCGAGCGAGATGACGACGACGTACGGCAGCAGTTCGCGGCCCACCTCGGGGCGGCCGCGCCGGCCCCAGACCCAGCGGCGGGTGAGGAAGAAGTTCAGCACGGCGCCCGCGGCGAACGCGAACGCACTGGCCAGCCACGGCGCGCCGCCGAGCGCGAGCACCGTGAGCAACGCCGCCTGGCTGAGCAGGGTCGCCGCGACCGAACTGGTGGCGGCGCGGAAGAACCTGCCGGCGAGGCGACGCCGGGGCCGGGGTGATTCCTCCGTCGTGCGAGGTTTCACCGGGTTGGTTACCGTCGTCATGAACCCCAGTTTCCCCCCGGGCCGATCGGCCTGCCGTCCGGCCCCCCGACGCACAGAAGATTCACAGCTCCTTGCCAGGTGATCATCAGCACCTGGTCGATAGGTTCGGACGTGTTCAAGGCGTCATGTACAAAGAGGAATCAGCGTGCTTGTCGCGTAAACGATACGGAAAGGCTCCTCAATGCGAGTGCTGGTTCTCGGCGGTGACGGCTACCTCGGCTGGCCCACGGCGTTGCACTTGTCGGACAAAGGCCACGAAGTGGCTGTTCTGGACAACTACGCCCGTCGGAAGTACGACGAAGAACTCCAAGCCGAAAGTCTCGTCCCCATCGAAGACCTGCCCACCCGGGTCGCGGCGTGGGAGGAGGTTTCGGGCAAGAAGCTCACCCTGTTCGAGGGTGACCTGTGCGACGCCGAGTTCACCTATTCGGCCGTGCGCGACTTCGCGCCCGACGCGATCGTGCACTTCGCCGAGCAGCGGTCCGCTCCCTACTCGATGATCGACCGCGAGCACGCCGTCTACACCCAGCAGAACAACGTCGTCGGCAACCTCAACGTGCTCTACGCGATCGCCGAGCTCAATCCGGACATCCACCTGGTGAAGCTCGGCACCATGGGCGAGTACGGCACGCCCAACATCGACATCGAAGAGGGCTGGCTCGAGGTCGAGCACAACGGCCGCAAGGACCGCATGCTCTACCCGAAGAAGCCGGGTTCCTTCTACCACCTCTCGAAGGTGCACGACTCCCACAACATCGAGTTCGCGTGCCGCATCTGGGACCTGCGGGCCACCGACCTCAACCAGGGTGTCGTGTACGGCCAGCAGACCCCGCAGACCGCGCTCGACCCGCGCCTGGCGACCCGGTTCGACTACGACGCGGTGTTCGGCACCGTGCTCAACCGCTTCGTCATCCAGGCCGTGCTGGGCCAGCCGCTGACCGTCTACGGCAAGGGCGGGCAGACCCGTGGCCTGCTCGACATCCGCGACACCGTGGAGTGCATCCGGCTCGCCGTGGAGAACCCGGCCGACCGCGGCGAGTTCCGCGTGTTCAACCAGATGACCGAGAGCTACTCGGTGGCCCAGATCGCCGAGATCGTGGCGAACACCTTCCCGGGCCCGGTCCAGATCGAGAACCTGGACAACCCGCGGGTGGAGCAGGCCGAGCACTACTACAACGTGAAGCACACGGGCCTGGTGGAGCTGGGTCTGCAGCCGCACCTGCTGTCGGACACGCTCATCGAGTCGCTGTTCGACATCGTCGGTTCGAACAAGCACCGCGTGAACGACGAGCGCATGCGCCCGACCGTCCGCTGGCGCGGTGCGATCAAGTCCTGACGCGCTCGCTCCCGCACGCTGAAAACGCCGGGCCGCACGCTTGCGGCCCGGCGTTTTTGTGCGCTTTTTCAGCGGGGTGGTGGTGCGGGCGGAAACTGTCGGTGGCGGATGAGATGCTTTTCCGGTCAGCCCCTCCAGGGGACGGAAAACCGGAAGCGGCAAGGAAAACGTGGCCGAACAGGTGGCAGCGCGCTGGGACCCCGGGCGGGTCGCGGGACTCGCGCCGGACCCGGCGTCGGCCAAGGCCGGGCGCGGGCTCGCGGCGCCGGCGAAGTGGTCGCGCACCGGCGCGTCGGCGCGCGCGGTGTGGGGTGCGTGCCAGGGCAGCGGCGCGAAGCCGTACCAGACGGCGGTGGAGCTGGCCGGGCCCGCGTTCCGCTGTTCGTGTCCCAGCAGGAAGTTCCCGTGCAAACACGCGCTGGGCCTGTTGCTGCTGTGGTCCGCGGGACAGGTGCCCGGTTCCGCGGACGAACCCGGCCCCGTGCGGACCTGGCTCGACGAGCGGTCCGCGCGGGCGGCGCGCACCGACCGGAACACCGACGGGCCGAAGGACCTCGAAGCCGCGGCGAAGCGCGCGCAGGAACGGCTCGCGCGCGTCACGGCGGGCGCGGCCGAGTTGCGCGGGTGGCTCACCGACCGCGTCGGTGCGGGGTTCGCCGGGTTCGAACGGGGCGGTGGTGACGAACTGCGGGCGGTCGCCGCGCGGATGGTCGACGCGCAGGCACCGGGGCTGGCGAGCGGTCTGCGGCGCGCGTCGGGTCTGATCGGCCGCGGCCGCGACTGGCCGGGGGAACTGCTGGCCGAACTGGCGCTGCTCTACGTGCTCGCCGGGGCGGCGGGGCGGCTCGACGAGCTGCCGGCCGAGCTGGCCGACACGGTGCGTTCGCGCGTGGGCTTCCCGGCGGGCACGGCGCAGGTGCTGGAGTCCGGTGAGCGCGTGGCCGATCAGTGGCTCGTGGCCGGAGCGGTCGACGAGGAGCAGGACCAGCTGCGCAGCCGCCGCACCTGGTTGCGCGGGCGCAATTCCGGCCGCGTGGCGCTCGTGCTGTCGTTCGCCCCGCCCGGGCGGCCGCTCGACAGCTCGCTGCCACCCGGGTACGTCATGCCCGGCGAGCTCGCCTTCTACCCGGGAGCGCTGCCGTTGCGGGCGCTCGTCGCCGACCGCACCGAAGCCGTGCCCACCCCGGCTCCGCGCGGTGACACCGTCGCGGGTGCCCTCGCCGAGCACGCCGACGCGCTCGCCGCGGACCCGTGGCTGGACCGCTGGCCCGTGCTCCTGTCCGACCTCACCCCGGCCCGCCACCCCGACGGCTGGGCCCTGTCCGATGTGGACGGTGCCGCGCTGCCCCTGCTGCCCTCGGCCGATCCCTGGCCGCTGCTCGCCCTCGCCGCCGACCACCCCGTGACCCTCGCCGCGGAGCTCACCTCCGCCGGTCTGCGGCCCCTCACGTGCTGGCACCAGAACGGCGTGGTGCGCCTGTGACTGTGCTCCCCTGGACACCCTGCGAACAACGCCTGTCGGTGGTCGTCCGATGAAGGCGTGGGAGGACCTCGTCAGCACCGCGCTGCTGGGCACCCGGCGCCGTGCCCTGGACCCGTCGGGGCTGCCGGACGCGGTGCGCGCGGTGGCGCGCGAACCCGAAGACCAGGCCGACGCCGTGCTCACCACGGCGGCGCTGCTCGCCAACTACCGCCGCGCGGGGCGGCAACCGCTGACCGGCACCCGCCGGGAAGAGCCGGCGAAACCGGACGCGCGGCCGTTCGTGCCGCCGGCGGCGCGGGAACGGCTGGCGCGGCTGGTGCACGCCAACCGCCCGGAGCTGCTGGAGGAGTGGCTGCAGACGGCGGCGCGCCGGGGTTTCCGCGTGGCGCCCGAGCAGATCCCGGTCCTGGCCGACGCCGCGCGGGCGCGGGTCGCGCTGCGCGCACCGCTGGCGGAGCTGGCGGGGCCGGTCGGCGCGTGGCTGGGTGAGCGCAACCCCGACTGGGCGTTCCTGGTCACGGTGGCCGAGGACGCCGGGGACGACGCGTGGCAGTACGGCACGCCGGCACAGCGGCAGGCGTGGCTCGAACGCGCGCTGGTGAAGGAACCGGCGGCCGCGCGGGAGGCGCTCACCGCCACCTGGCGCAGCGAGCCGGCCGACCTGCGGGCGACGTTCCTCACGCTGCTGGGCGGGCACCTGACCCCGAGCGACGAGCCGTTCCTCGACGCGGCGCTCGGCGATCGCGCGGCCGCCGTGCGCGACACGGCCGTGCGGCTGCTGGGTTCGTTGCCGGAGACCGGGTTCGGCGAGCGGATGGCCGCGCGCCTGCGCGCGTGCGTCACCGTGCGGCAGCGGTCGCAGCGGGCCGGCGTACTGGTCTTCACCCCGCCCGGTGCCGACGAAACGCTGGTGCGCGACGGCGTCCGCGTGCCCCACGGGCCGGGCCAGGACACGGCGCGGCTGCGGGCGATCGTCGCCGCCACTCCCCTGGCGTTCTGGGCGGAGTTCGGCACGCCGGCCGACCTCGTGGGCCTGCTCGTGGAGGGCGCGCCGCTGGCGGTCGTCCGGGAGAGCTGGGCCACGGCCGCGATCCGGCAGCGCGACGAAGCGTGGGCGCAGGCGCTCGTCGAAGCCGAACCCGGCAGCCGCGCCACGGCCGCGCTGATCGGGGTGCTGCCGCCGGCGAAGCAGGCCGCCACCATCGCGAAACTGGCGCGGGGCCTCAAGATCGAGGCACTCACGCGCCTGATCCTCGACCTGCCGCGGCCGTGGCCCGAAGAGCTGGGCCGCGTGCTGCTCGACTGGGTCGCCGCGCAGCAGGACCACCGGCTGGTGGCCCACGCCGCCGCGCTCATCGCCAAGGCCGTGCCGCCCGCGTGCCTGCGCCACCGCCTGGCCGCGATCCCGCATCCCGGCGAGGCCGCGCCGTGGCGGCGCGGCGTCGCCGAAACCCTGACCTTCCGCCGCGAAATGCACGAGGAGCTCTCATGACGTCCGCAGTCCTCCGGCCCCACGCCGAGCAGGAGTACGCCGCCGAACTCGCCGCGCTCGCCGCGGCCGACGACCGGGCGAAGCCGCCTTCGTGGCACCTCTCGCCGTGGGCGGTGGTCACGTACCTGCTGGGCGGCACGCTGCCCGACGGCACCGAGATCACGCCGAAGTACGTAGGCCCGCGCCGGCTCGTCGAAGTCGCCGTCGCCACGCTCGCCACGGACCGCGCGCTGCTGCTGCTCGGTGTGCCGGGCACCGCGAAGACGTGGGTTTCCGAGCACCTCTCGGCGGCCATCAGTGGCGACTCGACCCTGCTCGTGCAGGGCACGGCCGGCACGGCCGAAGAGCAGATCCGCTACGGCTGGAACTACGCGCGCCTGATCGCCGAAGGGCCGAGCGACCGCGCGCTCGTGGAGAGCCCGATCCTGCGCGCGATGCGCGACGGCAAGGTCGCCCGGCTCGAAGAGCTCACGCGCATCCCGGCCGACGTGCAGGACTCGCTGATCACGATCCTGTCGGAGAAGACCCTGCCGATCCCCGAGCTCGGCACGGAGGTGCAGGCGCGGCCCGGCTTCACGCTCGTCGCCACGGCGAACAACCGCGACAAGGGGGTCAACGAGCTGTCGAGCGCGTTGCGCCGCCGGTTCAACACCGTCGTGTTGCCGCTGCCGGACACCGCCGACGCTGAGGTGGAGATCGTCAGCCGGCGCGTCGCCCAGCTGGGTGCGTCGCTGGCGCTGCCCGCGGAAGCCGTGGAGCTCAACGAGATCCGCCGCGTGGTCACGGTGTTCCGCGAGCTGCGCGCGGGCCGCACCGAGGACGGGCGCACGGCCGTGAAGACGCCGTCGGGCACGCTCTCGACGGCCGAGGCGATCAGCGTGCTCACCGGCGGGCTCGCGCTGGCCGCGCACTTCGGCGACGGGGTGCTGCGCGCGCAGGACGTCGCGGCGGGCATCCACGGCGCCGTCGTGAAGGACCCGGTGGCCGACCGCGCGATCTGGATCGAGTACCTCGAAACCGTGGTGCGCGAGCGCGACGGCTGGGCCGACTTCTACCGCGCGGGGCAGGAGATCAGCGGATGAGCACCACCCACCTGCTCGGGATCCGGCACCACGGGCCGGGTTCGGCGCGGGCGGTGGCCAGGCGGCTCGCCGAGCTGCAGCCCGACGTGGTGCTCATCGAGGGCCCGCCGGAAGCCGAGAAGCTCGTGGACTTCGCCGCCGACGAGGACCTGCGGCCACCGGTCGCGCTGCTCGCCTACGCGGCCGACGACGTGTCGCGCGCGGCGTTCTGGCCGTTCGCGGTGTTCAGCCCCGAGTGGCAGGCGCTGCGGTGGGCGACGGAGGCGGGCGTGCCGGTGCGGTTCTGCGACCTGCCGGCCGCGCACCAGTTCGCGCCGGGCGGTGAGGCTCGCGCGCCGCGTGCCGATCCGCTCGCCGAGCTCGCGGCGGCCGGCGGGTACGACGACCCCGAACGCTGGTGGGACGACGTCGTCGAATCGCGCCGCGGCGACGAGTCGCCGTTCGAGGTGATCGCCGAGGCGATGACCGCACTGCGCGAAGGCGAACAGCCGCCGGACCAGCACGAGCAGCGCCGCGAGGCGTACATGCGCGGCGTGCTGCGCAAGACCCGCAAGGACGGTTTCGACCGCATCGCCGTGGTCTGCGGGGCGTGGCACGTGCCCGCGCTGGCCGGCCCGCTGCCGCCGGCGAGCCGCGACCAGACCGTCCTCAAAGGACTCCCGAAGCGCAAGGTGGTGTGCACGTGGGTGCCGTGGACCCACGGCCGGCTCGCCACGGCCAGCGGCTACGGCGCGGGCGTGCGCTCCCCCGGCTGGTACCACCACCTGTTCACCACAGCCGACGACGTCACCACGCGCTGGCTCACCGCCGTCGCGGGAGTGCTGCGCGAGGAGGACCTGCCGGTTTCGACCGCGCACGTGATCGAAGCCGTGCGGCTCGCCGAAACGCTGGCGGCGCTGCGCGGGCGGTCCTCGGCCGGGCTGGCGGAGGTCGACGCCGCGACGCGCTCGGTGCTGTGCGCGGGCGACGACGTGCAGGCGGACCTCGTTACGCGCCGGCTCGTCGTGGGCGAGCTCCTGGGTGAGGTGCCCGACAGCATCCCGCAGGCGCCGCTCGCGGCCGACCTGGTCGCGACCGCGCGGCGGCTGCGGCTCAAGCGCGAGCCGGCCACGCGCGAGCTCGACCTCGATCTGCGCACCCCCGGCGGGCTCGAGCGTTCCCGGCTGCTGCACCGGCTCCTGATGCTGGACATCCCGTGGGGGTTGCCGGAGGACTCGGCCGTGCGCAGCAAGGGCACGTTCCGCGAGACGTGGACGCTGAGCTGGGAGCCGGAGTACGAAGTCGACCTCATCGCCGCGGGGGTCCACGGCACCACCGTGCCGTCGGCCGCGTCGGCGCGGGTCCGCGAAGCGATGGCGAGCGATCCGCCGATGGTCGACATCACCACGGCGGTCGAGGGCTGCCTGCTCGGTGACCTCGGCGACGCGTTGCCCGACGTACTGGGGGCGCTCGACGCGCGGGCGGCCGTGACCGACGTCGCCGAGCTGATGGCCGCGTTGCCACCGCTGGCGCGCGCGACGCGCTACGGCGACGTCCGCGGCACGGACACCGACCGGCTGCGAGAGGTCGCGGACCGGATGCTCACGCGGGTCTGCGCCGGCCTGCCGCCGGCGACGCACGGCATCGACGAAGAGGCGGCCGCGAAGTTCTGCGAGCTGGTCGACGACGTCCACGAAGCCACCACGCTGCTGGGCGACGCGGCGCGGGAGCGCTGGCTGGTCGCACTGGAGAAGCTGTCCGCGCGCGATTCGCTGCCGCCGCTGCTGGCCGGGCGCGTCGTGCGGCTGCTGCACGACGCCGACCGGTTCGACAGCACGGAGGTCGAGGTGCGGCTCGGCCGCGCGCTCACCCCGGGTATCCCGCCGGTGAGCGGCGCTGCCTACGTGGAGGGCTTCTTCGCGGGCGGCGCGCTCCTGCTCGTGCACGACGAACGCATGCTGCGCGTGGTCGACACCTGGCTCGGCACGATCCCGCCCGACGTGTTCACCGAAGTCCTTCCCTTGCTGCGGCGCACCTTCGGTGCCTTCGCGGGCCCGGAGAAGCGCGCCATCGGGGAACGCGCGGCCACGTTGTCCGGCAAGACGCCAGTGGACCGCCGGCCCGCCGCCGAGGTGGACGAGACCCGCGCGGCGAGCGCGCTGCCCGTCCTCGCGACCCTGATCGGAGCGACGTCATGACGCACGCGGACCACCCCGATCGGCTCCGCCGCTGGCGGCTCGTGCTCGGCGGCGGCAGCGGCGCCGAGGGCACCGGGTTCTCACTGTCCGAAGAGGACGGTGCTGTCGACGGCGTGCTGGCGGCGCTGTACGACCAGCGCGAGGAGCCCCGCAACGGCGACCGGCGCGGCGGCGGCCTGAACGCGTCGGCGCCGCGAGTGGCCCGGTGGCTGGGCGACATCCGCCGGTACTTCCCGGGTTCCGTGGTCCAGGTGATGCAGCGCGACGCCGTCGACCGGCTGGGGCTCACGCGCATGCTGATGGAGCCGGAGCTGCTGAGCGCCGTCGAACCGGACGTGCACCTCGTCGGCACCCTGCTGTCGCTCAACGGCGTGCTTCCCGAGGAGACGAAGGAGACCGCGCGCTCGGTGGTGCGCACGGTCGTCGCCGAGCTCGAGGCGCGGCTGGCCGAGCCGACGCGCGCGGCGGTGCGCGGGGCGCTCGACCGCGCGGCCCGCACGCAACGCCCGCGCGCGGCCGACATCGACTGGAACCGCACCGTGCGCGCCAATCTGAAGCACTTCTCCCCCGAGCTGAAGACGGTCGTGCCCGAGAAGCTCATCGGCTTCGGGCGGCGGCAGCACAGCGTGCAGCGCGAGGTGATCCTCGCCGTCGACCAATCCGGGTCGATGGCCGAGTCGGTCGTGTACTCCGGCCTGTTCGGCGCCGTGCTGGCGTCGATGCGGGCGCTGAGCACGAAGTTCGTCGCGTTCGACACGGCCGTGGTCGACCTCACCGAGCACCTCGACGACCCCGTCGACCTCCTCTTCGGCACCCAGCTCGGCGGTGGCACGGACATCAACCGCGCGCTGTCCTACTGCCAGCAGCTCGTCGAGCGCCCCGAGCAGACGCTGCTGGTGCTCATCAGCGACCTGTACGAAGGCGGCGTGCGCGAGGAACTGCTGCACCGCGTCGGCGAACTCGTCGGCTCGGGCGTGCAGGTCGTCACCCTGCTCGCCCTGTCCGACTCGGGCGCCCCCTTCTACGACCACGACAACGCGGCCGCCCTGGCCGAACTCGGCGTGCCGGCCTTCGCCTGCACCCCCGACCTCTTCCCGGACCTCATGGCCGCGGCCCTGCGCCGAGACGATCTGGGCCGCTGGGCGTCGACCGCCCTCGGGGATTAAACCGACCGGTCATGCTGTTGTAGACCACAGAAGCTCGGCGAGGGCTTCGGAGAGGATGGGGTGAGCGATGAAGGTACGCGCTTCGGTTCGGTCCCTGGCCCGCCAGCCTGGTGCACAGGTGGTTCGCCGGCACGGGAAGATCTTCGTGATCAACCGGAACAACCCGCGGATCAAGGCTCGGCAGGGTTGATCTGAGCAAACGTGGGCGCCGTCTGTCTCTTGGGAGGCAGGCGGCGCTTTTGCCTTCCCCCTGACCACAGCTCAAGGCGAGTCGAAGCCCCTGCGAAATCGCCACCCGACAACGCCACGAAGGATGCACCCAGCCCCTGCCCGGCACCTCGATCCGAAGCCCGAACACGGCCGCCGACCCCGTGTCAAGGCACGCTTTCCCGCCTTGACACGGGGTCAGCGGCCGTAGTCACACTTGAGCTTCGGGGTGCCTACGCCACGCGACACGCCCCTGCGCAGGACCGCGTCAGCCACGCTCCTCACCGCACCCCAGGAGCGAAACTCCTCAGGCGGCTGGCACGGGGATGCGTTCGTGGGCTTTGCGGAAGGCCATCACGCCGTCGTCGAGGCGGTTGAGGCGCATGTCGGCCAGGTCGAGGAGGTAGTTCTGGCGCATGAGCCACGGGCGGCGGGCCGCTTGTTTCGGCAGGTTCGGGGTGGCGCGTTTGATGTAGCCGGACATGAGGTCGACGACGGGGCGCAGCGGACCGGCCGGGGCGCGGGTGGGGTCGGGGGTGCAGGTGGTGTAGCCGTGGCGGTCCATGTGGGTCAGGAGGCGGCACACGTACTGCGAGGCGAGGTCGGCGCGCAGGGTCCAGGAGTTGTTGGTGTAGCCGACGCACCAGGCCAGGTTGGGGATGCCGCCGAACATCATGCCCTTGTAGACGAGCTGGGAGCCCGGGTCGATGGCACGGCCGTCGACGGTCAGCGCGATCTGGCCGAACGCGACCATGCGCAGGCCGGTGGCCGTGACGACGACGTCGGCGGGCAGGTGCCGGCCCGATTCGAGCTGGATGCCCGACGGGGTGAAGCGGGTGATGCGGTCGGTCACCACGTCGGCCTTACCGCCGCGCAGGGCGCGGAACAGGTCGGCGTCGGGGACCAGGCACAGGCGCTGGTCCCACGGTTTGTACTCGGGCACGAAGTGCGGGTCGACCGGGATGGACGGGGGCAGTTGCTTCGCGGCGGCCTCGCGCAGCACCGCCGCGGCGCGTTCGGGTAACCGCCGCATGAGCTGGAAGAACAGGGTGCCCATGACCACGTTCTTGCCGCGCACCAGGCGGTGCGCCAGGTGCTCGGGCAGCACGGCGCGCAGCCGGTCGGCCAGCGCGTCGGCGCCCGGGCGGGCGACCACGTACGTCGGCGAGCGCTGCAGCATCGTCACGGACTCGGCGGTCTCCGCCATGGCGGGCACGAGCGTCACGGCCGTGGCGCCGCTGCCGATGACGACCACGCGTTTGCCCGCGTAGTCCAGCGAATCAGGCCAGTGCTGCGGGTGCACGATCGTGCCGGCGAACTCGTCGCGGCCCGGGAAGTCGACGACGTGGCCGCTGTCGTAGCTGTAGTAACCGCTGCACAAGTACAGGAACGAGCACGTGAAGGTGACGACCGAACCGTCGTGCTCGGCCTCCACCGTCCAGCGCGCGTCGGCCGAGGACCACGCGGCCCGCACCACGCGGTGGCCGAACCGGATGTGCTTCTCGACGTCGTAGGCCGTCGCCGTGGAGCGGATGTAGCTGAGGATCGACGGGCCGTCGGCGATGGCCTTCGGGTCCTTCCACGGCCGGAACGGGTAACCGAGCGTGAACATGTCCGAGTCCGAGCGCACGCCGGGGTAGCGGAAGAGATCCCACGTGCCGCCGATGGTGTCGCGGGCCTCGAGCACCGCGTACGTCTTGCCGGGGGTCCGCAGCTGCAGGCGGCAGGCCGCCCCGATCCCGGACAGCCCCGCACCTACCACGAGAACGTCGACGTGCGTGGCGATCGTGATCACTCTCCCCGGCTCGAGCGTGCCCTCGATCGTACCGGCAAGTGGGGCCCCGCCGGGCCGGGTCGGGAATCACCGGCCCGGCGGGGGAGCCGGGACTCAGCGCGGCAGGTGCACCACCTGCGTCGCGCCGAAGGTGCCCTTCAGCGGCACCTCCACGGTCTGGCGCCGCACCGTCACCCGCACGCTGTCCTGCAGCTGTGTCGGATCCGAGACGGCGAGCTGCCAGCCCGAGCCGCTGCGCCCCAGAGCCACGGAGGCCGGGCCTGAGACAGTCACCTCGTCCACAGTATCCGCCTTGTAGAAGTTTGCGAGGAGTGTGTTGTCCCACAACCGAATCGCCTGAACGGCGGATGTGTTCGCCCGGACCCGCCACGCGAGCACCGACGCGACGGTCCCGACCACCGACGCCGCGGGCAACACCGCGTACGCGTACTTCGCGTCGGTCGGCTTCACTCCGTGCTCGATCACGAGCTTCTGATAACGCCGCGTGTACGGATCGGTCGTGCCCTTGGTGTTCGCGCCCGTGTCGATGTCGCGCCACGCGCCGGTGCGGTCCTCGCGCAGAGCGGTCACGTTCGCGTTGTCGAGCAGCACGTAGCCGCCGACGTCGTCGAGGTGCAGCCAGCGCGGGTTGCGCAGCGCCGCGGTCTTGCCCGGCTGCGCGGAGAGGACCCGGGCATCGGCGAGCAGCGCGCCGCCGCCGTTCTCCCCCAGGTTGCGGTTCTCGATCGTGGTGCGCACCTGCCGGCCCGACGCGTCGGTGATCCCGGCGCCGAGGCAGACGACGCCCGCCGGGGTGAAGAACCACGACTTCTTGGCGGTGAGCGTGCCGTCGAGGGAGACGAAGTCCATCGCCCACGCGCCGTGGCGCGCGTCCCACTGGACACCGCCGACGTGGGCCCTGGTCGACATCGGCGTGGACTGCAGCGCGCCCGTCGGACCGGTCTTCGTGGTCGTGCCGGGCAGCAGCAGCGGGTCGACGGTCGGCCAGTACGCGTCGGAGTAGTGCCCCTTGGCGTTCGGCAGGAACACGTACAGCACGCCGTCGCCGACGTACCAGCCGTGCTGGTTCATGCCGTTGATCGATTCGTAGCGCGAGATCCGCGTGGACCCCACGGCCAGCGCGCTCGACCAGCCCTCGGTCACGTGCAGCATCCGGTCCTGCTGCGCGAAGATCCGGTGCGTGGCCGTGATCGGCGCCGGCCGCACGTGCGTCGCGAGCATCTCCTGCGCGAACTCGATGCCCGGTGTCGCCACGAGATCCGGCCCCGGCGCGAACCGTTCCGGGTCCGGGATCTCGAGGAACGGCGCGTACGTGCCTTCGGAGAGCCACTTCGCCGCGAGCCCCGAGAGCTGGTCCTTCGCCGCGCCCGTGGCCGAGCGCGCCAGCACGAGCGTCGCGACGGTGAGCTGGTGGCCGATGTCGTGCCCCGTCTCCCCCTGGCGCGACAGCATGCGCCCGCGCACCGGCTCCATCAGCGCGCCGGCGTAGACCCACGGCGCGAACGTGTCGGGCACGAGGGCGTAGATCTTCTGCTTGAGATCCTCGGGCAGTGCGTACTCGGTGCCTTCGGTCACGTGGATCGCGCCCGACAGCGCGGTCAGCAGCACGATGCCGTAGTGCCCGGGGTACGGAATGGTTTCGTGCTGGATGAACGAGCCGTCGACGTGGAAGCCGTCGCCGCCCGACTCGTCCAGCTTGGCCACGAGGTTCGCCGCGCCGCCGCCCGCGACGTCGGTGAGGGCGTCGATGCCCGTCCTGATCCATGCGGTGTCGCCGATCAGCGCGCCGGAGACGATGGAGATCAAGGCCTTGTCGGCGCGGTTGGCGCCGGTCTCGACGGTGCTCGGGCTGTTGGCCCGCACGTTCGGGTTGCCCACGAAACGCTTGATCGGGCTGACATAGCGGGCGAGCTCGTCGGCCGTCAGCTCGTCGGCGACCGTGACGAGGGTGTGGAGCACGTAGTAGGGCACACCGATCTCGTAGGTGTACCAGTTGCCGATTTCGCCGACCTGCGGGTTGTACTGGCTCGCGTAGATCAGCTCCAGGGCCTGCTTGATCCGCTCGAGCACCTGCGGGTCGCCCGAGAGCGTGCCACCGGGCGTGCCCCAGTCGACGGCGATCGCCCGCAGCCGTGCGTACATCGACGTCGTGTAGTCGCTGCCCGGGCCCAGCGGCAGGTCGGTCCACAGTGGACCGCCGGTGACGGTCATCGTGTCGTTGTACGCCTTCGCGACGCGGCCGAGGTTCTTCAGCGCGGCCGTGCGCTCGGGTGAGGGCCGGTTGATCCCGGTCTGCAGCTCGCGGTAGCCGGTGACGATGGTCTTCAGCGGATCGGCGGGCGCGGTGGGCGCGGCGGGTGCCACACCCGCCGCGAAGGCCGGGCGCGCGGCGGCGGTCAGGGCGACCGAGGCGGCCGCGACGGCGCCGCCGCGCAGGGCAGTTCTCCGGTTTACGGGCATGACAAACCCTCCCAGGATCAAGACGTCCTTGGCTTGCGGGATTTTCGGGGACCAGGAATTCAGTTATCGGTTGCGGTTAAAGGGAAGTTCAGCGCTCCCCGTCCGTGCGCCGGGGCAGCTGCCACGGGTTGGCTTCCTGCAGCGGCTCGGGCAGCAGCGCGTCGGGGAAGCCTTGCCACGCCACCGGGCGCAGGAAGCGCTCGATGGCCGCGGTGCCGACCGAAGTGGTCGTGGGCGCGGTGGTGGCCGGGTACGGGCCGCCGTGCTGCTGCGCCCAGCTGACGGTGACGCCGGTGGGCCAGTCGTTCCACAGCAGCCGGCCCGCGATGCGCGTCAGCGACGGCAGCAGCGGGCGCACGTAGTCGGCTTCGTCCGCTTCGCCCTGCACGGTCGCGGTCAGACCCGGCTCCAGCGTGTCGAGCACGCCGGCCAGCTCGTCGGCGTCGGTGTAGGTGACGATCAGCGACGCGGGACCGAAGTGCTCCTCGCGCACCGCTTCGCCGCCGGCCAGGAACTCCTTGGCCGTGGTGGTGAGCAGGCTCGGCGCGAACGCCTCGCCCTGGTGCGTGCCGTCGACGACCGTGGCCACGCCCGGCGCCTGGCGCAGCTCGGAGAGCTTGTGCGCGAAGCCCTGCGCGATGCGCTCGTTGAGCATCGGCTGCTTGGCGACACCCGACACGGCCTCGCGCAGCGCGTCGTCGAGGCCGTGGCCCTCCGGCAGGAACAGCAGGCCCGGCTTGGTGCAGAACTGGCCCGCGCCCAGCGAGAACGAACCCGCGTACGCCTTCGCCACCGCCTCGCCGCGCTTGGCGACCGCACCCGGCGTGACGACGACCGGGTTCACGCTGCCGAGCTCGCCGTAGAACGGGATCGGCGTGGGCCGCGAGACGGCGATGTCGAACAGCGCGCGCCCACCCGGCACGGAGCCGGTGAACGACGCGGCCTGGATGCGCGGGTCCTTGAGCGCGGTCACGCCCTGCTCGAACCCGTGGATCACGGCGAACGCACCCTCGGGCGCGCCCGCGGCGGCCAGCGCGCGCACGACGATGTCGCCGGTGCGCGTGGAGAGCTCCTCGTGACCCGGGTGCGCCTTGAGGACCACCGGGCAGCCCGCGGCCAGCGCCGACGCGGTGTCGCCGCCCGCGACGCTGAACGCGAACGGGAAGTTGCTGGCCGCGAAGACCAGCGTCGGCCCGATCGGCACGAGCACGCGGCGGATGTCGGGCCGCGGGCCCATGGGCCACTCGGCGTCGGCGTGGTCGACGGTGGCGCCGAGGAACGCGCCGTCGCGCAGCACCTGGCCGAACAGGCGCAGCTGGAACGTCGTGCGGGCGAGCTCGCCCTTCAGCCGCGGCGCGGCGGGCAGGTGGGTTTCGGTGTGGGCGAGGGCGACGAGCTCCTCGGCGTCGGCGTCGAGGGCGTCGGCGACGGCTTCCAGCCAGCCGGCGCGTTCGGCGGGCGTGGCCGCCGCGAACGGGCGGGCGGCCGCGGCCGCGGCGGCGAGGGTGCGCTCGAGCTCCGGGGCGGAGGTTTCTCGGCTCATGGTGGGGCGTGTCTCCTCGGTGGATCGGGGTTCAGGGCCCAGCGGGTCCGTGCGTCACCGCACGGCGTGCGCCGCCGCCGTGGCGGCGTGCAGGTCCGGCCACCGGCCGGGGCCCGCCAAACCCAGATGGTAGAGGTGCAGCTCGGCGGCGCCGGCCTTGCCGAGCTCGGTCACGTAGGCCTCGATGTCCGGCACGGGGCTCGCGGCGACCGCGGTGACGTAGCTGCCGATCGCGACGTCGCCGGGCAGCGCCCGACGCGCCGCGGCCACGGTGTCGACGCTGCCCCGGCCCGGGGCCCAGTTCTGCAGCACGACCGACGCCGCGTCGTCCGCCGCGGCCGGCGTGAGGCCCGGCAGCGCGCCGGTCACCCACGGATCGAGCGCGCCGTGGAGCACGATCCGGGTGCCCGGTTCGAGCTCGGCGAGCACCGCGGCGCGCAGCGCGTCGGTGGCGCGCTGGCGCGTGGCCAGCACGGTGTCCTTGAGCTTCGCGGGCAGCCAGTCTTCGGTCACGCCGAGGTCGGCCGTGTCGAGCAGCCGGTGCACCTCGGTGCGCAGCGTCTCGCGCACCTCGGCGGGATCGAACCCGGTCCAGTCTTCGGCGCACGCTTCGCAGCAGCAGATCGACAGCAGCCGCGCGACCGCGGGCGCCCAGACGCCGTCGGTCTTCTCGTGCTGGTGCTGGTGCACGGCGCCGAGCGGGCCGCACGCCTCGAGGATCACCGACGAGAGCTGCAGCCCCGCGACGGCCTCGGCGGTCAGCGTCGCCGCGTACTCGCGCACGGCGGGCTGCGCCGGGCACAGCGCCCACGGGTAGGACTCGCCGAAGCAGTTCCGCACCGTGTACTGCGGGAACTCCGTGCCCAGCTGGGAATTGTGCGTGAACACGAGCCACGCGGCGGCGGGCACGCCCGCGGCGTTGAGCAGGCGCACGGCGTCGCCGCCGCTGTCGGGCTGCGCGACCCAGTCCGGCGCCGCCGGCCGCAGCTCGCGGCCGCCCCACGCTGCTTCGCGCTCGGGCCGGTAGCTCGCCGCGGTGCGCGCGATCACCGACGTGCGCTCGGGCGAATACGGCGTCGCCGCGCGCGTGCTGTGGTAGGTCAGCGCGACGGCGACCTCGTCGATCTCGAGGTCCCGCACACGCGAGATGAAACCCGGGTCGCCGAGGACGTCCCAGGGGTAGGCGTAGCCGGTCACCTTCACGGCGTCACCACCTCGCCGTGTTCGGTTCGAAGCCGCGGGTGTAGCGGCGCATGTAGGTCACGTCGTCCCGTTTCGTGAGTCCGCAGCGGAGGAAGTCTTCGTGCGCGCGGGCCAGCGCGTCCGGATCGAGTTCGACGCCCAGGCCGGGTTTGTCCGGAACGGCGACGGCGCCGTCGACGAACTCCAGTGTCCCCGGCGCGATCACGTCGGTGGTCTTCCACGGCCAGTGGGTGTCGCAGGCGTAGGTCAGGTGCGGGGTGGCGGCGGCGACGTGCACCATGGCCGCGAGGCTGATGCCGAGGTGGCTGTTGGAGTGCATCGACAACCCGACACCGAAGGCCTCGCACGCGACCGAAAGGGCTTGGGTGTCGCGCATCCCGCCCCAGAAGTGGTGGTCCGACAACAGCACGCCGATCGCGCGGGCCCGGAAGGCGGGTTCGACGTCGCCGAAGTTGACCACGCACATGTTGGTCGCCAGCGGCATGCTCGCCTCGGCCGCGACCTTCGCCATCCCGTCGATCCCGGGCGTGGGGTCTTCCAGGTACTCCAGGACGCCGTCGAGCTCACGCGCGACGCGAATGCTCGTGGCCGGCGTCCAGGCGGCGTTCGGGTCGATCCGCAGCGGGTGGCCCGGGAACGCCTCCGCGAGCGCCCGGATGCCGTCGATCTCCTCGTCCGGCGGGAAAACCCCGCCCTTGAGCTTGATCGAGCCGAACCCGTACCGCTCGATCATCCGCTTGGCCTCACCGACCAAGGCGTCCGGAGTGATCACCTCACCCCAACTGTCCTCAGTGGACGCATCGACGTGGCGGCCGTACTTGTAGAACAGGTACGCGGAGAAGTCCACCGCGTCGCGGGCCCGGCCGCCGAGCAGGTCGACGACCGGGCGGTCGAGGTAATGGCCCTGGGCGTCGAGGCAGGCGACCTCGAACAGCGAGTACACGCTGGCGATGGTCTTGCGGATGGAGAACCCGCCGATCAGCCCGTGTTCGTCGGTCAGCACCGTGCCGGCCAGCGAGCGGGCGATCAGGCGTTTGAGGCCGGGCAGGTCGAACACGTCGTGCCCCGCCAGTTCGGGCACGACCTTGCGCACCTCGCCCAGGAACGCCGCGTCGCCGTAGGATTCGCCGAGCCCGACGACCCCGTCGTCGCAGATCAGCTGCACGACGCTGCGCAGGGCGAAGGGTTCGTGCACGCCCATCACGTTCAGCAGCGGCGGATCCGCGAACGCGACCGGCGTGAGCACCACGTCCCGGATCTTCATCAGCCCTCGATCCCCTTCAGGACCTCGAACCCGCGCTCCACGATCACGCCGAGGCGGTCGATCTGCGCGGCCGTCGGCTCCACCAGCGGCGGCCGCACCGTGCCGACCTTGTCCCCGCGCAGGCGGGCGGCGGCCTTGACCAGCGACACCGCGAACCCCGGCGTCTCGTCCCGCAGCGCCACCAGCGGCAGGTAGAACCCGGCCAGCAGCGCGTCCATCACCGCGTGGTCCCCCTCGGCCAGCGCGCGGTGGAACCGGTGCGCGATCTCCGGCGCGAAGCAGTGCACCGCCGAGGAATACCGCGCCACGCCGATCGCCGCGTAGGCCTTCGCCGACACCTCCGCCGTGGGCAATCCGTTGAAGAACAAGAACTCCCGCGCCCGCTCCGTGCCCAGCGACCGGATCGTGGTCACGATCCGCGTCATCACCTCCGGGTCCCCGTAGCCGTCCTTGAGCCCCACCACCGACGGGATGTCGAGCAGCCGCGCCGCCGCCGGCGCCGTGAACACCCCCGTGCTGCGGTGGTACACGATCACCGGCACCGACGTGTCGCCCACCGCGTAGCGCACGAAGTCGACCAGCCCCGGCTGCGGACCCGTGACCAGGTACGGCGGCAGCAACAGCACCCCGTCGGCCCCGCCCGCCTGCGCGGCCGCGACGCCCGCGCGGGCCGCGGCGGCACCACCGCCGGCGCCGATCCACACCGGCACCCGCCCACCCACGACGTCCCTGGCCCGGGCCAGCAGCGCCGAGACCTCGTCCGGCGACAGCGAGCTGAACTCCCCCGTACCGCAAGCGACGAACAACGCCCCCGCACCGGCGGCCACGTGGCTTTCCACGTTCTCCGCGAACCCGTCGAGGTTCACCTCGAGGTCCTCGGTGAACGGCGTCAGCGGGAACGCCAGCAAGCCGTCCAGCTCGATCTTGGGCTGTGCCATCAGTTTCTGCTCTTTCCGTCCTCGTCGGGGCGTCCGGGTGGCGTGCCCGGCCACGGGTTCGACGATCCCACCGGCGCCGCCTCCGCGCTCGAGGTACTCCCGGTGTTCACATTCTTGAATGGAGTCTGTTATGCTGACTATGTTCATCCATAAGAACGCTGTTCGGGACGCTAATATGGCCGGAGTCACAAGTCAACGGCCCGGTGGGAGGACGCACATGGCGCAGAAGCTGGACACCGCGGACGCGGCGCGCGGCGCCACGCCCGGTGCGGAGAGCGCGGGCGTCAAGTCGGCGCGGCGCGCGATCGACCTCATCGAGACCTTCGCGGCCAACGACGTGTGGCTCTCCCTCTCGGACCTGCACGCGCGCACCGGCTTCCCGCGCTCCAGCCTCCACGGCCTGCTGCGCACCCTCCTCGAAGCCGGCTGGCTCGAGGCCGACGCCAACACCGCGCGCTACCGCCTCGGCGTGCGCGCGCTGATCTGCGGCACCGCTTACCTCGACCGCGACGCGATCGTCCCGTTCGCCACCGAGGCGCTGGAGCGCATCCGCGAGAAGACCGGCTTCACGGCCCACTTCGCGCGCCGCAACGGCACCGAGGTCGTGTACCTCGAAACCCGCGAATCGCAGCATTCGACGCACCTCGTCTCGCGCGTCGGCCGCACGTTGCCGGCCCACGCCACCGCGCTGGGCAAGGCTTTGCTGGCCGAGCTGACGCACGACGAGATCGAAGACCTGGTGCCGGCCAAGCTCGCGCCGCTGACCCCGAACACGATCACCACGCGCGAAGCGCTGCACGCCGACCTCGCGCGCACCCGCGACCGCGGGTACGCCGCCGAGATCGAAGAAGGCACGCTCGGCGTGCGGTGCGTCGCCGCCGTGATCCCCTACCGCATCCCCGGCACCGACGCGATGAGCTGCTCGATGCCGGTCGGCCAGGTGACCGACGCCGACGTCCAGCGCGTCGGCGAGCTGCTGGCCGAGACGACCGCCGAGCTCGGGCAGCAGCTGCGCCGCGCCGGCATCCGCTGACCGCCGCCTTTCCCCGTTTCTGCGTTTCGAGAGGAACCCCATGGCAGACCAGCGCGTGCTGATCACCGGATCGGCAGGCATCGTCGGCACCCTGATGCGCCCGCGGCTGCGCAAACCCGGCCGGGTGCTGCGGCTGCTCGACCTGGCCGAGCAGGCCCCGGCCGAGCCGGGTGAAGCCGTCGAGCTCGTGACCGGCTCCGTCACCGACCCCGCCGCCATGGCCGCGGCCTGCGCGGGAGCCGACGCCCTGATCCACCTCGGCGGGCACAGCCGCGAGAACTCGTGGGAGGCCACGCTCGACGTCAACGTCGGCGGCACCCACACGGTGCTGGAAGCCGCCCGCGAGGCCGGGATCAAGCGCGTGGTCCTCGCGTCGAGCAACCACGCTGTCGGCTTCCGCCGCAACGCCGACGCAGGCGACTCCGGCCTCCCCGCCGATTCGAGCCCGCGCCCCGACACCTACTACGGCGTGAGCAAGGCGGCCATCGAAGCGCTCGGCAGCCTCTACGCGTCGCGCTTCGGCATGGACGTGATCGTGGTCCGCATCGGCTCGTGCTTCGAGACACCGCTGCCGCTCGGCCCGCGCGGGCTGACCACGTGGCTCTCCCCCGACGACGGCGCCCGCCTCTTCGAAGCCTGCCTCAGCACCCCGTCGCCGGGCTACCGCCTGATCTGGGGCGTCTCCGACAACACGCGGCGCGTGTACTCGCTCGCCGAGGCCGAAGCGCTGGGCTACAAGTCCCTCGACAACGCCGAGGCCTACGCCGACCAGCTCGCCGACAAGCCTGCCCCGACCGGCGCCGCCGCGGAGTTCGTGGGCGGCCCGTTCTGCACGGCTCCGCTGGGCGCGTTCAACCCGCTCTGACCGAGCCCCGCCCGCTTGCCCCGAAGGCCCGCCGGCCCGGGTGGATTCCGAGGGTCGTCGCACCACGAGTTGATCATCGGGTTGTGGTCAGGAGTTCAGCCAAGCGCTCGGCTGGGATCTCCCAGCCGAGCGTTTTGCGTGGACGGCCGTTGAGCTCGGCGGCGAGATGTTCGGGGCTGTGGACGGAGAGGTCGCTGCCTTCGGGGAAGTGTCAGCGCAGCAGGCCGTTGGTGTTCTCGTTGGAGCCCGTTGCCAGGGCTGGGGAGTCGCGGCTGACGTCGTCCGGGGCACCGGGGTGCGCACGATGCGGCCGGTGCGCGGCGCAGCCCACCACGTCCCTGCAGGTAGAGGGCCTGGTAGTTCGCTTCGCGGGTCACGTGCACCTCCGGCTGGTCGGGAAAACCCGTCGCAGCACCTGCAGCCCGGATTGTCCAGCACGGCCCGGCGCAGCTCACCGGTGGCCGCGAACTTGCCCTGAGGCCCGCGCTCCACCTGGACCGGAACGTCCACCGCGCCCCTCGAACCGGGGTATGCAGCGACTCCCAGAACCCACGCTGCCCGGCGGGCCTTCACCCGTCCCGGCCCGGGGTGCCGGACGCCTACACTCGGGGCATCCGGTCGGTCGAGGCGAGGAGGACGTGGTGGGTGAGCTCTCGGCCGCCGACACCAACGGCATCCTCGCGTTGCCGTGGATCCGCCCCGAGCGCACCAGCGCCGGCCTCGGCTGGGAGTCGGTGTACCTGTCCAAGCAGCACGAACGGCCCCACCGCGGGCTGTTCGCGGCGGCGCCGACGCACCAGCTGATCCTGCACCTCGCCGGGCCCGTGACGGTCCGGCGGCGCTTCGGCACGCCGGCCGAGCAGATGCGGCGCGTCCCGGCCGGTGGCCTGTTCCTGCAGCCCTCGCACGCCGACCTGGCCGTGGAGCTCGGCGGTGAGCTCGACACGCTGCACGTCTACGTCGCCGACTCCGCGGTGCAACAGGCCGCGGAGACCGACACGCCGGTGCGGCTCGCGGAGGAACTCGGCACCGTCGACCCCCTGCTCGAACAGCTGCTGCTGTCGCTCGACGGGGTCGTCCGCGACTGGGAGCCGAGCGCCCGCACCTACGCCGACCAGCTGTGCGCGCTGGTGGCCACACACCTGGCGCGCCGCCACCGCGCGGGCCGCACCTCCGGCGAGCCCGCCCCCGCCGCGTCGGCGCTGTCGGACCGGCAGTTCGACCGGGTCCGCGAGCTGATGACCGAACGCCTGTCGGAACCGCTGGGCCTGGCGGAACTCGCCGCCGCGACCGGGCTGAGCGTCAGCCGGTTCGCACGCCGCTTCAAGGCCCGCACCGGGCTGCCCCCGCACCAGTACCTGCTGCGCCTGCGCGTCGAACAGGCCGGCCTGCTCCTGCGCACCAGCAGCGACCCGATCGCCGACATCGCTGCCCGCTGCGGCTTCTCCCACCAGGAGCACCTCACGCGCGTGCTGCGCACCCAGCTGGGCACCACCCCGGGCGCCATCCGCCGCGACGGGTAACAAAGCCCGGGCGCGCGCGTTTCGTGCTGCCGGTGCGGCAGGAACGTGCAGGAAACCCGGCCGCATCGTCCGGATACTCGAGGCACCCGCGTGGAAGGACCAACGATGTTCAGCTACACCGCCAACCCGGCCCGGGTCGTGTTCGGCAGCGGCACCGTCGCCACGTTGCCGGACGAAGTGCGCCGGCTCGGCGCCACCCGCGTCCTGCTGCTGGGCAGCCCGCCGCTGGCCGGGCCCGTGGGCCGCGTCGCCGACGCGCTCGGCCCGCTGCTGGCCGCCCGGTTCGACGAGGCCGCGATGCACACCCCGGTGGACGTGACCGAGCGCGCGCTCAAGGTCGTGACCGAGAACGACGTCGACTGCGTGCTCGCCATCGGCGGCGGCTCGACGACCGGGCTCGCCAAGGCGATCGCGCTGCGCACGGACCTGCCGCAGATCATCGTGCCGACCACCTACGCCGGGTCGGAGATGACGCCCGTGATCGGCGAGACGGCCGAGGGGCGCAAGACCACGCAGACCACGCCGAAGGTGCTGCCCGAGGTCGTGGTGTACGACGTCGACCTCACCCTCAAGCTGCCCGTCGAGGTGTCGCTCACGAGCGGGATCAACGCGATGGCGCACGCGGTGGAGGCGCTGTACTCCCCCGACGCCAACCCGATCGTCGACCAGTTCGCGCTCGAGGCGATCCGCCTGCTGGCCTCCGCGCTGCCGCGCATCGCCGCCGACGCGTCCGATGTGGACGCCCGCGGCGAGGCCCTGCGCGCCGCGTGGCTCGCCGGCACCTGCCTCGGCTCCGTCGGCATGGCGCTGCACCACAAGCTGTGCCACACGCTCGGCGGCAGCTTCGGCCTGCCGCACTCCGAGACCCACACCGTCGTGCTGCCCTACGCCATGGCCTACAACACCCCGGGCGCCCCGGAGGCCATGCGGCGGATCGCGGAGGCGCTCGGCGCGCCCGACGCCGCGACCGGCGTGTACGACCTCATCGCGAGCCTGCCGGTGCCGCACTCGCTGGCCGAACTGGGCTTCGCCGAAGCCGACATCGCGAAAGCCGCCGAGATCGCTTCGGCCAAGCCGTACCCGAACCCGCGCGAGATCACCCGCGAGGGCATCGAAGACCTGGTGCGCCAAGCCTGGGCCGGCACCCGCCCGGCGCCGGCCGAAGGCACCAAACCGGACCTGCGCGCCCTGACCCGGGAGGTCGTGGACAGCTTCTCCTCGACGCCCAGCCCGCGGCTGCGGGAACTGCTGCAGGACCTCGTGCGCACGCTGCACTCCTACGTGGTGCGCACCGACCTCACGCAGCAGGAGTGGGAGTTCGCGATCGAGTTCCTGACCCGCGCCGGGCACCTCACCGACGACAAGCGCCAGGAGTTCATCCTGCTGTCCGACACCCTCGGGGTGTCCAGTGTGGTCGACGTGCTCACCAATTCGCGCACGCCCGACACCACGCCGTCCGCGGTGCTCGGCCCGTTCTACGTGCAGGGCCCGCCGGAGACGGCACAGGGTGCGGACCTCGCCGAGGGGCTGCCCGGCACTCCGCTGTGGACGGACGTGCGCGTGACCGACCCGGACGGCGCCCCGGTGGCCGACGCGGTCGTGGACGTGTGGCAGTCCAATGAGGACGGTTTCTACGACGTGCAGCTGCCCGACGTCGACGGGCCGGTGCTGCGCGCCCGCTTCCGCACCGACGCCGAAGGCCGGCTGCGGTTCTGGACGATCGTGCCCTCGGCCTACCCGATCCCGGCCGACGGCCCGGTCGGGCAGATGCTCGACTCGGTCGGCCGGCACCCCTACCGCGCGCCGCACGTGCACTTCCTCATCGCGAAGCCGGGTTACCGGACGCTGGTGACGCAGCTGTTCGTCAAGGGCGGTGACTACCTCGACTCCGACACCGTGTTCGGTGTCAAGGACGGCCTGATCGTGGACTTCGCCGAGCAGTCCGGCCCCGCGCCCGACGGCCGCGAGCCCGCCCACTGGCGCCGGCTCGACTTCACCTTCCGCATCTCCCCCGCTCCCGAGCACTGACGAGGATCAACGGCATGAACGAGTTCGACACCGACGTGATCGTGGTCGGCAGCGGGCCGGCGGGCGGTTCGGCCGCGCTGGCACTGGCGACCTACGGCGTGCGTACGGTCCTGGCCACCAAGTACGGCTGGACGGCCAACACGCCGCGGGCCCACATCACCAACCAGCGCGGCATGGAGGTCCTGCGCGACCTCGGCGTCGAGGACCAGGCGCTGGCGCAGGGCACGCCGCCCGAGCTGATGGGCGACACGGTGCTCTGCACCTCGCTGGCGGGCAACGAGATCGGCCGCATCGCCAGCTGGGGCACCGGGGACCGCTCGGCGACCGAGTACGGCGCGGCGAGCCCGTGCCACATGATCGACCTGCCGCAGACCTACCTCGAGCCGATCCTGGTCTCCAACGCCGCCCAGCGCGGCGCGAAGCTGCGGCTGGACACCGAGTTCGTCGACTACACCCAGGACGCCGACGGCGTCACGGCCCGCTTCCTCGACCGCGTGCGCGGCGACGAGTTCACGCTGCGGGCGCGGTACCTGATCGGGGCCGACGGGGCCCGCAGCCGCGTCGCGGAGCAGGCCGGGCTGCCGATCGCCGGCGAAACCGGCAAGGCGGGTTCGATGAACATCACGTTCAGGGCCGACCTCGCGAAGTACGTCGCGCACCGGCCGAGCGTCCTGTACTGGGTCATGCGGCCGGGCGCGCACATGGGCGGCATCGGCATGGGCCTGGTGCGCATGGTGCGGCCGTGGAACGAGTGGCTGCTCGTGTGGGGCTACGACATCGCCGGTGCTCCGCCGGAGGTCGACGTCGACGAGGCCACGCGGATCGTGCGCGACCTGATCGGCGACCCCGGGCTCGAGGTCGAGATCACCTCGACGTCGTTGTGGACGGTCAACCACTCCTACGCCACGCAGTACTCCAGCGGCCGCGTGTTCTGCGCCGGCGACGCGGTGCACCGGCACCCGCCGTCGAACGGCCTGGGCTCCAACACGTCCGTCCAGGACTCGTTCAACCTCGCGTGGAAGCTCGCGATGGTCGTGCGCGGCGAAGCCGGCGAGGGGCTGCTGGAGACGTACTCGGCCGAGCGCGCGCCGGTGGGCAAGCAGATCGTGGACCGCGCGAACCTCTCGCGCGACCAGTTCGGCCCGATCTTCGAAACCCTCGGCATCGGGGGCGACACGGACTCCGCCGGCATCGCGGCCGGCCTCGCCGCCTGCGAAGCCGCCACCGAGGACGGCGCGCGCCGCCGGCGGCAGCTGGAGAAGGCGATCGAGCTGAAGAACTACGAGTTCAACGCCCACGGCGTCGAGCTCGACCAGCGCTACGCCTCGAGCGCCGTGCTCCCGGACGGCACGGCCCCGGCGCCCGATGGCCGCGACGCGGAGCTGTTCCACCACGCGACGACCACGCCGGGCGCGAAGATCCCGCACGTGTGGCTCGTCGGCGCCCACGGCCGCCGGGAGTCCACTTTGGACCTGGTGGGGCGCGGCAAGTTCACCGTGGTCACCGGGCTCTCGGGCACCGCGTGGCGCGTGGCGGCCGAAAAGGCGGCCGCCGAGCTCGGCCTGGACCTGCGTGTGGTGACCGTCGGCGCCGACGGCGCCCGCGACTCCTACGGCGACTGGACCCGCACGAGCGAGATCGACGAAGCCGGCGCCCTGCTCGTCCGCCCCGACGGCTACATCGCCTGGCGCCACGTGACCGCGGCCCCGGAGCCCGACGCGACGGCGAAGCTGCTCGCCGCGCTGAAGTCGGTGCTCTCCCGAGCCTGAGCGGTTTCCCCCGCGTCCGCCCGTGGAGCCGGCCTTCCCCGGCTCCGCGGGCGGACTTCTGTCAGAGCCGGTCCAGATCCACCGCTTCGCGCGCCAGGCTGAACCCGTCCGGTGGCACGCCCTTCGGCAGCGTCAGCCACGACCCGCGCGGCCGGCGGGAGTCCTCGCCCAGCAGCAACGCCACGTAGCAGCCGTAGTCGATGGCGAACCCGTCGTACAGCGTCCCGGGGTGGTGCTGGTCGGCCAGGCCGCGGCGCAGGACGTGGAGCAGCCGCGCGTCGTAGAGGTCCGCGATGAGCTCGTGGCGCGGACCCTGGGCGCGGTCGAGCAGGAACGTGCGGGAGCGGCGGCGCCCGACGACCTCGTCGACCAGCTTCCGCAGCAACGCGGTCGCGGCCTCGTCGCCGGAGAGGGCGCTCTGCTTGTCACGCAGGTACCAGTCCCGCGCGGCGAGCCGGACGTCGCGCAGGCCGATGGGCTGGTCGTGCGCGCGCTGGGCCGACAGCGCGGCGATGTTGATCGCGTCGCGCGGCACCCCCTCGGCCGCGCGGACGAGCTCGCCGAACGCACTGCCGCGAAAGGCTTCCGCGACCAACGCATTCGCGTCGGCCGGCGGCGCCGGCAGCATCGCCACCAGCCGCGCGGTGGCGTGGTTGAAGAACAGCTGCGCGAAGAACTCCTGGGCGCGCGTGCGGGCGTCGTCGAGGATCATGAGGTCGTCGAGGCTCACGGCCGACGCCGCGTCGGCCCCGACCTCGATCCCCAGGTGATCACCGTCGGCGAGCCGGGCGCGAAACCGCGAGCGGCGTTCGATGGCCGCGATCTTCACCGTGATTCCCGGCGTCGGGAGGAAGCTGCGGCGCAGCAGGTCGGCGAGCAACGGCTGCAGCTGCCGCGGCAGCGAGCTCCACTCGTCCAGCAGCAGCCACATCCGCCGGCCCTTCAGCGCCCGGGTAACGGCTCGCAGCGCCCGCCCGAGCGGACCGAACACCACCCGGTGCCGCTCGGTCCCGGTGCGCCGCAGCCGGCGCTCCCCACCGGCGGATCGCTTGTGCCCCAGCGAAACCCGCGCTGTGGACGGCAGCCCGAGTTCGAGCCCGTGCGACACCTCTTCGGCGGAGTTCGCCTTCGTCTCGCGCTCCACCTCCCCCACCACTTCCACGGCCGTGGCCGCCTCGGCGACCGCGTCGAGCGCCGGCAGCAGCGTGTCCGGGTCGCCCAGCTCGCGGTCGACGGCGACCGCCAGCAGTTCGTCGTGCACCGCTTCGATCGTGTCGACGAGCAGCTGCGTACCCCGCACGGCGGCGGGGATCCCGCTGTCGGAGTACAGCCCGCCCGCGCTGCCGAGCGTACGCAGGTCGAGGTAGACCGCGACGTCGCCGGCACCGTCGACGAGGTCGCTCAGGTGCAGCAAGGCGTGCGTCTTGCCCGCGCCGCGGCGGCCGTAGAGGACCTGGTGGTCGCTCGAGTGCAGCATCGCCGAGAACGAGCCCGCGGCCACGAACGTCCGCGTCAGCGTGGCGCGGTCCGAGGACTCCGCGCGTCTCGGGATGCCCATCAGTGCCTGGTTCACGTGCCGTTGCCGGAACTCGATCGCCATTCCGCGAGCCTGCCGCGCCGCGCGCCGGCGCCGCAGCCGCCGGAGGCGTGACGGGGTGGTGACGCCCGGTGGTCAGCCCTGGACCGTGACCTCGGTGAAGCCGACCGGGATGTTCGGCGGGCCGGTGCCGTCGCCGTAGGCGCCGGGACCCGAGGTGTCCACGCCGCCGCGCGCGATCTTGTCCAGGACGGTCAGGCCGGCGTCGGAGATGGTGCCGAAGACGGTGTACGACGGCGGGATCGGGGTGTCGCCGAACATCAGGAAGAACTGGCTGCCGCCGGAGCCCGGCTGGCCCGCGTTGGCGAGCGCGACGAGGCCGCGGCCGTAGGTCAGCTCCGGGAAGAACTCGTCGGGCACGGTGTAGCCGGGCCCGCCCGTGCCGTCGCCGAGCGGGTCGCCGCACTGCAGCATCTGCAGGTCGGTCGTGCCGAGCCGGTGGCACCGGGTGCCGGTGTAGAAGCCCTGCTTGGCCAGTGCCTCGAAGCTCGCCACCGTGCACGGCGCGAGCGCGCGGTCGAGCGTCAGCCCGATGTCGCCGGCCGTGGTGCGCAGGTCGACACCCAGCGTGCCGTTCGCGGGCTCCGGGCCGTCGGCGGGCGGGGTCGCGGTCTTGCCCGCGGCCGCGGCCGGGTCCGGTGGGTAGCTGCAGTCCGACGGGTCCGCCAGAGCCTGCGGCCGGTGCGGCTCGGGCGTGCGCGCCGACGGGATGGACACCGGCGGGCCTTCACTCGTGGTCGGCGGCGCGGTCGGCGGAGTGCTCCCGTGCGCGCCCCGCACGACCCGCCCGAGTCCTGACACGGAGGCAGCGGGCCGGAGGAACCCGGGTGTCACGAACGCGGTGATCCCCAAGGCGGCGACGAGCACCACCACCGTCGCCAGGACCCAGACCCACGCTGTCCCACCTCGTCGCGGTGGATCCGGCCACGTCATGGACGCCCCCTTCGTCAGGCCGCCATTGTGCCCGCCCGCCGCCGCCCGGCGGAACCGGTCACAGGGGTGGCAGCGCCGGCGTGTCCAGCCAGGCCGTGAAGAACTCCCTCAGCGAACGCCCCGCGTACGCCTCCGCGGCCGCCACGAACTCGTCCGTGCTCACCGTCGCGTGCCGGTGCTCGGCGGGCCACGCCTTCACCAGCGCGAAGAACGCCGGGTCGCCGATCTCGCCGCGCAGGGCGTGCAGCGTGAGCGCGCCGCGCTTGTACACCCGTTCGTCGAACATCCGCCCCACGCCCGGGTCGCTGATCCGCACGTCGGCCGGTTTGGCCTTGACCCGGGCGTGCCACCACCGGGCGAACGCGGCGGCCGGCTCGCCGCCGGCCTCCTCGGACCACAGCCACTCGGTGTAGGTCGCGAAGCCCTCGTTGAGCCAGATGTGGCGCCAGTCGGCGACCGTGAGGCTGTTGCCGAACCACTGGTGCGCGAGTTCGTGCACCACGAGCCGCTCGTACGTGCGCTTGCCGTCCACGTGGTTGGCGCCGAAGATCGCCATGCCCTGCGCTTCGATGGGGTCGTCGAGCTCGTCGTCGGTCACGACCACCACGTACTCACCGAACGGGTACGGCCCGTACCAGCGCTGCAGCGCGTCCATCATCCGGCCCTGGCGGCCGAAATCCCGCGCGAACGCCTTGCGCAGCCGCGGCGGCACCGCGGCCCGCTGCGGCACCGTCGTCACCACGGACTCGACCCCGCTGCCGCGGCCGAACCCCAGGCGCAGCCGGAACGAGCGCGCCTCGGGGTGCGAGAACCAGCCCGCGCCGGCGCCGGCCACGAGCTCGACGTCGTCGTAGCGCCCGATCTGCACGCTCATCAGGTACGTCGCCGTCGGCTCCGGCCGCTCGAACACCCACTGCGCCGTGCTGGCCGACTGCGTGCGCGACACGAGGTTCCCCGTCACCGCCACCAGGTAGGTCGACGACGTGCTCACCGCCACGCGGTAGCTCGCCTTGTCCGCCGGGTGGTCGTTGCACGGGAACCACGAAGGCGCGCCGATCGGCTGGCTCGCCACGAGCGCGCCGTCGGTGAGCTCGTCCCAGCCGATGTCACCCCACCGGCTGGGCACCGGCCGCGGATTGCCGACGTAGCGCACCTCGACCCGGAACTCCGTGCCCGCGGGCACGGACTTCGCCGGTCTCACCTGCAGCTTCAGCGCCCGCCGCACGAACTTCGCCGGTTTGCCGTCCACGAGCACCCGCGAGACGCGGAACTCGCCGAGGTCGAGCGAGAACCGCGACAGCGCCTGCGTCGCCACGCAGGTGAGCACCGCGGTGCCGGACAGCCGGTTGGGACCGACCCGGTAGTCGAGGTCGAGGTCGTAGTGCCGGACGTGGTAGCCGCCGTTGCCGTGGCCGGGAAGGTACGAATCTCCGGAGGTTTCCGCGCCGGGTGCCGGCACGGCAGCCTTCGAGGAGGTCACGCGCGCAGAACCCCGCTTTCGGTGTGGTCGTCTTCTCCCGGAAATATCGCGCGGATCTCCGCCCGCCGCAACGGTCCCGGGCTCACCGACGCCAGGCCGAGATCGGGTTGCCGAGCCAGCGCGTGTCGGCGGGCACCGCGTCGCCGCGCGTGACCAGCGAACCCGGGCCCACAGTGGTGCGCGCGCCGATGCTCGCGCCGGGGAGCACGATGCCGTGCGGGCCCAGCGTCGCGCCCTCGCCGAACTCCACGCGGGACATGCTCATGATCCGGTCGTGGAACAGGTGGGTCTGCACCACGCAGCCGCGGTTGATCGTCGCACCGTCACCCAGGCGCACGAGGTCCGCCTCGGGCAGCCAGTACGTCTCGAGCCACACGCCGCGGCCGATCTTCACGCCCATGGTGCGCAGCCAGCCCGTGAGCAGCGGCGTGCCGCCGATCGAACCGATCAGCCACGGCACGGCGAGCGCCTCGACGAACGTGTCGGCCAGCTCGTTGCGCCACACGAACGAGCTCCACAGCGGGTGGTCGATCTCGCGGAACTTCCCGACCAGCAGCCACTTCACCGCGGTCGCGGTGAGCGCCGCGACGATCCCGGCGGCCAGCAGCACCGGCCCGGCCAGCAGCGCGGCGATCAGGAACCCGGTCTGCCGCGCGATTCCCAGCAGCCCGAACACGACACCGGCCGTGAGGGCGACCCCGCACATCACCGGCACGATCCGGCACAGCTCCACGAACGCGCGCGCGGCCTTGAGGTGCAGCCCCGGGTTGTACGTGCGGCTCGTGTCGGCCTCACCGATCGCGCGACGCACCGGCAGCGGCGGCATGCCCAGGTAGGAGGAGCCCTTCTTGGCCTTCGCCGGCGTCGAGGACAGCACGCCCACGAGGCCGCGCTTCGGCACCGAGCGGCCCGGCGCGGTCATGCCGGAGTTGCCCAGGAACGCCTGCTTGCCGATGCGCGCGGGCGCGACGTGCAGCCAGCCGTGGCCGAGTTCGTAAGTCGCGACCATCGTGTCGTCGGCGAGGAACGCACCGCTGTCGACCTTGGTCATCTTCGGCAGCGCGAGCACCGTCGAGGCCTCGACGCCCCGGCCGACCTTCGCGCCGAGCAGCCGCAGCCACACCGGCGTGAACAGGCTGGCGTACAAGGGGAACAGCCCTTCGCGGGCCATGCCCATGAGCCGTTCGGTCGCCCACACCTGCCACGCGACGCGGCCGTGCACCGGGTGGTAGCCCTCGACCAGGCGCACGCCCAGCAGGCGCACGCCGCTGAGCACCAGCAGCGCGTAGGTGAGGAAGTAGGCCACGGTCGCGACCGGCGTGAAGATCAGGGCGCTCCCGGCGGCGTCGACCAGGCTCGGCGAGCCCCAGATCGCGTACCCCAGCACCGCGACACCGGGCAGCGCTGCCAAGCCCGGCAGGAAGCCGAGCACGAGCGACGTCGCGCCGTAGACCGTCGCCCAGAACCGCGAACGCGGCGGGCGGCTCGACGGCCACTTCAGCGCGTCCTTCGCGTCCTTGCCGGCGCGGACGGCGGGCGACCCCGCCCAGCGCTGGCCGGCCGGCACGGCGCCGCGCACGGTCGACCCGGCGGCGATCTCCGCGCCCTTGCCGATGCGGGCGCCGGGGAACAGCGTGCTGCGCGAACCGACGCGGGCCTCCGCGCCGATGCGGATCTTGCCGATGTGCACGAGGTCGCCGTCGACCCAGTGGCCCGACAGGTCCACCTCGGGCTCGACGGCGGCGCCGCGGCCCAGCTTCAGGAAACCGGTGACCGGCGGCGGCGAGTGCAGGTCCACGTCCTTGCCCACGCGCGCGCCGAGCGCCTTCGCGTAGGTCGTCATCCACGACGCGCCGGCGACGCCGTCCGCGCCGCTGAACTCGGCCAGCTTCTCCGCCGTCCACAGGCGCAGGTGCACGCTGCCGCCGCGCGGGTAGCTGCCGGGCAGCACACCCGAGAGCAGCACGCGCGCGCCACCGGCCGCGATCGCGATGCGCCCGGCCGGGCTGAACAGCACCAGCCACGCGAGCGCGACCCAGCCCCAGTTCAGCGTCGGCGCCCAGGCGAACCCGAGTAGCGCCAGCACGTTCGACAGCGCCGCGGCGAGCGTCGCCCAGCGCAGGCCGACGAGCCCCATGAGCGGGACCATCAGCACGGTCTGGAGCACACCCGCACGCCGCGGTGTGGGCTGGACGTCGCGGCGCTCGGTCTCCGCGCCGCTGAGCGCGTCGAGCATCGAGGCCAGCGCCCCGAGCTTCGGGTGCGTGTAGATGTCGGTGACCGACACCTCGGGATGGCGCGTGCGGATGCGCGCGATCAGCTGCGCGGCCGTGAGGCTGCCGCCGCCGTGGGTGAAGAAGTCGGCCTTCGGGTCCGCCGCGGTCACACCGAGGATCTCCGCCCAGCCTTCGGCCAGCCACGCCTCGGTGGCGGACAGGCCCGCCTCGCCGGCGTCCACAGTGGACAGCGGCCACGGCAGCGCGGCGCGGTCGACCTTGCCCGACGTGCGCGTGGGCAGGTCGTCGATCACCGCGATCAGCGGCACCAGCGCGGCCGGCAGCTGCTCGCGCAGCCGGGTCGCGGCACCGTCGACGTCGAACCCGGTGCCGGCGCTCGGCACGACGTAGCCGACCAGGACCTGGTTGCCCGCCTTGGTGCGGCGGATCGCGGCGGCCGCGCCCTGCACTCCGGGCAGCGCCTGCAGCGCGGCGTCGACCTCACCGAGCTCGATGCGCCGACCGCCGAGCTTGACCTGCTCGTCGAGCCGGCCGAGGAACAGCAGGCCCTCGGCTTCGGCGCGGACCAGGTCGCCGCTGCGGTAGGCGCGCTGCCAGCCCAGCGCGGGCAGCGGCGCGAACTTCTGCGCGTCCTTCTCGGCGTCGAGGTAGCGCGCCAGGCCGACGCCGCCGATCACGAGCTCCCCGGTCTCGCCCATCGGAACCGGCTCGCCCGCCTCGTTGACCACGGCCAGCTGCCAGCCCGCGAGCGGGAGGCCGATGCGCACCGGCCCCTCCCCCGTCAGCTGGGCGGCGCAGGCGACGACGGTGGCCTCGGTCGGGCCGTAGGTGTTCCACACCTCGCGGCCTTCGACGGCCACGCGCTCGGCCAGCTCCGGCGGGCACGCTTCGCCACCGAAGATGAGCAGGCGGACGTCCTCGAGCGCGTCGGCCGGCCACAGGGCGGCGAGCGTCGGCACGGTGGACACGACGGTGATGCGCTGCGCGACCAGCCACGGGCCCAGGTCGACGCCGGTGCGCACCAGCGCGCGCGGTGCGGGCACCAGGCAGGCGCCGTGGCGCCACGCGAGCCACATCTCCTCGCAGGAGGCGTCGAACGCGACGCTCAGGCCCGCGAGCACGCGGTCGCCGGGGCCGACGGGCTCGTCGGTGAGGAACAGCTGCGCCTCGGCGTCGACGAAGGCCGCGGCGGAGGCGTGCGTGACGGCGACGCCCTTGGGTTTGCCGGTGGAACCGGACGTGAAGATGATCCACGCGTCGTCGGCCGGTCCGGGGCGGCCTTCGCGGCGGCCCGGGGTCCCGGTGACGGTGATGGTGCCGTCGGTCGCGACGGCGGCCACGCCGGCCTCGCCGAACACCAGCTCGGCGCGCTCGTCCGGGTCGTCCGCGTCGACCGGCACGTAGGCGGCGCCGACGGACAGGGTGGCGAGGATGGCGACGTACAGCTCGGCCGTGCCGGAGGAGATGCGGATGCCGACGCGGTCGCCGAGGCCGACGCCGTGGGCCCGCAGGCGGCGGGCGTACGCGTCGATCTCCTCGAGGAGGCGGCGGTAGGTCAGGGTGGTGGTGCCGTCGTCGACGGCGGCGGCGTTGGGGTGCCGCTCGGCGGTCTCGGCGAGCACCTGGAGCAGCGTGCGCTCGCTGGCGCCGAGCCCGGACCAGAAGAGGGCGCGGTCGGCGACCGGGGTGGGCGACGGGGCGTGGGTCACCTCGGCGACGCACGCCAGTAGGGCGCCGGCGTCGTCGGTGGTGGTCGTCCCGGCGTGGTCCGCGGTGAGGGTCACCGGACCACCCCGTCACGGCGGGTGACCACCGGATTCAGGAACAGGACGTGCAGGGTCGTAACACGGGCGTGCAAGCCCATCACTCACCTTCCGCGAGCGTCATTCGGGCCGGCACTCCGAATGAGGCGCCCGTTGCGGCCCTCGACAATACGCCGAGGTGAACGTCGGATAGCGCAAGGGTCACAGCCGAGTGTCGGACGTCACCGAGCGCAAGGGCCTGATCGGAGCGTGAAAAACGCGCCGGGGAACGGGGTTCCCGGGCGCGTTTCCACGGTGGCGACCGGGAAACCGCTCCGGTTCGAGTCAGCGGCCCCTCGCGGCCTTGCCGCCGACCTTCGGCTTCGCCTTCTTTTCCCGCACCCGCACGTTCACCCGGACGGGGCTGCCCTCGAAGCCGAACCGCTCGCGGAACTTGCGCTCGATGAACCGACGGTAACCGGCTTCGAGGAAACCGGTGGTGAACAGCACCAGCGTCGGCGGGCGGATGCCGGCCTGCGTGGCGAAGAGCACCTTCGGCTGCTTGCCGCCGCGCACCGGCGGCGGGGTCGCCGCGATGAGGTCGGAGAGCCACCCGTTGAGCTGACCGGTGGGCACGCGCTGGTCCCACGACTTCAGCGCGGTGCGCAGCGCGGGCGCGAGCTTGCGCACGGAACGGCCGGTGAGCGCGGAGATGTTCACCTTCTCCGCCCACGGCACGCGGACCAGACCACGGTCGAGCTCGCGCACCATCGCGTGGCGGCGGTCCTCGTCCACCAGGTCCCACTTGTTGAAGGCCAGCACGCACGCGCGGCCCGCTTCGACGACCATCGTCAGCACGCGCAGGTCCTGTTCGGACAGCGGCTCGGCGGCGTCGAGCAGCACGATCGCGACCTCGGCCGCGTCGATCGCCGTCTTGGTGCGCAGGGAGGCGTAGTACTCCGCTCCGTTGGCGGAGTTCACGCGCTTGCGCAGGCCCGCCGTGTCCACGAACCGCCAGACCTCGCCGTCGAGCTCCACCAGCGAGTCGACCGGGTCGACGGTGGTGCCGGCGACCGCGTCGACCACCGAGCGCTGCTCGCCCGACAGTTTGTTGAGCAGGCTCGACTTGCCCACGTTGGGCTTGCCGACGAGCGCGACGCGCCGCGGGCCGGCCGTCACGGTGCCGCTCTCGCGCGGCGCCGAGGGCAGGGCCTCGATGATCGCGTCGAGCAGGTCGCCCGAGCTGCGGCCGTGCAGCGCGCTGACCGGGTGCGGTTCCCCGAGCCCGAGCGACCACAGCGAAGCGGTGTCGGCCAGCAGCCGGTCGTCGTCCACCTTGTTCGCGGCGAGCAGCACCGGCTTCTTCGAGCGCCGCAGCACGCGGGCCACGGCCTCGTCGGTGGCGGTGGCGCCCACGGTCGCGTCGATCACGAGCAGCACGGCGTCGGCCGTCTGCATCGCCATCTCGGCCTGCGCGGCGACGGCGGCCTGCAGGCCCGTCGCGTCGGGCTCCCAGCCGCCGGTGTCGACCAGCGTGAACCGCCGGCCGCCCCAGTACGCGTCGTAGGCGACGCGGTCACGCGTCACGCCCGGCACGTCCTGCACCACGGCCTCTCGCCGGCCCAGGATGCGGTTGACCAGCGTGGACTTGCCCACGTTGGGCCGGCCGACCACGGCCAGCACCGGCTGCGCGAGGTTCGCCTCCTCGGCGGCGCCTTCGGCCTCGATCTGCGCGTCGAGCGCGGCGAACTCGGTCTCGTCGGACCAGGTGCCGTCGATTTCCCCGGCACCTTCGAACCCGGCGTCCGTGCCGCCGTCAAACCCTGTCATCGTGTTCCCACTCCACCTACGGCGAGCCGAGTCCGTTCCCGGCGCGCCAATCGTCCAAAGTCTTCACGAGCCCCGCGAGCCGCAGCCGCAGCTCCTCGGTGCCCTCTTCCAGGCCGGTGCGGCCCGGGCCGACCTTCGGCGTGAACGGCTCCCCCGTGAGGATGTCCACGCGCGGGCGCCAGCGCCGCTTCCCGCCCGCGGGCTTCAACGTGCCCCGCGTCGCGACCGGCAGCACGGTCGCCCCGGAGGCCCGCACGAGCCAGGCCGCGCCCTTCTCGGCCGCGCCGACGTCACCCGCGCCCCGCGTGCCCTCGGGGAAGATGCCGACGACCCCGCCGGCCTTGAGCACGCCGACCGCCGTGATCAGCGGCGTGCGGTCGATCTCACCCCGTTTGACCGGGATCTGGCCGATCGCCCGCAGGAACCGCCCCGCCGCGCCCTTGAACATCTCGGCCTTGACGAGGAACGCCGAACGCCGCGGCAGCATTCCGAAGATCAGCTGCGGCTCGATCATGGAGCTGTGGTTGGCGATCACCACGACCGGGCCGGTGGCGGGCATCCGCTCGCGGTTGTGCACGCGGATCCGGAACGCCGAGCGCAGATGGTACCGGGCGAAGATGCGCCCGGCGTCGTGCAGGAGGCCGATCGCGCCCTCGGGCAGCGCGCCTCCGGTCACGGCGCCACCTCGACCGCGGCGTCGGCGGGGCAGTCGTCGAGCAGGCCGCGACGGCAGGCGAGCTCGGACAGGGCGACGATCACCTGGTCGATGGTCAGCTCGGACGTGTCGACCGGCACGGCGTCCTCGGCCGCGCGCAGCGGCGACGCCGAGCGCGTGGAGTCGAGGCGGTCGCGGCGCTCGACGGACTCGCGCGCGGCCTCGACGGTGACCTCGCGCCCGGCGGCGGTGTCCTGGCCGCTGCGCCGCGCGGCGCGCACGTCGGCCGAAGCGGTGAGGTAGACCTTGAGCGGCGACTCGGGCGCCACGACGGTGCCGATGTCACGCCCTTCCACCACGATCCCGCCGGTGTCGGCGAGCACATCGGCGATGATCCGGCGCTGGCGCGCCACGAGCAGCTCGCGCACCTGCGGCACCGCGGAGACCGCGGAGACGGCTTGCGTGACCTCGGGCCCGCGGATTTCGGCGGCCACGTCTTCGTCCTCGAGCCGCACGTCGGGGCGCTCGGGGCTGGTACCGATGGTGAAGTGCACGTCATGCGCGAGGTGGCCGACCGCGTCGGTGTCGGCCGGGTCGGTACCCGACCGCAGCACCGCGAGCGTCACGAGCCGGTACATCGCACCGGTGTCGAGGTAACCCGCGCCGAGCCGGTCGGCGAGCTTGCGCGCGACCGTGGTCTTGCCGGTTCCCGACGGGCCGTCCAGCGCGACCACACCACGTAGGGCTCCCGTCACCGAAACTCTCCTCGCGTCGTCCTCTGCGTTGATCGGCGTTCATTCTGCCCGTCGCCCGCCCTGGCCGGTCAGGCGGCTCGGGTGCGGTCGGCCCCCGAAGCGCGCGACGAGCAGCGCGAGGCGATCCGCGCGCCGTCCCGGTTTCGATTCCAGCAGCACTAGACAATCTAGCGTCGCTAGATTAGCTTTGTCAGTGTTCCTAGCGATGCTAGTTCTCTGGAGGACTCATGATCGTCACCGCCTACGTCATCGCCGGCATCGTCGCCGTCGGCATCGTGTACATCGGGCTGACCTACCTGCTCGCCCCGGCGAAGAGCGCCGCCACCTTCGGCCTCGCCACGATCCCCACCGGCACCACGGCGTTCTTCGAGATCAAGGGCGTCCGCGACATCGGGGCCGGCTTGGCGGCGGGCGCGGCGATGCTGATCGGCGGACCGCACGTGCTCGGCTGGATCCTGCTCGCCGAGGCCTTCATCCCCATCGGCGACATGCTGATCATCCTGCGGCACAAGGGAAACCGGGCGCTCGCGTTCGGCGTGCACGGCGCCACGGCGGCCGTGGTGATCGCCGCGACCCTCCTGCTCGAGCTCGCCTGAGCCTGGCGAAACGGACAATGGGTTACCGTGGCCGGTGTGAACGTCGAAGTGACCCCCTTGCCCGGAATCGGTGTCCGCAAGGACTTCGCCACCCGTGCGGGACGGCGCATCGGCGTCGTGACGCAGCGGGACGGCAAGATCGAGCTGATCGTCTCCAAGTCCGACGACCCCGACGCCTGCCTGGCCTCCCTGCCGCTCTCCGCGGACGAAGCGGGTGCGCTCGCGAACCTCCTCGGTGCGCCGCAACTGGTCGCGCAGCTCACCGAGGAACACCGCGAACTGCCGGGCATCCACACCCGCCAGCTGCCGATCGCCGAGGACGGCCTGTTCGACGGCCGCACGCTCGGCGACACGGCGATGCGCACCCGCACCGGTGTGTCGGTGGTCGCGGTGGCGCGGGCGGGGCAGGTGCACCCGTCCCCCACGCCGGACTTCACCTTCACCGCCGGCGACCTGCTCGTCGCGGTCGGGACGTCCGAAGGTCTGGACGCCGCCGCCAAGATCCTCAAACAAGGCTGATGGACCACACCGCGCTGTCCCTGATCGAACTGGGCGGGGTCTTCTTCGTGCTGGGCGTGCTGGGCAGGCTCGCCGGCCGGATCGGCCTCTCCCCCATCCCGCTCTACCTGCTCGGCGGCCTGTGCTTCGGCTCCGGCGGCGTGATCCCGCTCGCCGACATCGGCGACTTCACGCACCTGGCCAGCGAGATCGGCGTCGTGCTGCTGCTCCTGCTGCTGGGGCTCGAGTACTCGGCGGCGGAACTGTTCACGGGCCTGCGCCGCTCGTGGACGGCCGGGCTCGTCGACATCGTGCTCAACGCACTGCCCGGCGCGGCCGTCGCACTGCTGCTGGGCTGGGGCCCGATCGGCGCGATCGTGATGGCGGGGGTCACCTACATCTCGTCGTCCGGGATCATCGCCAAGGTCCTCGGCGACCTCGGCCGGCTGGGCAACCGGGAAACGCCCGTCGTGCTGTCGATCCTGGTGTTCGAAGACCTGGTGATGGCGCTCTACCTGCCGATCCTCACCGCGATCCTCGGCGGCGTCAGCTTCCTCGGCGGACTCGAGGCCGTGGGCATCTCGCTGCTGGTGATCACCGTGGTCCTCGTGATCGCCCTGAAGTTCGGCCGCTACGTCTCCGCGCTCGTCGACAGCGACGACCGCGAGGTGTTCCTGCTCAAGATCCTCGGCGCGGCGCTGCTCGTCGCGGGCATCGCTTCGGCACTGCAGGTCTCGGCCGCCGTCGGGGCGTTCCTGCTCGGCATCGCCGTGTCCGGCTCCACCGCCCACAACGCGACGCGCTTGCTCGAACCCTTGCGCGATCTGTTCGCGGCCGTGTTCTTCGTGGTGTTCGGGCTCAACACGAACCCGGCGTCCATCCCGCCGGTGCTCGGGTGGGCCGTCGCGCTCGCCGTGCTCACCACGCTCTCCAAGGTCGGCACCGGCTGGTGGGCCGCGCGAAGACAAGGGATCGGCAGGCTCGGCCGCGCCCGCGCCGGCGCGGCCCTGGTGGCGCGCGGCGAGTTCTCGATCGTCATCGCCGGCCTCGCCGTCACCGCCGGCGCGGTCGACGGCGAACTGGCCGCGCTGGCGACCGCGTACGTGCTGCTGATGGCGATCCTCGGGCCCACCGCCGCGCGCATCGTGGAGCCGATCGCCAAGGCGCTGCAACGGAAACCGCGCGAACAGCCGAGCGAAGCCCCGGCGTGAGGCGGGTGGGCGCCCCGGCGCGCGGGACGCCCACCCGGCCGGTCACCGCAGGTCGAGCCGCGGGTCGTTGCGGACCGAGGTGACCGCGGTGCCCGGCAGGGCCGCGCCCGGGCCCGCGGGTGCGGTGCCCGCGAGCGGCACCCGCACCGACGTTTTCGCCAGATCCACCGTCAGCTTCGGCGCCTTCGCCGGGCCCGTGATGAAGTCGCCGTCCGTGCCGCCGATGATCAGGGCCAGCGCGTGGCCCGCGGGGACCACGTGGTCGGTGCTCGCGAGGCGGAACGTCATCGAGTACGCCTTGCCGGGCGTCAGCGGCGACTCCTTGCTCAGCGACCGGTAGTTCGCGAGGTCGGCCCAGCCGCGGCTGATCACCGTGTAGCCGACGTTCGCGGTGTCCGCGCTGGTGACCTTGTAGCAGGCGTCGTCACCGGGGGCGTTCGATCCCCAGCAGGTCTCCGCGGTGCCGGTCTTGATGCCTTCGCCACCGGCGGAGTAGTTGCGGATCGTGGCGGGACCGTAGTCCACGAGCATCGCCGACAGGCGCGCCGACGACGTGCTCGGCGTGGCCGTCACGGTGATCGACGAAGTCCCGGAAACCTGCAGTGGCGCGGAAAGCGTGCCGGTGCTGTAGAGCACGCGGTTGGCCGACGCCGCCGCCGGGTTCGCCGCCCACGCGTCCTCGCCGAGCTTCGGGTCGTCGGTGAACGAGGCCGTGCCGGACGACGCGGCCGTGGTCAGCGTGCCGACGCCGGCCACCGAGCCCGCGTGCGGGCGCAGCGTCGTCGCGGCCGCACCCGCCGCCGGGTACGAGGACTGGTCGGCCCACTGGTCCGGCTGCCGCTCGACCGTCGCCATCGGCTGCTTCTCGATGCCGTTGTCGAGGCCCATGAGGTAGTGGTCGAACCACTGGTGCAGCGTGTCGACCCACTCGGCGCGGCGGTAGTCGAACGGGTCGACGTGCCCGGTCTGCGCCAGCCAGATCTTGCGCTGCACCCCGGCTTTCGCGAGCGCGTCCCACCACTGGCCGAAGTTGATCGTCTTGACGTTGAGGTCGTTCACGCCGTGCGAGACGAACACGCTCGCGTGCACGTTCTTCGCCTGCGCCGCGTAGTCGCGCTCCGCCCAGAACGGGCCGTAGTCGCCGTTCGCGGTGGCACCCTTCGCGAGCTTCGCGTTCTCCGCCGAGCAGTCCTGGCCGCCGTTGCGCGTCTCCACGGTCCGCGCCAGCCCGTCGGGGTCGAAGCCGAACGACGCGCCGTCGGAGCGGTAGTAGTCGTACCACGAGCTGATCGCCGAGATCGGGACGATCGTCTTCAGCCCGGCGACGCCGGTGGCGGCCACGCCGTTGGCGATCGTGCCGTCGTAGGACTTGCCGATCATGCCGACGCCGCCGTCGCTCCAGCTCGCGGTGACCTTGCTGCCCCCGGACTTCGCGCTGTAGCCCGTGGCGCGGCCGTTCAGCCAGTCGACGACCTTCTTGGCCGACTGCACGTCGGACGCGCCGCCGACGTCGACGCAACCGGTGGACCGGTTGGTGCCGGCGAGGTCCACGAGCACGACCGCGTAGCCGCGGGGCACGAAGTAGTTGTCGTAGAACAGCGGGAACCCGACCGGGCGGCCCTGCTGGTCGTAGGTCTTGAACTCGCTCTCGTTGCCGCGCCCCAGTGATGAGTAGTACGGGCTCGCGTCCATGATCACGGGGATCTTGCGGCCCTGCGCCGCCGGTTCCGCCGGCCGCACGATGTCCGCGGCGACGCGGTCGGGTTTGCCGTCGCCGTCACCGTCGCGGCCGACGTCCACCCACACCGTTTCGCGGACCGCTCCGGCGAAGTCGTACACCGGCTCGGTGCCGGCGGGGCTCGCGGCCGCCTGTTGCACCGGCACCACGAGCCCCGCGGCGACGACCGCCGCCGCGCAGAGCCCTCTGAGCACACGCATTCCAGTCCTCCAGCGCAATCGGATGTCGATCAAGCTAGGAGGACGCGGACGCGCGGCACCAGGGCGGAAAGTGGGGACCGGAGCGGGAAACCCCCGAACGGATCAGAGTTCGACGTTGCGGTACAGCGCGCCGACCTCACCGCGGTTGAGGCGGCGGATCGTGCCGGGGCGCTGGTTGCCGAGCTGCACGTCGCCGACCGCGGTGCGCACGAGCTTGCGCACCGGGTGCCCGGTGGACGCCATCAGGCGGCGCACGATGTGCTTGCGGCCCTCGTGGATCACGAGCTCGATCATGCTCTTGCCGGAGTGCATGTCCTTCACGCGGAACTGGTCGACCTTGACGATGCCGTCGGGCAGCTCCCAGCCGGCCCGCAGCTCCTTGCCGAGACCGCGCGGCACGAGACCCTCGACCTCCGCGAAATAGGTCTTGAGCACGCGGTAGGACGGGTGCATGAGCCGGTGGCCGAGGTCGCCGTCGTTGGTGAGCAGCAGCAGGCCCTCGGTGTTCTCGTCGAGCCGGCCGACGTGGACGACGCCGGGCGTCTCCTCCCAACGGCCGCGCAGGTAGTCGCCGACGCACGGGCGGCCGCGGTCGTCCGACATCGTCGAGTGGACGCCCTTGGGCTTGTTGAAGGCGAGGTACACGAGGTCGTCGCGCAGGTTCACGCGCGTGCCGTCGACGTGGATCACCGACTCGAGCGGGTCGACGCGCCGGCCGAGTTCGGTGACGACCTCGCCGTTCACCTCCACCCGGCCGGCCACGATCAGGTCCTCGGCCGCGCGCCGCGACGCGACGCCGGCCTGCGAGAGGACCTTCTGCAGCCGGACGCCGTCGGGGTGCTCGCTAGATGTCATCGATGGTGTCCACTTCGGGTAGCAGCGGAGCGATCGGGGGCAGGTCGTTCAGCGACGACAGCCCCAGTCGCTCCAGGAACAGCTCGGTCGTCACGTACAGCGTGCCCGTCGTCTCCGGGTCGGTGCCCATCTCCTCGATGAGGCCGCGGGCCAGCAGAGTCCGGATCACGCCGTCGACGTTGACCCCGCGCACCGCGGCGACCCTGGCCCGGGTCACCGGCTGCCGGTACGCGATCACGGCGAGGCTCTCCAGCGCGGCCCGGGTCAGCTTCGACCGCTGGCCGTCGAGCAGGAGCTTCTCCACGAACGGGGCGTACGTGTCCCTAGTGTAGAACCGCCACCCCTCCCCGACTCGCCGCAGGTCGATCCCGCTGGCGCGCTCGGTGAACTTCTGCGCCATGGTCCGCAGCGCGACGGTGACGCGGGCCACCGGCTGCTCCACCGTCTCCGCCAGCGTCTGCTCGCTCGCCGGCGAATCGACGACGAGCAGGAGCGCTTCGAGGGCGGCTTCGAGCGCTTCGTCGGAGGTGACGTCAGGCAGATCACTGACGTCCCCGGCCGCGACGAGGTCGGATTCGGGGTCGTGGCCCGGCTCCTGAGGCTCCGGGGGTTCCGGGGACCGCGGCTGCTCGGCGTCGGCGGCTCCGGTGTCCGCGGCTCCGTCCGTCCCGGCATCGGCCGCCGCAGGCTCCGGCGATTCCGGCGAAGGCGGCTGCTCGGCTTCGGCAGCTCCGGCATCCGCGGTCTCCGACGTCCCGGCATCGGCCGCCGCAGGCTCCGGCGATGCCGGTTGCCCGGCATCCGCTGCGCCGGTGTCAGCGGCCTGCGGCTGTTCCGCCTCCGTCGCCTCGGCATCGGACGCCGGCTGCTCCCCGTCCGCCGGTTCGCTGCTCGACTCGTCCGGCTGCTCGGCTTCAACGGCTCCGCTTTCCGAGGGTTCCGGCTGGCCGTCCTCCACGGGTTCGCTACTCGACTCGTCCGGCTGCGCGGCCTCCACGGAATCGCTGCCCGACGGGTCCGCCCGCCCGGCGTCGACAGGTCCGCTGTCCGCCAGCTCCGGCTGTCCGGCTTCCACGGATTCGCTGTCCGCGGTCGCGGACGGCTCGGCATTCGCGGCCGCGGCGGGCGAAGTCCCGGGCGCCTCGGCACTCGGTTCCTCAGCCGCTTCCGGTTCGGTGCTCGCGGGCTCGTCCTCACCGGCAGCCGCATCCGTGACCTCCGGAACCTCGGCAGCCACCGCTTCGTCCGGCGCCCCGTCCTCGGCCTCGAGCGCCGGAGCGGCCGGGTTCATCTCGCGGTCGAGGTCGATCGCCTCCACGCCGGCGTGGTCGTCTTCGGTGCTCACCCGTACTCCTCCTCTTCGGCCGCCACGCGGTCGTGGGCCGCGGCGGCCGAGGCCTCTTCGACGCTGCCGCCGGTCCAGCGGACGTGCAGCTCGGCCAGCGCCTCCTCCTGGTCGAACTGCACCGACGACTCGCGGTACAGCTCCAGCAGCGCCAGGAAGCGCGCGACGATCTCCACGGTGTGCTCGCAGTCGACCACGAGCTCCTTGAACGTGGCCTGCCCCGATTCCGCGAGCTTCACCCGCAGCAGGGCCGCGTGCTCGCGCACGGACACCCGGCCCATGTGCAGGTGCGCGATCGACACGGTCGGCGGCGGCTTCGGCCGGAACACGGCCACCGCGATCTCCGCGAAGCGCTGCGGCGTGACACCCAGCATCACCTCGGGCAGCAGGCCGACGAAGCGCTCCTCGAGCGCCACCGACCGCGGGTAGCGCCGCAGCGCACCCTGCTCCAGTTCGCCGAACAGAGCGGCCACCTGCTTGTACGCGCGGTACTGCAGCACGCGCGCGAAGAGCAGGTCGCGGGCCTCGAGCAGCGCGAGGTCGTCCTCGTTCTCGACCTCGGCCGCCGGCAGCAGCCGGGCGGCCTTGAGGTCGAGCAGGGTCGCCGCGATGACCAGGAACTCCGTGGTCTCGTCGAGGTTCCAGTCCGTCCCGAGCGCGCGCGTGTACGCGATGAAGTCGTCGGTGACCTGGTGCAGGGCGACCTCGGTGACGTCGAGCTGGTGCTGCGAGATGAGCTGCAGCAGCAGGTCGAACGGACCCTCGAAGTTCTTCAGGCGCACCTTGAACTTCGAGGTGCTCAGCTCTTCGGCGTAGCCCTCGGGGATCGTCCCGCCGTGCACCGTTTCGTGCGCGACGGGCACCTCGGGGTCCGGGGCCGTGGGTTCCGGCTCCGGCTGGTCGGCCGATGCCGGTTCGTCCATCAGCCCTCGGATCCGCCTTCGTCTTCGGTCGCCCGCAATCGCTGGACCAGCACGGAGTCGTCGCCGCGCTGGTCGAAGTCGGCGATCAGCACCGCCACGGCCTCGCGGACCAGGCGGCCGCGGTCGACCACGAGGTCGTGCTTCGCCCGCAGGTTCAGCCGGGTCTGTTCCATGGCGAGGAGTTCGTCGCCCGAGACGTACACGGTGATCTTCGCGTCGTGCTTCGTGCGGCCGGACCCGCTGGGCGCCGCGGCGCGGCTCAGCTGGTCGGCGTCCGCCCGCTTCTTCGGCGGGAGCGGCTCGGCCGGCGCGGGTGCCGCCGGGCGGTCGAGTGCCGTGCTGGTGGGGCTGGAGGTGAGACGGAAGAGCTCCGACGCTCCGGGCAGGGAAGCGCGCCTGCTCACCGAGCGATCACCTCGCGGGCCAGCGCGCGATAGGCTGCCGCGCCGGCCGACTTGGGGGCCCAGGTCGTGATCGGCTCACCCGCGACAGTCGTCTCGGGGAACCGCACGGTGCGGTTGATCACCGTGTCGAACACGGTGTCGCCGAATGCCTCCACCACGCGAGCCATGACCTCCTTCGAGTGCAGGGTTCTCGGGTCGTACATCGTGGCGAGAATCCCCGTGATGTCCAGTTTGGGGTTGAGGCGTTCCTGCACCTTCTCGATCGTGTCGATCAGGAGCGCGACGCCTCGCAGACTGAAGAACTCGCACTCCAGGGGGATGATCACACCGTCCGCGGCGGTCAATGCGTTCACCGTCAACAGGCCGAGCGAGGGCTGGCAGTCGACAAGAACATAGTCGTAGTCGTTCAGCACTGGACGAAGGACCCGTAACAACGTGTGTTCGCGCCCTACCTCTGCGACGAGCTGGACCTCCGCGGCGGACAGGTCGATGTTGCTCGGCAGCAGGTCAACGCCGTCGACGCGGGTTTTGCGCAGCACGTCCTCGATGCCGACGGACCGCTCCATGATGACGTTGTAGACCGTCTGGTCCAGCTCGTGCGGCTGGATGCCCAGGCCCACGGACAGCGCGCCCTGCGGGTCGAAGTCGACCAGCAGCACCCGGCGCCCGCACTCGGCGAGCGCCGCGCCCAGGTTGATCGTCGACGTGGTCTTGCCGACGCCGCCCTTCTGGTTGCACATCGCGAGCACCTGGGCCGGCCCGTGGTGGTCCAGCGGCGGCGGTTCCGGGATGTCGCGCAGCGGCCGGCCCGTCGGCCCGATGCCGCTCTCCTCGCGTTCCTTGGCCCGCGCCCGTGCTCTCTCGGCCCGGCTGGGCCGCGCGCCGTCGGAGGGCTCGTCGCCGTCGTGGTCGGCGGGCGTGGCGATCGTCGCCTGGGAGAGGCTCGCCGCGGCCGACCCGGCGGACGCGGCCGGACGCTCCGGCTGGTTCGGTGTCGGTGTCGACATAGCGGGAAAGCTCCTTGTTCGGCGAGGTCCCCGGCAGCCTATGCGCGGAGTCGGAGCCCCGGCAAAGCGCCGCGCCGGGAGGGGTTCGCCGAGTCACCACGGCCGGGGGAACGCGTTCGGGCGTTCAGCCCAGGGCGCGCGGGTGCGCGGTGGCGTAGACCTCCCGCAGCGTGTTCACCGTGACGAGCGTGTACACCTGGGTCGTCGTCACCGAGGCGTGGCCGAGCAGCTCCTGCACGACGCGGACGTCCGCGCCGCCTTCCAGGAGGTGGGTGGCGAAGGAGTGGCGGAGGGTGTGGGGCGAGACGTCGGCCGTGATGCCCGCGCGTTCGGCGGTGTCCTTGAGGACCTGCCACGCGCTCTGGCGCGACAGGCGGCTGCCGCGGGCGTTGAGGAACATCGCCGAAGTGCCGCGGCCGTGCGCGGCGAGCACCGGGCGCGCCCGCACGAGGTAGGCGTGCAGCGCCTCCACGGCGGGCCGGCCGATGGGCACGAGGCGCTGCTTGCCGCCCTTGCCGTCGAGCAGCACGGTGCGCTCGGTGTCGTCGACGTCGTCCACGTCGAGGCCGACGGCTTCGGAGATGCGGGCGCCCGTGGAGTAGAGGAGCTCGAGCAGCGCCCGGTCGCGCAGGGGCCGCTCGCCGTCGGGCGGCGGGGTTTCCAGGAGCTTCAGCACGTCGGTCACGGGCAGCGCCTTCGGCAGCCGCTTCGCCGCGGCCGGCGGCCGGACCTCGCGCGCGGGATCGTGCTCGGTGAGTCCGTCGGCGTGCGCGAACTTGTGCAGCCCGCGCACGGCGACCAGCGCCCGCGCGGCCGAGGACGCAGCCAGCGGCCGGTGCTCCGCGTCGCCTTCGCGCAGCGCGGCGCCGAACGACGTGACGTGCGCCGGCGTCACGGCCGGGAACTCGGTGACACCCGCCGCCTCGAGGTGGGCGGCGTAGCGGCGCAGATCGCGGGCGTAGCTGTCGAGGGTGTTGCGGGCGGTGCCGCGCTCGACCACGAGGTGGTCGAGGTACGCGGCGATCACGTCCACCACCGCGGTCCTGCCCGTGCCCGTCACGGGGCACACTCTAGGCCTGCCGGGCGTCCGCGCCCGCCGACGCGCGGCAGGCGCGGACGACGGGCCTCAGTCCTCGGCGCGCCGCTGCGCGAACCGGGTCGGCCGGTCGCGCCACGGCGCGTCGGCCGGGCGCGTCTTCGCCGCCCCGGTGAGCACGGCGTGGGCGGCCAGCACCCCGGACACGGTGGCGCCGTTGACCAGTTCGCCCGCAAGCGCCATCTCGACGGCGTCGGCGAGCGGGAACTTCTTGACGACGAGGTCGGCCTCTTCCTCGCCGAGCACCTCGCGGTCCACTTCGGACAGATCGCGCGCGAGGAACACGCGCACGACCTCGTCGGTGAAGCCGGGCGAGGCGGCGACGTCCACGAGCGTCGCCCACTCGCCCGCCGCCAGCCCGACCTCCTCCACCAGCTCGCGCTTCGCCGCGTCGACGGGGTCCTCCCCCGGCTTGTCGATCAGGCCGGCCGGCAGCTCCCACAGCCGGTGCCCCAGCGGGTGCCGGTACTGGTGGACGAGCGTGACGGCGTCCTCGGCGTCGAGCGAGAGGATCGCCACGGCGCCGAGGTGCTCGACGACCTCGCGGGCGGCCGTCTCGCCGCCGGGCATCACCACGTCGTCGACCCGCAGGCCGACGACGCGTCCGATGTGGACGACGCGCGAGCCGGCGACGGTGAACTCGTGCTTGCCGGGCTCGCTCACCGGGCCGCCACGGGCGCTTCGGCGAGTTCCACCGGCAGCCGCTCGGCGACCTTGCGGTCCACCACGGCCTTCACGAACGCGCTGAAGAGCGGGTGCGGCCGGGTCGGGCGGCTCTTGAGCTCGGGGTGCGCCTGCGTGCCGACGAAGAACGGGTGCACGTCGGCGGGCAGCTCCACGAACTCGACCAGCCGGTCGTCGGGCGAGGTACCCGAGAACACCAGGCCGGCTTCGGAGAGCTGCTTGCGGTAGGTGTTGTTCACCTCGTAGCGGTGGCGGTGGCGCTCGGACACCTCGGTGGTCCCGTACGCCTTCGCGACCTGCGAGCCGGGCTTGAGCTTCGCCGGGTACGCGCCGAGGCGCATCGTGCCGCCCATGTCGCGTTCGCCGGCGACGACGTCGCGCTGGTCGGCCATCGTGGAGATCACCGGGTGCTTCGTGTCCTCGTCGAACTCGGCCGAGTTCGCGTCCTCGATGCCCGCCAGGTGCCGTGCGCCCTCGATGACCATGCACTGCAGGCCCAGGCACAGGCCCAGCAGCGGCACGCCGCGCGTGCGGGCGTACTCGATGGCGCCGACCTTGCCCTCGATGCCGCGGATGCCGAACCCGCCGGGGATCAGCACACCGTCCACATCGGACAGCACGGACGCGGCGCCCGACGCGGTCTGCGCGTCGTCGGAGGCCACCCACACGATCTCGACCTTGGCGCGGTGGGCGAACCCCCCCGCGCGCAGGGCCTCGGTCACCGACAGGTACGCGTCCGGCAGGTCGATGTACTTGCCGACCACGGCGACGCGCACGATCTCGCTCGGGTTGTGCACGCGGTCGAGCAGGTCGCCCCACACCGTCCAGTCGACGTCGCGGAACGGCAGGCCGAGCCGGCGCACCACGTACGCGTCGAGCGCCTCGCCGTGCAGCACCTTCGGGATGTCGTAGATGGAGCGCGCGTCCGGGCACGCGATGACGGCCTCGGAGTCGACGTCGCACATCAGGCCGATCTTGCGCTTGAGGTCCTCCGGCAGCTCCCGGTCGGCGCGGCAGACCAGCGCGTCGGGCTGGATACCGATGTTGCGCAGCGCGGCGACCGAGTGCTGCGTCGGCTTGGTCTTGAGCTCGCCCGACGGCGCGAGGTAGGGCACGAGCGACACGTGCAGGAAGAAGCAGTGGTCCCGCCCGACGTCGTGGCGCACCTGGCGGCACGCCTCGAGGAACGGCAGCGACTCGATGTCGCCGACCGTGCCGCCGACCTCGGTGATCACCACGTCCGGTGCGTTCCCGTGCTCGTCGGGACCGGCCGCGGCGGTGATGCGCGACTTGATCTCGTCGGTGATGTGCGGAATCACTTGCACGGTGTCGCCGAGGTACTCGCCGCGCCGTTCCTTGGCGATGACCTCCGAGTAGACCTGACCGGTCGTGACGTTGGCCTTGCCGTCGAGATCCCGGTCGAGGAACCGCTCGTAGTGCCCGATGTCCAGGTCGGTCTCGGCGCCGTCGTCGGTGACGAACACCTCGCCGTGCTGGAACGGGTTCATCGTCCCGGGGTCGACGTTCAGGTAGGGGTCGAGCTTCTGCATCGTGACGCGAAGCCCGCGTGCGGTAAGGAGCTGACCGAGGCTGGAGGCCGTGAGTCCCTTACCCAGAGAGGAGGCGACGCCTCCGGTGACAAAGACAAACTTGGTAGCCCGCGACTGATGTCCCACGGGCCGCCAGCATATCGCACGCGCGCGGATCCGCTCGCTCACGCCCGTACCCGGCGCGGCGGGCTGACGCGGACGGCCACGCTAGGCTTCGGTCCGTGACGGAAGCGCACCACGCCGAGAGAGCTGACCACTGGGCCGCGCCGGTAGCGGCGGCGGCGCTGGACGCGCGGGTGCGCGTGCCGGGCTCGAAGTCGATCACGAACCGCGCCTACGTGCTGGCGGCGCTCGCGAGCGCGCCGACGCGGGTGCGCGTGCCGCTCGACTCCCGCGACACCCGCCTGATGCTCGGCGCGCTGGCGTCGCTGGGCGGGCGGTCCGAGGAGACGGCCGACGGTTTCCTCGTGCACCCGCTCGGCTCGACCGGCAGCAGCCACCGCGAGCCGGTCGAGGTCGTGCTCGGCAACGCCGGCACGGTCGCGCGCTTCACGCCCGCGCTGGCCGCGCTGGGCGAAGGCCCGGTGCTCTTCGACGGTGACGAGGCCATCCGCCGCCGGCCGATCGGCCCGCTGCTGGCCGCGCTGCGCCGCCTCGGGGTGCGCATCGACGACGGTGCCGGACCTGGTCGCGGGGCGCCGCCCTTCACCGTCCACGGCGACGGTGGCGTGCGCGGCGGCGCGGTGGACCTCGATTCGTCGGCGTCGAGCCAGTTCCTGTCGGCCCTGCTGCTGGCCGGGCCCGCGTTCGACCGCGGCGTGACGGTCCGCCTCGTCGGCGACGCGCCGCCGAGCGAACCGCACATCGCGATGACGCTGGACATGCTGCGCCGCTTCGGCGCGACCGTCGAGCGCGAGGGCGCGGAGTTCCACGTCGCGCCCTCGAAGCTGTCGTGCCCCGAGTACGTGGTGGAGCCGGACCTGTCGACGGCCGCGCCGTTCGTCGCCGCGGCGGTCGCCGCGGGCGGCACGGTGCGCGTCGCGGGCTGGCCTCGCACCACCACGCAGCCCGGCGACTGGCTGCGCAGCCTCCTGCCCGCGCTCGGCGCCACGGTCGAGCTGGACGACGACGGCCTCGCCGTGACCGGCGGCCCGCGCATCCCGGGGGTCGAGCTCGATCTGCACGAGGTCGGCGAGCTGACCCCGGTGATCGCGGCTCTGCTCTGCTTCGCCGACGGCTCGTCGGTCATCTCCGGCGTCGCGCACCTGCGCGGCCACGAGACCGACCGCATCACCGCACTGGCCACCGAGCTGTCCGCGCTGGGCGCCGACGTCGCCGAAACCGACGACGGCCTGCGCATCACCCCGGCCCCGCTGCACGGCGGCGTGTTCCACACCTACGACGACCACCGCCTGGTCATGGCCGCCGCGGTGCTGGCCCTGCGCGTGGAAGGGGTCCGCGTCGAAAACCCCGCCACGGTCGGCAAGACCTTCCCCGGGTTCGTCGACACGTGGTCCGGGATGCTCGGCTCAGGCCGGTAACCGCCCGACCTCGCCGGCGACGACCCCGGACTCGGTGACCGGCACGAGGTACCCGGACCGGGCCGCCACGACGGGCGGCCGCGTACGACGCCGCGGGCGGCGTTGGCAGGGTGGTGCGCCAGGCGGCGCGCTCGGCGCGGAGCGCGTGCGCAGCTCCGGGGCGTGAAAAACTCGCTCGCAGCAGGTGGTCGCGCACGTCGGCCGGGACGGCACGCCGCGTCGGCCGGCGGAGGCCCTTCGGCGGGCCCGCCGTGGCGAGGTCAGGCGCAGGAGCCGCGCTCCAGCCGCGGAACGCGGGCGGAACACCACGCCCGAAGCCTTGTCTCGTGTGGCTACCCGCCGCGGGTTCACCCGGGGTGGGCCAATCCCCGTCCCGCGAGTCGGAGCGACCGTTCCTCAACCGAACAGGGCCTCCAGCGTCACGCGGCGGTTCACGCGCACGTGCTCCGCCGCGTACTCCCGCGCTCGCGCGGCGTCACCCGACGCGATGGCCTCCACGAGCCGGTGGTGCTCCTCGTGCAGATCGGACCAGTGCTCGTTCTGGCTGGTCAGCCAGCGCAGCCGCCCTTCGAGCGGGGCCAGCAGCGTGGTGAGCAGGGTGTTGCCGGCGATGGCGACGATCTCGTCGTGGAAGCGGCTGTTCAGCACCGTCGTCCGCGCGGCATCGCCTCGGGCGGCGGCCCGCGCCGCGTCGGCCAGCAGCCGCTCCAGGCGGCGCAGGTCGGATTGACCCGCCCGCGTCGCCGCGAGCCCGGCGGCCAGGCTCTCCAGCGACTCGCGGACGTCGAACAGCTCCTCGACGTCGACCCGCGCGAGCGTCCGCACGACCACGCGGCGCGGCGACTCCACGACCACGAACCCCTCGGCTTCGAGGCTGCGGATCGCCTCGCGCACGGGCACGCGCGACACCCCGAGCCCGTCGGCGAGTTCCCGTTCGACCAGCCGGTCGCCGGGCCGCAGGCGCCCGGACAGGATCCGCTCGCGCAGCTCGTCGAGCACCCGCCGGCGCGTCGCCGCGAGTGGGGCCCGATCCTCCGTCGTGGTCACGCAGTGCCTCCTGCCGGCCTCCCCGTCGACCGCAGTTTATCGGCGGAGGGTTGACGGCGGTGGATCTCGGCGCGATATTTGGGATACCAATTTTGGGATACCAAAATGCCCGGCACGTCGACCGGAGGGCCCCATGGCAGCAGCGCCGCTGACCGGAACCCAGCAGCACACCAGCACGCAACCCGATCCCCGGCTGTGGAACGAAGACCTCGCGCCGGCGAAGGAACGGCGCTGGAAGGTCTACGACATCTTCGCGCTCTGGATGTCGGACGTGCACAACCTCGGCAACTACACGTTCGCGGCGGGCCTGTTCGTGCTCGGGCTCTCCGCGTGGCAGGTGTTCACGGCGCTGCTGTTCGGCTTCGTGATCATCTACGCGGGCATGAACCTGATGGGCCGCATCGGCCAGCGCACCGGGGTGCCGTTCCCAGTGGTGGCGCGCATCAGCTTCGGCACGTTCGGCGCGAACCTGCCCGCGCTCATCCGCGCCGTCATCGCCATCTTCTGGTACGGCATCCAGACCTACCTCGCGAGCGTCGCCGTGACGCTGCTGGTGCTCACGATCGCGCCGGGCCTGAAACCGTTGACGGAACACGGGTTCCTCGGTCTGCACGCGCTCGGCTGGATCTGCTTCGTGCTGCTGTGGGCCGCGCAGGGGCTCGTGCTCACCCGCGGCATGGAGGCCGTGCGCAAGTTCCAGGACTGGTGCGGGCCGCTCATCTGGGTCGTGATGATCGCGCTCGCCGTCTGGATCCTCGCCGCCGGGCACTGGCAGATCTCCCTGACCAGCAGCCCGGTGCGACTGTCCACAGGGGAGCAGGTGCGCCAGTGGTTCGGCGCGGCCGGCCTGATCCTGTCGACCTACGGCACGCTGATGCTCAACTTCTGCGACTTCTCCCGCTTCGCGCCCGACCAGAAGACGGTGCGGCGCGGCAACTTCTGGGGCCTGCCCATCAACTCGACGGCGTTCGCGCTGCTGTCGGTGATCGTCACCGCGGGCAGCCTCCAGGTGTTCGGCGAAGCCATCACCGACCCGGCCGAACTGCTGGCCCGCGTGCACAGCACCCCGGTGCTCGTGATCGGCGCGCTCACGTTCGCGATCGCCACGATGGGGGTCAACATCGTCGCCAACTTCGTCTCCCCCGCCTACGACCTCGCCAACATCTGGCCGAAGCGGATCACCTTCACCGTCGGCGGGGTGATCAGCGCCGTGGCCGCGCTGTGCGTGCTGCCGTGGAAGCTCTACTCCTCCCCCGTGGTGGTCAACTACTTCCTCGGCGGGCTCGGCGCGTTCCTCGGGCCGCTGTTCGGGATCATGATCGTGGACTACTACCTGATCCGGCGCCGCGAGGTCGACGTCGCGAAGCTGTTCGCGAAGGACGGGCCCTACCACTACCGCCACGGCGTGAACCCGCGCGCGCTCGCGACGTTCGGGCCCACGGCCGCGCTGTCGGCGGTGGTCGCGCTCGTGCCGTTCTTCGCGCCCGCCGCGCCGTACTCGTGGTTCATCGGGACGGCGTCGGCCGGGCTGGGCTACTTCGCCGTCATGCGGTCGAAGCGGGCCGCGTGATGCGCATCCTGGTGACCAACTGCAACACCACCGAGGCGATGACGAAGGAGATCGAAGCCGGAGCCCGCCTCGCCGCGAGCCCCGGCACGGAGATCCTCGCGCGCACGCCGGCGTGGGGCCCGGACTCGGCGGAGGGCTGGCTCGACAGCTTCCTGTCGGCCGCCGCTGTGCTCGATCTGTTGCGCAGCACGGAAGAACCGTTCGACGCCGTGGTGCTGGCGGGCTTCGGCGAACACGGCCGCGAGGCGGCACGCGAACTGCTCGCGGTCCCGGTGGTCGACATCACCGAGGCCGCCGCGCACTTCGCGGGTCTGCTCGGCCGCCGCTGGGGCGTGGTGACCACTCTGGACCGCACGTGCGGGCTCATCGAGGACAGCCTGCGCACCGCGGGCCTGGCCGACCACTGCGTCGCCATCACCGGCACCGGGCTCGGTGTGCTCGAGCTGCGCGACGAGGCCCGCACCGAGTCGGCGATGCTCACGGCCGCCCGGCGCGTGCGCGACGCCGGCGCGGAGGTCCTCGTGCTCGGCTGCGCCGGCATGACCGGCCTCGACCGGCGCCTGTCCGCCGCGCTCGACGTGCCCGTGGTCGACGGCGTGGCCGCAGCCGTCCGGCTTGCCGAATCCCTGGTGGCGCTGGGGCTGACCACGAGCCGCGCCGGCTCGTACGGCCGGCCGTTGCCTAAGCAGCGACTGTGGCACCCACCCGCTTGAGCTCCAGCGGCGGCCGGCCCGTGAGTGCACGGCTCCACGGCAGGCGCCGCAGCACCTCGACGATCAGGAAGGTGAGCGCCAGCGTCGCCGGGAACACGGCGACCGTCGTCCACGGCGCCCCGGCCCCGTCGCCGACGAACGCGATCAACGGCGCCAGGAGGGCCAGCGCGATCGGGTGCGCCAGGAAGATCGCGAACGACCGGTCCACCGCCCACGACACGAGCCGGCTCCCGCGCCGGCTCGATTCGGCCCAGCGCGTGCCGGCGAGGTAGAGCCCCGCGATCGCGGCGACGCACCACGGGATGAGGTAGGGCCGGAACGCGTCGCTCGCCAGCTCGGGCCACTCTCCGTTGTGGACACTGAGGAAGTAGCCCGCCTCGGCGACGGCGAGGGACCCCACCAGGCCGCCGGCCACGACCCACCGGTGGCGGCGCACCCACGCGTGCACGGCCTCGAAGTGCACGGCCGCCACGGCGCCGAGGACCGAGTAGAACTGGTACGGCAGCAGCGTGGTGAAGAACCGGCTGACGGTCGAGTACTCGACCCCTTCGGGCGGGTAGCTCAGGAACACCGTCACGGCGACCTGCAGCGCGCCGGAGCTTCCCAGCACGACCCACGGGTGCGCCCGGATCACCCGCACGAGCTTGAGCAGCAGCGGGAACAGCAGGTACACCTGCAGCGTCACGAGCAGGAAGTACAAGTGGTACCACGCCGTGCCGGTCACGATCTCGATCGCCAGTGCGCGCAGCGCGGCGGCGACCGACCCGGCGGGCTGCTCGGCCGTGAGCAGCGAGTAGGCCCAGTAGAGCACCGACCAGACCACGTACGGCACCGCGACGAGCGGCACCCGCTTGCGCCAGAACGTCCCGGCCCGCAACGGGCGGGCGCGGTACCGGAACACGAGCACGAACGTGGTCAGCGCGAAGAACGCCTCGCGCGTCAGGTGCAGCGGCGTCTCGAGCGCGTCGGAAACGACGTCCTGCGGGAAGGTCGTCGCGCCCAGCACGTGCATGAAGATCACGAGGACGAAGGTCATCAGCCGGTACAGGTCGAGCTGGCGCAGGTGCCCCCGCCGCGCCGCGCGTTCCGGCTCCCCCTGGGTGGGACGTGGGATCTCGGTGGTCGTCATCGGCGGGCGCGGCCCCGGGCTTCACAGTGGATCACACCCCCACACTTGCCCGATCACCTGTGAAACTGCCATGAACCGGCTGAGAACCGCCTTTTCCGCAGGAAGGGCGCAGTAACGACAATCACGTCGCGTCCACCCGCTGGGATTCGAGCGTCGCCGAGTGGTACATACCACTCGGCGATGGCTTCAGCTCGCCGTCCAGGGCCGGAGTTTCTCGGGGTTGCGGATCACCCAGATCCGCTTGATCTTCTCGCCCTCGATGTCGAACGCGAGCACCGTCACCGTGCTGCCGTTGTCCTGAGCCACCAGACCGGGCTGGCCGTTGACGGGGCGTTCCAGGAACGTCGTGGTGCCCGCCGCCCGCTTGGCGATTTCGATCCAGGCGCGCGCGATCTGCTCGGCGCCTTCGATGGGATCGAGGAAGGCGGTGGCGAGCCCGCCGCCGTCGGCGATCGCCGTGGCGTCCGGATCGAGCAGGCCGATCAGGGCCGTGATGTCCTGGGCTTCCCACGCCTGCTTGAAGTCCCGGACGAGACCGGCCTGCCGGGTCGTCGGGCTCGCGGGACCGTGCGCGGCGCGGATGCGTCGGCGGGCCGAGGACGCCAGCTGGCGACACGCCGCCGGGGTGCGGCCGACGATCTCGGCCACTTCGGGAAACGGGTAGCGGAAGACGTCGTGCAGGACGAACGCGACGCGCTCGGCCGGGGTCATCGACTCGAGCACCACGAGGAAGGCCATGCCGACCGACTCGTCCAGGGTGACCCGGTCGGCCGGGTCACCCGGCCTGCTGCCGAGCCATTCCGCCGGTCCGGGCAGCGGCTCGGGGATCCACTCGCCCACATAGGTCTCCCGCCGGGCCCGGGCCGAGCCGAGCAGGTTGAGGCAGATCCGCGTGGCCACCGTCGTCAGCCAGGCCCCGGGCGACTCGACGGCGTCCTGCTGGGCGCGCGACAGCGCGTACCAGCGGGCGTAGGTCTCCTGGACGGCGTCCTCGGCCTCGGCCAGCGAGCTGAGGAGCCGGTAGGCGAGGTTCAGCAGGTGCCGCCGCTCGCCCATGATCGCGGCGAGGCCCGGATCGGCCCCGCCGGGTCCCGGCTCGGAGGTGGTCATGGTCGCGTCGGCTCCCTCGGTCGCTGCTGCCCTCACCAGTTCGACCGGACAGCCCACCGGAACGTGAGGCCTCACATTCCGCGGGCGTGTGTTGTCGAACTGCCGAGACGAGCACACCACGCGACGACCAGCCAGGGAGACCCCATGACCGCCCCGACTCCGGCACCACCGTTCACCGCACCGGCTCCCGCGCCGAGCCTGCACCGCACGGCCACCGCGCTGACGGCGCACGGGTTCGCCGTCGAAATCCTCGACGACGCTGTCGCGGCGCGCGCCCGCGTCATCGACCTGATCCCCGCCGGCGCCAGCGTACTCACCGCGGCCAGCGAAACCCTCCGCCTGTCCGGCCTCGACGACGACCTCAACACCAGCGGCCGGTACCAGGCCGTGAGACCGCGAACGCTGGCCATGGACCGCGTCACCGCCGCCGACGAGATCCGGCGGCTTCGCGCCAGCCCCGACTTCATCGTGGGCAGCGTCGCCGCGGTCACCGAAACCGGCTCCGTCGTGATCGCCTCCGGCAGCGGCAGCCAGCTCCCCGGCTACGCGGGCGGCGCCGCCCACGCGATCTGGATCGTCGGAGCGCAGAAGATCGTCCCCGACCTGGACACCGCGCTGCGCCGCGTCGAAGACCACTGTCTCCCGCTCGAATGCGCCCGCGCCCAGGCGGTCTACGGCTGGCCCAGTGCCGTCAACCGCCTGCTCATCCTCAACGCGGAACCCGTCCCCGGCCGCAGCACCGTCATCCTGCTGCGCGAAGCCATCGGCTTCTGAGGCCACCGGAAGACGCTGTCCGATTGACACCGCCTCCCGCGGCCCAGCAGAATTCCGTCGCCACAGCCGCACCGCCGCCCGGTTGCCGTGGGGATCCCTGGCGTCCCCGGAAGTCGAAGGGCGAAACAGTGCGAAGGCAGTTACGCGTGCTCGGCGCGACCGCGCTCATTTCGGTACTCGCGGTGGTCCCGGTGAGCGGCACGACAGCGGCGGCGCAGCCGGTGCCGCACACGATCGTGGCGGACGGCAAGAAGCTGGCGCAGATCCGCGGCGCGCTGCGCAGCGGGCACGCCACCGCGGCCCAGCGCGCCGCGTTGAACACGGTGCTGGCCAAGGCGGACGACGCGCTCACCGCCGGTCCGTGGTCCGTGCTGGACAAGCCGACCACGCCACCCAGCGGCGACAAGCACGACTACCAGAGCCAGGCGCCCTACCAGTGGGCGAGCCAGCCGAAGACGCCCGACAACCCGCAGGGCTGCCCGTACGTGAACCGCGACGGCGAGCGCAACCCCGAGGCCGACGCGATCACCGACCACACCTACCGCATGGTGGCGTGGGACGCGATCTACTACCTCAGCACCGCCTGGTACTACACGGGCGACGCCAAGTACGCCCGGCGCGCGGCTCTCGACATCCGCACGTGGTTCCTCGACCCGGCCACGCGCATGAACCCGAACATGACCTACTCGCAGATCGTGCCGTGCAAGAACACGATCAGCGGCACGGGGATCATCGATTCGACGCAGTCGTTCACGCAGGTGGTCGACGCGTTCGCGCTGCTCGACGCCGGCGCGCCCGGCTGGTCCGGCCGCGACCGCTCCGGGATCCGCGACTGGCTCGGCCGCTACCTCACCTGGATGCAGACCAGTCCGCAGGCGAAGCTGGAACTGGCCGCCACCAACAACCACGGCACGTTCCTCGACCTGCAGAACGCCACCATCGCCGCCTACCTCGGCAAGACGGCCGAAGCGCGCGGGATCGTGACCGACGCGCTGCACAAGCGGTTCCCGGTGCAGTTCGACGCCGACGGCAACCAGCCCCTCGAGCTCACGCGCACGATTTCCTGGCACTACGTCAACTTCAACCTCACGGCGTGGGGCCGGATGGCGGAGGTCGGGCACAACCTCGGCGTCGACGTCTGGGGCTACGAGGCGAGCAACGGCGCGACGCTGCGCAAGGTCGTCGACCGGCTCATCCCCGCGGCGCTGAACGGCGCACCGTCGTGGCCGTACCCGCAGATCGGCGTGTTCGACCAGTCGATCGCCGCGGACATCTTCCACGCGGCCGCCGACGAAGCCCGCGACACCGACGCGGCGAACGCGCTCGAGCGGATGCCGCTGCCTGCCGGCGGGGACACGTGGCCGGCGCGCGTCACCTGTTTCCCGCTCGACCCGCCGCTCAAGTGACGGGCCGACCTTCGGCGGGCATTTCCGGACGAAACACCCCATAATGCCCACAGCCCGGAATTGGTCTAGTCCAAAGTATTGACTCTCCCCGTGGCCTGGTTCACATTCAGTCCGGGCCGGTACCGCTCAGGCAGTGATCCACACGTCGCGTGCCCCCTCCGCGCACCCCGCGTGCGCGGAGGGCCGTTCGCCTGCGCGAGGGAGAACCCATGCAGCACAAGGTATCCAGAAGAGCCGCGTGGCTCTCGGCCGCCGTCGCGGCCGTGGTCGTCGGCGGGCTCACGACGCTGGCCGGCCCGGCGGCGGAAGGCGCGGGGGCCGCTCCGGCCGCGAGCGCGCAAGCCGCCGCGTCGGGCGGCCTGCGCGTCGCCTACTACGACCAGTGGAGCATCTACCAGAACGCCTACTACCCCAAGAACGTCGACGCGCTCGCGGGCAACCTCGACTACCTGATCTACGACTTCGAGAACATCGATCCGGCCACCCTCACCTGCTTCGAGGCCACCAAGGCCAGCGATCCCGACCCGGCCGGGGAGAACAACCCGAACGCCGGCGACGGCGCGGGCGACGCGTTCGCCGACTACCAGAAGTCGTTCGGCTCGGACATCAGCGTCGATGGCACGGCCGACGCGTTCGGCATGCCCATCGTCGGCAACTTCCACCAGCTGCAGGAACTCAAGGCGCGTCACCCGAACCTCAAGGTCGTGCTCTCCCTCGGCGGCTGGACGTACTCGAAGTACTTCTCCGACGTGGCCGCCACCGACGCGTCGCGCAAGAAGTTCGTGAGCTCGTGCATCGACATGTTCATCAAGGGCAACCTCCCCTCGCAGGGCGGCTACGGCGGCCCCGGCACCGCGGCCGGGATCTTCGACGGGTTCGACATCGACTGGGAGTACCCCGGTTCGAACACCGGTCACCTCGGCAACCACGTCAGCGCGAACGACACGGCGAACTTCACCGCGCTGCTCGCGGAGTTCCGCTCGGAGCTCGACGCGCTGGGCGGCAAGCACTACTCGCTCTCGGCCGCGCTGCCGGGCGGGCAGGACAAGATCGCGAAGCTGCAGACCGACAAGATCGGGAACTACCTCGACTTCGCCGACGCGATGACCTACGACATGCACGGCGCGTGGGACGCGACCGGGCCGACGAACTTCCAGGACCCGCTCTACGGTTCGCCCGACGATCCGTCCGGCACCATCCCGCCGGGCACCGAGAAGTACACGACGGACGCGGTGATCAAGGCCTACACCCAGGGATCCTCCGCGTACGGCATCCCCGGCGGGTTCCCGGCGAACAAGCTCACGCTCGGCATCCCGTTCTACTACCGCGGCTGGACGGGCGTGCCCGCCGGCTCCAACCACGGCCTGTACCAGTCGGCGACCGGACCGTCGGCCGGGAAGACGTTGAGCGGCAACGTCCCCGGCATCGCGATGTACAAGGAACTGAGCGGCATCGTCGACAACCCGGCGGACACGTTCTTCGACCCGGCCACGCAGTCGGCGTGGTTCTACGACGGCACCAACTTCTACGGTGGTTCGTCGGCGCAGTCGATCAAGGCGCGCACGGACTACGTCCACTGCAACGGCCTCGCCGGCGCGATGATGTTCTCCCTCTACGACCTCGATCCGAACGCGACGCTGTTCAAGGACGTCGTCAACGGACTGGCGGCGTCCACGACGGGCTGCAGCTCCCCGCCGCCGACCAGTCCCACCACCCCGACCACCCCCACGACGCCCACGACTCCGACGACGCCCACCACCCCGACCACGCCGACGTCTCCGGGCGGCGGCTCGTGTTCGGCCCCGGCGTGGAGCGCCACCCAGGCGTACACCGGCGGCGCGGTGGTGTCGTACAACGGGCACCAGTGGACGGCCAAGTGGTGGACGCAGGGCGACACCCCCGGCGGTAGCCAGGGTGTGTGGACGGACAACGGCTTCTGCACCTCGAGCGGTGGCCCGACCACGTCGCCGGGCGGCGCGTGCCCGGCCGCGTGGAGCGCGGCGCAGGCCTACAGCGGCGGCGCGACCGTGTCGTACAACGGGCACAAGTGGACCGCGAAGTGGTGGACGCAGGGCGACACCCCGGGCGGCAGCCAGGGCGTCTGGGCCGACAACGGCGCCTGCTGAGCACGAAATCGACGGCGGGTCGCGGATCTCTCACCCTCGAAGAGACCCCGGCCCGCCGCCGACGTGCGGTGCGGTGCGGTCAGTTCCCGGCCGACGAGCCGACGCCCGGCGCGGGTGCCTGAGCGTTGCCGGCGATGCCGTAGCGGCCCGAGCCGCCGTCGAGCTGCTCGCGCAGGGCCAGCAGCGTCGCGACGCGCCCGGCGGCGGAGTCGACGTTGTCCACAGTGGACAGAATCGAGGTGGCGGAGGTGTCGGCGCGCACCACGCCGAGCGGGCCGGAGCCGTCGGCCGACCCCGGGTCGCCGGCGAGCACGGTGCCCGCGCCGGAGCGGTCGAGCTGCGTCGCGAACCGCGCGATCGTCGCGGCGCGGTCCCCCGCGCCTTCGCCCGTCTGCTGCGCGCCGGTCAGCACGATGGCCAGCTGCGCGGGCTGCACACCCTGGCTGGGCTTCACGAAGCCGCCGTCGGTGAGCCCGCCCAGCGCCGCGGCCAGCTCGTCACCCGTGGACTGCGGTTTGGCGGTGCTCTTGTCCAGCAGCAGCACCGAACCCAGCAGCGCGCCGGCGAGCGTGCCGGAGTCCCCCGCGGTCGGGAAGTGCGAACCCGCCGGCTGCAGGCGCGTGACGACGTCGCGCAGCTGATCGGCCTTCTCCGGATCGGTGAACGCGTCGGTCAGCTGCAGCTCCCCCGTCACCGACGCTCCGGACTGCTGCACGAGCTGCTTGAGCGCGTCGCGGTCGGCCGGGCGCGCGTCCTCGGTGGTCACGAGCACCACCGAGCGCTTGTCGAGCGTGCCGGCCACGACCTTCGGGCCCATCGACCCGGCGAACGCGTCGGCGTCGGACAGGCGCGCGTTGAGCGCGTTGCGCTGCGCTTCGAGGTCGGAAACCTGCGTGCCGAGGTCCTTCTTCTGGTCCGACAGGCCCGAGAGCAGCGAACCGTTGAGCGCGGTGGACCCCAGCACCACGCCGACGGCCAGCGCGAGGAAACACGCGGTGATGGAAACGATGTGGTAGCGCAGGGAAATCACGTGAAGAGCCCCTTCACCCAGGTCGTGAACGTGGTCCAGGTGTGCTGGATCCAGTCCAGGTAGACGGAGCCGACGTCGGAGACGAGCAGGGCGGCGACCACCACGACGACGGCGGCGAGAACGAGCAGCGCGACGGCGCCCAGCGACACCCTGCTGCGGTGCAGCGTCGCGACGGCCTTGCCGTCGACCAGCTTCGTGCCCAGCTTGAGCCGGGTGAGGAACGTCGACGGGTTGGAGCCCGAGCGGCCGTGGTCGAGGAACTCCCGCAGCGTGGCCTGGAACCCGACGGTGACCACGAGGCTCGCGCCGTGCGCGTCGGCCAGCAGCAGGGCGAGGTCCTCGGAGTTGCCGGTCGCCGGGAACGTGACCGCGCCGATGCCGAGGTCCTGGATGCGCTCGACGCCGGGCGCGTGGCCGTCGGGCTGGGCGGGCACCACGACCTCACCACCGCTGCGCAGCGTCGCGGTGCCGATGCCGGTCGGGTCGCCCACGATCACGTCGGGCGGGTAGCCCTGCGCGCGCAGGGTGTCGGCGCCCGCGTCGACGCCGACCACCACCGGCCGGTGCTCCCCGATGTACTTCTTGAGCCGCTTGAGGTCCTCGGCGTGGCCGGTGCCGCCAGCGACGACCAGCACGTGCCGGTCGCGCATCGGCGCCCGCAGCTCGGGCACGCCGACCCCGTCGAGGATCAGCGTGCGCTCGCGGCGCAGGAACTCGATGGTGTTGGCCGAGAACGCCTCCAGCTGCGTCGACATCCCGGCCTTGGCCTCGATCATCTGGTCGGCGACGCTCTCGGCCGTCTGCTCGACGCCCGAGGCGATCTGGCGCTCCCCGATGAACACGCCGCCTTCGTGGACACGCAGCTTCGTGCCGTCCTTGACCGTGCGCAGCAGCTCGCCGCCGACCGAGTCGATGAGCGGGATCCCGGCGTCGACGAGGATCTCCGGGCCCAGGTTCGGGAAGCGGCCGGAGATCGACGGCGACGCGTTCAGCACCGCGGCGACCTCGGCGTCGACCAGCGCGTCGGCCGTCGCCCGGTCGAGGTCGAGCTGATCGAGCACCACCACGTCGCCGGCACTGACGCGGCGCAGCAGCTCCCGCGTGCGGCGGTCGACCCGCGCGACGCCGGTGATGCCGGGGAGGGCTTCGTGGTTTCGCGCGAGCAGACCGGTGAGCTTCATGTGGCTGATGGTGACAAATTTGAGCGTGGGACGAACGCCGACGCGCCGAAGCGGGCGTGACTCATTGTGGTGAGCCGTGTCGCCGCAGGCGGCCGTTCAGGGTTGGATGGGGGGTTCCGCCGCGGCGAAATCGAGGTTCGTCCAGGGGCTCGCCTGATCTTGAAGCAGCAGGTGGTGGACCCGCGCCGCCGACTGGTACTCCTCGCCGAAACCCTCGTCGTCCAGGGCGAGGACGCGGCCCATGACGTAGCTCGCGGACAGCTGGGCCCATGACTGGTGGTAGCGGCGCGCCACCGCGCCGGCCTCCAGGACCATCAGCTCGGCGGTGAGCGCGTCGCAGTGGCCGACGGCCAGACCCCAGCGCGCCATCGCCACCGCCCGGGCGACGTCCCAGCCGACGGTTGTCGCGACGCCCCGGCCCGGGGGCAGCAGCCCGTCCGCGCGGAACCGCTGTTCGTACCGCACCACGCGGCGCACGACGCCGGTGAGCTCGGCCGCTTGGTCCTGCACGCCGTTCTCCGCGCACCAGCGCAGCACGAGCTCGGCCCACGACAGCGGGTCGAGGTCGCCGCCGTGCCGGGCGCGCAGGACGAGCACCAGGTTGCCCGGCGTGAGCGCGTACCCGTCGCCGACCAGGCCGGCCATCGCGGTGCGCCAGCCGGCCGCGTCGGACACACCCCACCAGTCGCGCAGGCCGCGGACCTCGGCGACGTAGTCGTGGTAGCGCGCACCGAGCACGTTCCACGGCTCCGCGGTGAGCACGGCCTGGTGCGCGCCGCACGCGAGCGCGTGGGCGAGCGGGCCGTCGAAGTGGCCGTAGCGCGCAGTGTTGAGCCGCTCGACCTGCTGTTCGACGGCCGTGACGCGGTGCGGGTTCGCGTCGAGCCACGGCAGCGCGGCCGACGCGGGCACGTGCCACTCGCCGAGCGTGCCGCGGTTGAAGACCACCTGCTCGTCGGCGCCGAGGCCGTGCAGCGCCCAGTCGAGGTCGCCGCTGAGGAACACCACCTCGGACCCGAGGTCGGGCAGCGCGCCGCGCGTGAACACCTGCAGCGCGTGCTCGGCGCAGCACGGTTTCGCCGACGACCAGGCGCGGTCGTCGGCCAGCTTCTCCGCGTCTTCCCGGTGGATGGGCACGAACAGCTCTTCGTCGCCGAGGAGCCCGAGGAACCGGTCGAGATCGCCGTCGCGCCGGGCCTGGGCGAGTTCCGCCTCGACGTCGGCCACCGCGGCCCAGATCATGACGTGGGATCAGCCCTTCTTGGCGCGCTTGCGCTTGGGCGCCGCGGCCGCCTTGTCCTTCTCCGCCACGGCGAGCAGCTCTTCGGCGTGGGCGCGGCCGGTCTCCGTGCCGTCCATGCCGGCGAGCATGCGCGCGAGCTCCTTCACGCGTTCACCCTGCTCCAGCAGCTTCACGCCGCTTCGCGTGACGCCGCCGCTGGTGCCCTTGTCCACCACGAGGTGCTGGTCGGCGAACGCGGCGACCTGCGGCAGGTGCGTCACCACGAGCACCTGGTGGGTACGCGCGAGCCGGGCCAGGCGGCGGCCGATCTCGACCGCGGCGCGGCCGCCGACGCCGGCGTCGACCTCGTCGAACACCAGCGTCTGCACGGTGTCGGCGTGGGCGAGGACGACCTCGATGGCCAGCATCACCCGCGAGAGCTCACCGCCGGAGGCCGCCTTGTGCACCGGCAGCGGCGGGGCGCCGTTGTGCGCGCGCAGCAGCAACTCGACCTCGTCGATGCCGTCGGGACCCGCGTGGACCGCGTGGCCGTCGATCGCCAGCGCCTGGCGGTCGCCGTGCTCGGCGGGCCGCTGCTCGACGGTGATCTCCAGCTCCGCCTGCCCCATCGCGAGGCCGGACAGCTCCTTCGTGATCGCCGACGCCAGCTCGGCCGCGGCCTTGCCGCGCGCGGCCGACACCTCGGTGGCGTTGCCGGCCAGCTGCGCGGCGAGTTCGTCGCGGCGGCCGGCCAGTTGGGCGAGCGCTTCCTCGGACGTGTCCATCGACTCGAGCCGGCGGCGGGCGTCGTCGGCCCACGCCAGCACCCCGTCGATGTCGGCCGCGTACTTGCGGGTGAGGCGCTTGAGGTCGGCCTGGCGCGCGAGCACCTTCTCCAGCAGCCCCGGATCGGCGTCCAGCCCCTCGACGTAACCGCCGAGCTCCGCGCCGACGTCGGTGAGCAGCACCGACGCCTCCTCCAGCCGCGGCACGAGGTCGCGCAGCGCTGAATCCTCGGCCGAGACGAGGCGGCGGACCGCTTCGCCGACGAGCCCGAGCGCACCCGGCGCGTCGGGATCGCCGTCGGGCGAACCGGACACCGCGACGTGGGCCTCGGTCGCCGACGCGCGCAGCTCGTCGACCGCCATCAGCCGCTTGATCTGCTCGGTGAGCTCCACGTCCTCGCCCGGCTCCGGCGCCACGGCGTCGATCTCCGTGAGGCCGTGCTTGAGGAGGTCGGCCTGCTGGGCCATCTCGCGCGAGCGGGTGGATCGCTCAGTGAGCTCGGCGATGATCGCGAGCCACTCCTCCCGCACCTCGCGGTAGGTCGCCAGCGGCCCGGTCACGGCGGTGCCCGCGAACCGGTCGATCACGGCCCGCTGCTCGCTCGGGCGCAGCAGCCGCAGCTGGTCGTTCTGCCCGTGCACGGCGATCACCTGCTCGGACAGGTCCGCCAGCACCCCGACCGGCACGGACCGGCCGCCCAGGTGCGCTCTCGAGCGCCCGTCGACGGCCACCGTGCGCAACGCGATCACGCTGCCGTCCTCGTCGATGTCCGCGCCCGCGTCGGTGACGATGCGGCTCGCGGCGTCCGCCTTGTCGAGGGTGAACCGGCCCTCCACGAAGGCCTTGAGCATTCCGTTCCGGACTTTGGACGCCTCGGCCCGCCCGCCGGAGAGCAGGTGCAGCCCGGTGACGACCATGGTCTTCCCGGCCCCCGTCTCACCGGTGACGACGGTGAAGCCCGGGTGCAGTTCCAGCAGGGCGTCCTCGATGACTCCGAGGCCCTGGATGCGCATCTCGGCCAGCACGACGCATACGGTAGCCGCCCCCACCGACCTTCCGTGCGCTCGACCGGTGCTAACGCTCCTTTTGGCTGGTCGAACGCTTGTGCGAACGCACCGCGGCCGGGCGTGTCGCGAGTCACCCGCGACCGGCAGCCGGGTCAGACGGAACGGCCACCGCTGCGGCGTTCGCGCCAGCTGCGGACCGGGAGGCCGAACTTGTACACCAGCCGATCGGTGAACACGCCCTCCCACAGGCGCACGAGCCGCACCGGGCGCTGACCGCAGACGACGCGGACGAGGGAGCCCGGCGGCATGTCGAAGCTGCGCAGTCCGTCGCACGTCAGGACCGCGCTGTGGCCCGCCGGGTCGATGCCGACGGTGATCACCGAGTCGGGTGAGACGACGAGGGGCCGGGCGAACAGGGCGTGGGCGTTGCTGGGCACCACGAGCAGCGCTTCGACGTCCGGCCACATGATCGGGCCGCCGGCGGAGAACGCGTACGCGGTGGAGCCCGTGGGCGTCGCGCACAGGACCCCGTCGCAGCCGAAGGAGGAGACCGGACGGCCGTCGACCTCGATGAGGGCGTCGAGCACGCGCTCACGCGAGAACTTCTCGACGCTCGCCTCGTTCAGCGCCCACGTGCGGTACAGCTCGGTGCCCCCGTTGGTCACGGTGACGTCGACCGTCATCCGCTCCTCGACGTGGTACTCGCGGTCGACCACGCGCTGCACGGCATCGGCGAGCGCGTCGGAGTCGGCTTCGGCGAGGAACCCCACGCGGCCGAGGTTCACGCCCAGCACCGGCACACCGGCCGGGCGCGCGAGCTCGGCCGCCCGCAGCAGCGTGCCGTCGCCGCCGAGGACGAACACCAGCTCCGCCCCGCGCGCCGGGTCGTCCTGCGGGGCGACGACGGTGCACGGCATGGCCATGCAGCCGTCGGGATCGATGAGGCGCTGCACGTCCTCGTCGGTCACGCGCAGCCGGATCCCGGCCTTCGTGAACCGCGCGGACACCTCGCGGGCGGCCTCCCGGGTGGTCTCCCGGTCCGGGTGCGCGACGAGCAGCACTTCGCGTTCGGTGGTCACTGTGGTCCTTCCTCGACAGCGGTTCGCACGAGCCGCTCGACGTCGTCCACAGTGCCATCGCCGGTGCCGGGTGCGCCCGCGTCTTGACGGCGAACCTCGTCACGGCGGATCTCCTGGCGGCGGATCTCGTGGCGACGCAGCCACACGAAGTACTCGACGTTGCCCGACGGCCCCGGCAGCGGGCTCGCGACGACGCCGCGCAACGCGAGCCCGAGCTTCGCGGCCTCGGCGAGCACTCCGAGCACGGACTGGACGCGCAGCTCCGGATCGCGGACGACGCCGCCGCTGCCGAGCCGGTCCTTGCCGACCTCGAACTGCGGTTTGACCATCGGTACCAGGTCGGCGCCCTCGCGTGCGCACGCGACGAGCGCCGGCAGCACGAGCTTGAGCGAGATGAACGACAGGTCGCCGACGACGAGGTCGACCTGGCCGCCGAGCACGTCGGGAGTCAGGTTGCGCACGTTGGTGCGGTCGAGCACGACCACGCGGTCGTCGGTCTGCAGCCGCCAGTCGAGCAGACCGCGGCCCACGTCGGCGGCGACGACGGTGGCGGCGCCGTGGCGGAGCAGGACGTCGGTGAACCCGCCGGTCGACGCGCCGGCGTCGAGGCAGCGGCGGCCCTCGACCGTGAGCCCTTCGGGGCCGAACCTTTCGAGCGCTCCCAGCAGTTTGTGCGCGCCGCGCGAAGCCCAGCCGGGGTCGTCCTCGTCCTTGACCACGATGGGGGCGTCGTTCTCGACGCCGGTGGCGGGTTTGGCCGCGACCATCCCGCGCACGGTGACCTTGCCGCCGGTGATCAGCGCCGACGCCTGTTCCCGGGAGCGGGCCAGGCCGCGGCGAACCAGTTCCGCGTCGAGGCGGGCCCGTTTGGGCACGCCGGTCAGACCCGGTCGATGCTGGACAGGGCCACGGTCAGCTCGGTGTGCACGGCCTCGAAGCGGTCGACGTGCTCGGCGAGAGGGACCGAATTCAGGTCGTCCAGGCCCGCCACGGCTTCGTCGATCCCCGCGCGGGGATCGGTCTGCTGCGGGCCGGGACCGGGTACCGGCGGAGGGCCCGGCACGGGCCGGGGGGCGTTCGGTTGCACGGTCCCAAACTACCAGTCAGACCAGGCCGAGCCCGGTCAGCGCCGCCCCGGCCGCGTCGCCGTCCGCGCGCACCTCGGTCACGCCCGTCTCCCACGCCGCCTGGCACAGCGCGCGGAGCAGGTCGAGCGCGGCGCCGTCGCCGCGGACGGTCAGCGCGTCGCCCGGTGTGATCTCCCAGCCGGGCCGCGGGCCGATCTTCAGCTCGTCGGCGCGCTGGGTGAGCGCGGTCAAGTCGGCGGCGAGGTGCGTGGGGCGTTCGGCGGGGATCGCGTGCACGAGGTCCTTCGCCGTCGACACGCCCGAGAGCACCGCGAGCACGTCGACGCCCGCCGCGACGGCACCGGCGATGTCCGTGTCCAGCCGGTCGCCCACGACCAGCGGACGGCTCGCGTCCGCCGACCGCGCGGCCGTCTGGAGCAGCAGCGGCTGCGGCTTGCCGGCGACGACCGGCTCGGTGTCGGTGGCCGACCGCAGCGCGTTGACCATGGAGCCGTTGCCCGGCAACAGCCCGCGTTCGGTGGGCAGGGTGGCGTCGACGTTGCAGGCGACCCACAACGCGCCCGCGCGGATGGCCAGGCACGCCTCGGCGAGGTCGGCCCACGCCGTGTCCGGCGAGTGCCCCTGCACGACGGCGGCCACGTCGGGGCCGGTCCGGCGCGTGGTCGTGAGGCCCTGCGCGATCACCTCGGCGGCCAGCGAGTCCGTGCCGACGACCAGCACCTGCGCGCCCGTGGGCACGCGTTCGCCGAGCACGGCGGCGGCGGCCTGGGCGCTCGTGTGCACCTCGTCGACCTCGGCCGCCAGCCCGAGCCCGCGCAGGTGCGCCACGACGTCCTCGGGCGCCTTCGAGGCGTTGTTCGTCACGAACCGGACGGCCGCCCCGTGTTCCCGCACCGCCGCGACCGCCTCCGGCGCTCCCGCGATGACCTGCGAGCCGTGGTAGACGGTGCCGTCGAGGTCGAACAGGACCGCGTCGTAGGCCGCCAGGAGCGCGTCACTCATCCGCGAGCTCCGCGGCCCGCTCGGCGGCGTCGGTCTCGTCGTCGTTGTCGGCTTCCGCCGCGTTCAGGAACCAGCGCAGGGCCTCGTCCTTGCGCCCGGCGGCCGCCAGGTTGTCGGCGTACGCGTAGAACAGGCGCGCGCTCCACGGGTCCCGCTTCGACGGCACGAGGTCCGGGCCTTGCAGCGACACCACCGACGCGTCCACCTGCCCGAGATCCCGCCGCGCCCCCGCGGCAACGATCGCGAGCTCCACCTGCGTCGCCTTCGACAGCCGGTTCTTGTCGGCTTCCTTCGCCAGGTCCAGCGCCCGCTCCGGACGGCCCAGCGCACGCTCGGCGTCGGCGATGATGGCGAGGTGCTCGTCGCTGCGGGTCATCCGCCGCACGGCCCGCAGCTCCGACAGCGCCTCCTGCCAGTTGCCGGCGTGGTAGGCCGTCAGCCCGAGCGCCTCCCGCACGATCGGCACCCGCGAAGCCTTCGTCTTGGCGTACTTGGCGTGCTCCAGCGCCGCCTCCGGGTCGACGTCGATCAACCCACCCGCGGCGACCAGGTGCTTCCCGACGGTCTCCGCCAGGCCCTTCGGCAACGTCAGCAGCTCACGGCGGACCTCTTCGTCGAGATCGGAGTACTCCACGCCCTCCGGCAGCTCCGGCGCTTCGAGCAGCTCGCGGGCCAGAGCCGCGTCGTCGAGCTCCTCCCCACCGGCGCGGGTGCGCTTGCCCCGCACGGGCCGCTCGTCGCGGTCACCGCGCCCCGGCCGGTCCTCACGCCCGCCACGGCTGTCACGGCTGTCACGGCTGTCACGGCGCGGACGATCGCGGTCGTCGCGGTGGGACCGCTCGCCACCGTCCCGCTCGTCACGACCGGACCATTCGCTCCCGCTGCGCCCGTCGCTGCCGGACCTCTCGTGGCTGTCGCGGTCGCGCGAGGACCGCTCGCTGCCTTCCACGGCGTCACCGTGGGACGGCTCGACACTGTCGCGGCCGTCGCGGGTGGATCGCTCGTCGCCGTCACTGTCGTCAGTACCGGCGCCGTCGGCCTGGTCGCGGTCGGCGGTGCCGCCGTCCTGGCTGTCGCGGGCGGATTCGTCACGATCGTCGCGCGAGGACTCCTCGAGGCCACCGGCGCCGTCGATCACATCGCCGCGGTGGGCGGCGTCCGCCTCGTCGGTGCGAGAGGACCGCTCGGTCGCAGGCGCGACGTCGTCATCAGTCGACCGGTCGTCCTGGTCGCTGTCGCGAGAGGACCGGTCGTCGCCGGTTTCGCGGTCAGTCGCGAAGTCCGCGTCCGCAGCGCCGTCTTCCACCAGGTCGGCGGTGAAGCGGTCGCCGTCGCCGGCGTCAGCGATGGCGAAGTCGTCGTCGCGGGTGGTGCCGCCGGGGATGAGAGCATCGTCGTCGGTGAGGTCGAAGTCCTCCGAGCCGAAGCCCCGCGTTTCGGCACGCTCGTCGCCGGCGCGGTCGAAGTCCTTGCGCGGGCCCGAATCCGCGGAGTCGCGACGGCCGCGGAAGCCACCGCGGTCGCCCCGGTTGTCGTCACGGTTCCAGGAGCCGCGGTCACGCTGGCCGCCCTCGCGGCGGTCAACCCCGCGCGAACCGCCCCGATCATCACGACGGTCCCCGCGGAACCCACCACGATCATCCTTGCGGAAGCCCGATCCGGAGCTGCGGAACCCGCCGCTCGAGCCGCGGTCATTCCGGAAGCCACCGTCGCGGTCGTTGCGGGTGCCGCCACCGTCACGGTCCCGGTAGCCGCCCTTGTCCCGGTCGTTGCGGAAACCGCCACCATCGCGGTCGCGGTACCCGCCCTTGTCCCGGTCATTGCGGAAACCGCCACCGTCACGGTCGCGGTACCCGCCCTTGTCCCGGTCATTGCGGAAACCGCCGCCATCGCGGTCGCGGTACCCGCCCTTGTCGCGGTCGTTCCGGAAACCGCCACCGTCACGATCGCGATAGCCGCCCTTGTCCCGGTCATTGCGGAAACCGCCGCCATCGCGGTCGCGGTACCCGCCCTTGTCGCGGTCGTTCCGGAAACCGCCACCGTCACGATCG